>NZ_CP113162.1:2639205-2955322 GCF_029030725.1 [Pseudomonas] carboxydohydrogena
GTGCGCTCCTGGCGCTGACGCACGGCCTCACGGCCTGCGGCGACGAACACGCCATCTATACGTTTACCTCGCGGCGGCGCACGAGCGTGACAGTCTCAACGATCAAGGAGTTCGACGAGCCTCTGGACCGGCGGACCATCCGCAGGATCGAAGCATTGACACCGGGGCAATATACCCGCATCGGCGCCGCCGTTCGCCATGTCGGCGCAGAACTGGCGCAGCGGCCCCAACGGCACAAGCTGCTGCTGCTGCTGACCGATGGAAAGCCTAATGACATCGATCACTATGAAGGACGCTATGGGATCGAGGATACCCGCATGGCGATTCGCGAAGCGCGAAAGGCCGGCCTGCGGGTGTTCGGCGTCACCATCGACGAGAACGCCCGCGATTACTTCCCGCACATCTTCGGACGCGGCGCCTATTCGATCGTCCGGGACATCGCGCGGCTTCCCGCAGCCCTGCCGGCGATCTATCGCCAGATCACGACATGACCCACGGCCGCGCGACACGCGCGCGGCGTTCCGTTTTGTATGTGACAAGCCGGTAGCGATCCCGCGTCAGGCGGCAGGCTTCAATTGCTCGAATGCGCGCACCACCATGCGCTTCAACCACGAGCGATCATCGCGAACGAGGCGGAATCCCAGATTGTCGGGCGGCGTGCCCGTGCTGCAACCGCCGCCCCGCGCATCGCGAATGAACGAGCTGACATAGCTGCGATGCGCACCCTGGACCACGCGCACGCCGCAATTTGTCGTAGCCTCGCCGACAGGACGATTCTTGGAATCCAGATCGTGCCGGATGAAGCAAGTGTCGGTCCATTCCCAGACATTCCCGGCAACATCCAGCAAGCCGTTCTCGTTGATGCCAAAACTGCCGTTCGCGCGCGGCCTGCGGTCGCCATTGCGCTCGCGCGCGGATTCCTGCTCGTATTTGGCAAGCCAGCGCTGGCTGAAATCCGTCGTATCGGTTTCGATCGCATCGTCCTTGGCGCGCGTTCCGGCGGCAAAAACCCATTCCTCGTCCGTCGGCAAGCGCCACACTTCGCCGGTCTTCCCGGACAGCCATTGCGCATAGGCGATGGCATCCTCCCAGCTTACGCCGGTCACCGGAACGTCGGATCGCAACGAACCGGCCTGCTCGATCGTCCGGCAAGCTCCCTCCCGCACGCAACGGCCGAAGTCCGCTTCGCTGACCTCTGTCTTCATGATGACCAGAGGGCTCGAAAGCCGCGAGCGAACCAGCGGCGCGTTCACCGGCATCCGGCCGCGGCTGAAATCGCCTGCGACGCGATAAGAGAATTCCGCAGGCGCAAGCGTGACGGTGTCGATCGCAGTCACCGGCTGGTCGGCAGCCCGATGAAAAACCAGAGGTGCCCCGGCCGCAGCCAACGGCAAAAACGAGGCCAGTGTAATCTTGAGCATGGCTTTCGTCGAAAACAGAGTCATCATGATGCCGAGCCTCCATCGGCAGTTTCCCGCGAAAGCGAGAAACTGCCTGCCTTCATCGCGCTATCAGATGTTCCCCTGATGCCTTTGCAAGGCACCAAGTTTGTCGGTCGGCTTGATCGGAGACGGCGGCTGAACCTGCTTCATCAGGTCGTCATCCCACTTGCCCTCGACCTTGAATTGCGCGGTCGCGCCAAGCTCCACAGCCTCGATCAGGTTGTGATTCACATATGCGTAGATGCCCGGCTGACGGAACGTATAGAGTGCTGCACCCGCCGAGCCTCCACGAATGAACCACGTCTCGAGATCCTTCTCGGGCGGATTGGCGAACTTGCCCGTCTCCCACACATAGTCGCCGTGCCCGCCGATCAGATGAGGCCGCGTATCCCGGTTTGCCTGGGAATGGATCATCAACACCCTCTCCCCGACCTTGGCCTGAAGGGCATTCTTGCCGGTGAGTGAATCGACCCGGCCGTTGAACACTTCATGGGTGGGAATGAGCTTCCGCATCACTTCGACCGTGTCAGGATAGGAATCCCCCGCCGATGCATAGGTCTTGTACTTGCCCTTGTCGTCGCGCGGCACGTAGAAGTCCTGCTCGCCGATGTAGTACGCCTTGTCGTAGTGCAACGGCTTCCCGGCCTCGTCCTTCAGTCCATCGCGCGGCAGCACCATGATGGCGCCGTTCATGCCGGAGACGACATGCCAGGGAATCATCGAGCCGCCCGGCGCGCAGTGATAGACGAACACGCCGGCACGAGTTGCCTTCCATCGCAACACCACCTGTTCGCCGGGATTGATCAACGTCAACGCGCCGCCGCCGAGCGCGCCAGTGGACGCGTGGAAGTCGATGTTGTGCGCCAGGGTGTTGGTGCTGGGATTGACCAGCGTCAGCTCGACATAGTCGCCCTGATGCACCACCATCATCGGGCCCGGCACTGAGCCATTGAAGGTCATGGCGTGAATTTTGGTACCGTCATTGTCGATCACCAGCTCCTTCTCCTGAACCTCCATCCTGAACTGGATGACGCTGGGAGGAGCTTTGGTTGCCTGCTCGTGCGGATGAATGAAGGGCGGCGCGACCAGATTGACCTTGACGTGCGGCAGGGACGACAAATCCTGCGCCAATGCCGGCGCTGTGACGAGAAGCGCCGAAGCAGCGGCACACACGAGCATATTACGGCGGGTAAGCATGACAACCTCCATCACGGTCTTTCTTTAATTTCGTGACGGACAATCCTCCAAAAGACCCACCCCTTCTTTGTGGAACAGCAAATTCAACGAACTAAAATAGCCCGATACCGGATACCTGCCATATCCATGGATACGATATAATTTATCGAACGCCCGCGCACGCACCGGATTGCGCATATGATTTTGAGCGGCACGATTTTGAATCGACAATCTCCGTGCACGCGTTCGCGACTGGCATCCGGAGGCTCGCTCAACCGGATGCTCACTCAAACCGACGCCCCTCAACATTAGCGATCGAGAATTGATCCGCATCAATGACAGGATCGCGGAATCAGTTTTCCTCGGCAGATTCAGATTCATTCTAAAAGATATATTTGTCGTGTTTCTTTTAGAATAAATCGAAATGCGCTCGCAGATACTTGCCGCACTCCGAAAGCTCAACAATACATCGTGGAGCGACGGGGGAGCTGCATGACGAAACATCATCACACGACAAGGCACATCGGCGGATTGAGCGTGATGTGCTGCATGACTGCCGCATATCTGGGGACTGCCGGCACTGTCCATGGGCAATCGGCAACGCCGGGGACGGCTATCGCACTCGACCCGATCGTCGTTCAGGCTCCGAAACAATCGAAACCGAAGCCTTCATCCGCGTCGAAGCGGACTGCAAGATCGGCACGGACTACTCCTGCCGTGACACCTTCCCCACCCAAAACCACATCCGAGCAAACACAGGAGATCGTGCGGGTGCGTTTCGATGTTTTGCCGGGCGGCGTCGCACTTATCCCCCGGGGGGAATTGCCCGACACCGGCAACCTCACGATTTCCAAGGCACTCAACGATGTTCCAGGCGTCGTGGTCCAGGATTTCTTCGGCGGCAACGATCAGCCGCGCATCCAGATACGCGGGTCGGGTCTTCAGCAAAATCCGGTACAACGCGGCATCCTGGTGTTGCAGAACGGATTGCCCCTCAACCGCGCCGACGGCTCCTACATCGTCGGTTTCGCCAATCCGCAACAGGCTCAGGCGATCGAAGTCTATCGCGGCTACATGGCCAATCGCCTCGGCGCGACGGTGAACGGCGGCGCGCTCAATTTCGTGTCGCCGACCGGATCGAACGCGCCCGGCGTGCAATTCTCGACGAGCGGCGGCAGCTTCGGACAGATCAACACCAGCGGGCAGGCCGGCTACCGGCAGGGCAATGTCGACAGTCTGTTCCAGTTCGACACCAGCCACCGTGATGGCTTCCGCGACTATAATTCATCGGACCGCGTCAACGTCGGCGGCAATGTCGGCATAGCGATTTCCGAGAACGTGAAGACGCGTATCTTCATGGGCTATACGAAGCTCGACTTCGACGTCGCCGGCCCGCTGACCAAGAGTGCGATGTATGCCGATCCGCGCCAGGTCTTCACGGGCCCAACCGCGGTGCCGGGCGGCGCCATCAATCCCGGTCCAAACGTGGTGCGCGACCGGCCATATCGCGATGCAAGCCAGTTCCTTGTCGGCTCGCGCACCACCGCAACCTTCGGCGCGCATTTGTTCGATTTCGCAGCCGGCTACACCTACACCGACGACACGTTCCGCTATCCGATTTCATCGGGCGTGCAGACGACGCGCGGCGGCGATTTCACCGGGCTCGTGCGTTATGCCTACAATCCCGCCGCTGCCCTGCTGCCGTTGTTCGAAACCACGGCGCAATACACCATCGGCTCGGCCGACCGCGGCTATTACCTCAATCAGGGAGGCCAGACCGGCGCGATGTTTGGCCAAAACGATCTGAGTGCCCAGACACTGGCGCTGTTCGCCGGGTTCAACGTGCCGGTGTGGCACCAATTCACGCTGTCGCCGGCCATTTCCTATGCCTATGCAACGCGCGACAACAACGATCTCTACCGTCTCGCGACGCGGCCGACGATCGCTTACAACCCCGCCAATCCCACGGTGCTTTTGCCGAATGGCGCGCTCCCGACAAAGGACACAAGCTATGCGCGCACTTATAACGGCTGGAGCCCAAGCATCGCTTTCTCCTACCGCCCTGACAAGCTGCAAACATTCTTCATCGCAGGCAGCCGCAGCTTCGAGCCGCCGACGCAGGACGATCTGCTGGCAACCATCAACGGCACACCCAATACAAGCGCGGGGCGGCCGAACCCGGCCGATCCAACCGTGGCGGCCGCAGTGTTCACGACCCCCGATTTGAAAGCACAGACCGCGACCACCGTGGAAGGCGGCTGGCGCGGCCGCGCGGATCGCACCTCCTGGGATGCCGTGGTGTATTACTCATGGCTAGACAACGAATTGCTCAGCCTGCGCGATGCCACCGGCGCGTCGATCGGAGCCATCAATGCCGGTCACACCACGCATTTCGGCGTCGAACTCGGCGCCGGCGTGAAACTCACCGAGCAATGGTCGGCCCGTTTGGCCTACACCTATCAGGATTTCCGTTTCGTCAACGATCCACTGCGCGGCAATAACCATCTCGCGGGTGCGCCGTCGCATCTTGTCCACGCACAACTGCAATTTCAGGCAACCGATGCGTGGATGCTACAGGGTGCCGTACGCTGGAGCCCGGCAAAGATGCCGGTCGACAACATGAACACGCTTTATGCCGATCCGTTTGCGGTTGTCGACCTCCGGACGGAATACAAGATCAACAAGAGCTTCCGCATCTTCGGTGAGGTCACCAACCTGTTCAACAAAGTCTACGCATCATCGACGCTGGTCGTCGATCAGGCACGTCCGGACCAGGCGGCATTCTTGCCGGGCGACGGGCGCGGCTTTTACGCGGGCATCAAGGCGAAGTTCTAGATGGAGGAATTTTCTTGCTCCCTACAGGGCGGCCGTCCCCACGCACTTCGCAAACAGATCTGTCAAAGACGAGCCTTCCGGCTCAATGCCAATGGGCGCATTTTGAGGTCTGGCCAATGCCGGGGTTGAAACTATTGGTCGGATCGAGCTTTCGATAGAATCCCGCCAATTCAGGCTTGGCGTGATACAGGTGACCGACATTGTGCTCGGCTGGGTACTCCGCCCCTCGCTCGTCGAGCAGACTCCACATCTCGTGCTCCAGCGCGAGACAATCATGGCCTTTTTTCACCACGTAGTCCTGATGGAAAACGTGACAGAAAAAGTGACCATAATAGAGCTTCTTCTCGATCTTCGCGTCCATCTCCGCCGGCAGGTGCTCGACCCAGTCGCGATCGTTGCGGCGTAGCGCGATGTCGAGGGCGACGATGTCTTCGACCTCGCGGGCATGGATCGCGCGATAACGCACCGCCGCTCCCGCCACCGCAAAGCGGTGCAGAAGCGCGGCGGTGCCTTCCTTCGGTGTGCACTCGAACATGTCGCCGTGAGCAGAAGGAAAGATGTCGCTCAAATAATTGCGCGCTTCGGCGATACCTGCGCCGCCCATACGCAGAAGCAAGTGATGTTCGTAGCGATCGCGGAAATCGTTCATTCTTGGCGGCAAATGCTGCGGCATCAGCCGGGCCAGACCTTGCGCGAGGCGGTCCGAGATCGTCGTGCCAAGCCCCAGGCGCTCGGTCAGCGCATCGATGCGGGCCTTGGTGGCGAAGAACGCGGGCATCCGGTTGGTGCCCACCTTCTGAATGAACAGAAAGGTGTCCTTGCCGTATTTTGCGGCCACGTCATAGGCTTCACGATGGATATATTCACCGCTGATCGGCAGGTTCTGGAAGTCGGCAAGGATGTGCCTGCGAATTTCCGTCAGCTCAGCCGCATCGTTCGTGCCTATATAGAAGACGGCCGTATCCTTTTCAGCCTCGAACGTATCAAGCCGCACGGCGAAAACGGCGAGCTTGCCCGCACACCCTACCGACTCGCGAAGCCGGCGCGGATCGGCATTGAACCGCGCGGGCGTCTCCGCCTCGATGTCGCGAACATGCGTGACGTATTCACGGTCCGAGGCCCAGGCGCTTGTCGGGGCCGAAGCAGGCAGATCGCCGCGCTCGACGCGCGACAGGATTTGTTCGGGATCGTTCCCCAAATCCAGCCCGAGATGATTGACGAGCCCGACCGAACCGTCGGCACATACCTCGGCATAAAGGCTCATCTCGGTGTAGGCAGGTCCGCGCTGGATCAGCGCGCCGCCCGAATTGTTGCAGATACCGCCCAGCACCGAGGCCCCGATGCAGGATGAGCCGATCACCGAATGCGGCTCTCGCCCCAGCGGACTTAGTTGCTTCTCCAGCGAATCCAGCGTCGCGCCGGGCAAACAGAGCACCTGCCGCCCATCTTCGATCAGGTGAATGCCCTTCAGACGCATCACACTGATCAGCACGATCTCGCGATCATAGTCCTCCCCCCAGGGAGTCGAACCACCCGTCAATCCGGTATTCGCCGCCTGGAAGATCACCACGCGTCCAGCCTCGACGGCCGCATTCAGCACCCGCCACATCTCGACCAGAGAGCCAGGACGCACCACCGCCGCCACCGGACCACCGCCGCAGCGAAAGCCGCGCGTATAGCGCCGCGTCTTTCGGCCCACGGTCAACACATGAGTTGCACCGACGATAGCACGCAGACGATCCAGCAGAACGGCGCGCGACGGGACATCCCCGGTCTTAATTTCGGTCATGACGAGTTATTTCCTCTACCAGCAAACAAACGCGGCAATAACGCCGTCGCGAGATCAAGGCCGTGGTCAATGCTTCAACCTGGCTCTTGTATTGCACTCGCGATATCCGTGACGATCGCACTGACATCGTTGATACTGTTGTTCATCGCATCCATGGCACGCCGCATCTCGTTGGCCGCGCCTTGCACCTTGCCAACCTGACTGCCGATATCGGTCGTTGCCTTGGCGGTCTGACCCGACAGCAGCTTCACTTCCTGAGCGACGACAGCGAATCCGACGCCCATATCTCCGGCTCGCCCGGCCTCGATTGTCGCATTCAGCGCCAATAAATTCGTTTGCTTTGCAACCTTGCCGATGGTGGTGGCAACGTCTCCGATCCGCGACGTCGTCTCGCTCAGAAACAGCATGGCTTTGGCGGCCTCCTCTGCTGCTTTGGCTGCTACCGCCGCGACACCCGTTGCTTTCGTCACCTGGCGCGAGATGTGATTGGTTCGGCTCACGTCTTGTATGCGCAGAGCGATCACGGATCCCACAAGGCTGGTAATGATATAGGCGAAGGGCCGAACCGCATCGAGCGGACCGGCAAGGCCATAGGAGCCGATACGTTTCCCGTCGATATTGACGGGCATGTTGATGCCTTCCCGCATACTGCCGTTGCTGGCAGCAGCCATATCGGCGGTGACTTCGAACTGATCCACCTCCCCGCCCATCACCCGCGCGGCCGCCGCATGTACGGTTCCAATCCGTTCACGCAGATTGGAGGCCAGAATGACGCCTCTTTGCCCCATGAAGGAGCAGTCAAACCCCATCTTCTCCGCAACCAGATCGCAGATCTGTTGGGTATGAGAAAGATCAATGGTTTCGGATAGCTCGTCGTGACAGTCCAGCGGTGCAATCAAGGAACATCTCCTTGTCTCAATGCAGGGCGTTATCTGAAGCGCAGATTTTCTCGTGATAGCTGGCTGATCGAGGTGCATCCCATCAGCTTCATGTCGCGCTCGAGTTCAACCCGCAGCAGGCCAAGCGCACGCTCCACACCGGATTGGCCGGCGGCGGCAAGCGGATAAAGATAGTAGCGCCCAAGGCCGACCGCTTTCGCACCAAGCGACAATGCCTTCAGGATATGCGTTCCGCGCTGGATGCCCCCGTCCATCATGACGTCGATCCGGTCTCCGACCGCATCGACGACTTCAGCGAGATGATCGAACGGCGCGCGCGAACCATCGAGCTGGCGGCCACCATGATTTGAAAGGATGATCCCCGCGCAGCCGATATCCGCCGCACGTTTCGCATCTTCGACCGACATGATGCCCTTGAGGCAGAACGGCCCGTTCCAGTTGCGCACCATCTCGGCCACATCGTCCCAGTTCATCGAGGGATCCAGCATGTCCGTAAAATAGCGGCCGATCGACATCGCGCCGCCGCTCATGTCGACGTGATCTTCCAGTTGCGGCAGCCTGAAGCGCTCATGGGTGACATACTGGAGGCCCCACATCGGCTTGATCGCAAATTGCAGCATGCCGGCAAGCGTCAGGCGGAAGGGGATGCTGAACCCCGTGCGCAAATCGCGCTCGCGGTTGCCGCCGGTGATGCTGTCCACCGTCAGCATCATGACGTCGACGCCCGCCTCCTTGGCCCGTTGCATCATGGCATGATTGAGACCACGGTCCCGGTGGAAGTAGAACTGATAGATTTGCGGCGTGTCGTGCGTTTCGCGCAACTCCTCGAGGCTCACCGTGCCAAGGGAAGAGACTCCAAACATCGTCCCAAGCCCCGCGGAAGCAGCTGCGACCGCGCGTTCGCCCCGATAGTGAAACAATCGCTGTAGCGCCGTCGGCGAACAGTAGAACGGTGTCGCGAGCCTCTGACCCATCACAGTGACTGAGAGATCGACCTCCCGCGCGCCCCGCAACACGTTCGGAACGAGATCGCAATCCTCAAAGCTCGTGGTGTTGCGGCGCTGGCTGCTTTCGTCGTCCGCGCCGCCGTCGATGTAGTTGAAAATCGGCCCGGGGAGGCGCTGACGCGCAAGCCGCCGGAAGTCATGGAAGTTGTGACATTGGTTCAGGCGCATGATCTCCAGACCATCGTTGGGCAATAAAGGGGGTCTCGAATGAAAAGAGGCGGAGGATGCGATCCCCCGCCTCTCTCATCAGTGCACCAGGAGACTAAGCGGCCAGAGATAGGCCTGACCGAGCACCAGGAAGCCGACAAGAACGGCCAGCGCGAGGCTGTGGAAGAACACGAAGCGCAGGATGGTGCCTTCGTGTCCGTACCATTTGGTTGCAGTTGATGCGACGACGATGCTCTGGGCGTCGATCATCTTGCCCATCACACCTCCAGAACTGTTGGCGGCCGCCATCAGCACCGGGTTCAGGCCCAGTTGCTGGGCGCTGATTTTTTGCAAGCCGCCGAACAGCACATTCGAGGACGTATCGGAGCCTGTGAGAGCAACGCCAAGCCAGCCGATGATCGCGCCGAAGAACGGGTAGAAAACGCCGGTCTTGGCCATGGCGAGGCCGAGCGTTGCGTCGGTGCCCGAGTACTTGGTCACGAAACCCAGCGCCAGCATGCAGGCAATCGTCAGCAACGAATAGCGGACGAGAGCCAAAGTCTTGCCGAACACCCTGATGAGGCCGAGCGGCGTGTAGCCAAGCAGAAAACCGGACACGAGTGCCGAGAGGAAGATGCCCGTACCGGCGGCCGACAGAATGTTGAATGCGTAGACCGCTCCCTCCGGAGTTAGCTTCGCCACGACCGGCGGCGCTTTCAGGATCAGATTGTGAAGCCCTTCGACCGGGAAGCGACCGATCCAGATGCCGTCAAGCCATGCTTTCACCTGGGGCGTGCCCCACGCGAACACAAACAGGGAGAGGACGATCCAAGGCATCCAGGCCCGAGCAACTGCGCCCGCCGAGGTCTTGTCAGCCTGATGTTCGTGTTCTTCTTCCTTTTGAGTTTTTCTGAATCTCTCAGGCATCTCTTTCAGAACGCGCTTGGGCTGCCAGACTTGCAGGAACGCCCACAGGCAGATCATCGACGAGATGGCTGCGATAACGTCGACCAGCCAGGGCCCGTGGAAGTTCGACACCAGATATTGAGGAACCGCGAATGAAACGCCAGCAACGAGAATGGCGGGCCAGACCTCAATCATCTTGCGGAAGCCGACGAACGCCCAGATCAGCCAGAACGGAACGATCAAAGAGAAGAACGGAAGCTGCCGACCGATCATGCCGGACAGCGCGTGCAGATCGAGACCCGTGACCGCAGCAAGCGCGATGACCGGCGTTCCCAATGCGCCGTAAGCAACAGGCGCTGTATTGGCAATAAGCGACAAACCCGAAGCAGCAAGCGGCGAGAAGCCAAGGCCGATGAGCATCGCCGCAGTCACGGCAACCGGCGTGCCAAACCCAGCCGCGCCTTCGAAAAACGCGCCAAGCGAAAATGCGATGAAGAGCAGTTGTAGCCGCCGGTCGTCGCTCAGGCTGCTGATCGAGCGCTGTAGAACCTCGAACTCGCCTTTTTCGTTGGTGAGCTGGTAGAGGAAGATGATGTTGAGCACCAGCCAGCCGATCGGAAGCACGCCAAACGCGGCCCCATAGGCGGCTGAAAGGCCCGCCAGCTTCACCGGCATGCCGAAACCGAAAACTGCGACAGCCAGCGCAGCCCCCAGCCCTAATATCGCGGCCCAATGCGCCTTGATCTCAAAAACGGCAATCGCGCCCAACAGCACGATGACCGGCAATGCTGCCACCGCCGTCGAAAGCCAAGGGTTGTTAAAGGGGTCGTAAACTTGGGTCCACGTCACAAAGGCCTCCTTGATGTTTCCTTGCAAAAGGGCTGCCGCTTTGGTCACGATCTTTAAATAATTTTCGGTTTGGTAAAATTAACTTACCATAAGTGTCAATAGGGAATTTATATAGACCATTGGCAGTAGAATTGGATCGCACTTGACCGGGGGGCTTATTCGGTCATAGTCGGTCGAATTCATTCGATCCGCCAATGAGATGGGGAGTGTCTTGAGAAACCTTGTGCGAGGACCAAAAGTCTCGGAAGCGATGGCCGCGCACATCGAAAAGCTCATTCTGGAAGGTGTGCTGCGGCCGGGCGAAAAACTTGCGCCAGAACGTGAGCTTTCCGAAAAACTCGATGTCTCGCGCCCAACGCTTCGCGAGGCGTTTGAGATTCTCGAAGGGCGCGGTTTGCTGGTCAGCAGCCGATCAGGAACCTTCGTTGCGCAATTCCTCACGCCGCTCTTCCAGCCCCTCGCGGCGCTGCTGCAAGACAAGCCACGGGTCACCGCCGATTACTTCGAATTCCGGAGCATTCAGGAAGCGCACGCGGCTCGATTTGCGGCCATGCGTGCCACCGACGTCGATCGTCAGGGAATCCAGCAATGCATGGAGCAAATGCAGAAGGCTCACCAGCTAGACGACCCGACGCAGGAAGGCGATGCGGATGTCGACCTTCATCTCTTGATCTATGAGGCAAGCCATAACGTCGTACTGCTACACATTATGCGTGCTCTCTCCGATCTTCTGCGCAACGACATTTTCTACAATCGCGCACAGCTCTACCTGCGGGAGGGCGTACGCAATCAGTTGCTCGAGCAACATCTCGCCATCGCGCGAGCCGTGATCGCAGGCAAAGCCAAGGATGCCGAAACCGCCGCAGCGCAACACATCCGCTTTACTTTTGAAACGGTAGAGGAGATTCGGCGCGACAGCTTGCGGCTGGAAACGTCACTCAGCCGCGTGAACCGCAGCGACTTCCTGGCATGACGATGAGCTGCTGCGGATTAAGCACGGCACGCACGACTGTTTTCCGGGAAACGAGGATTTCGGGCCGGAGACCGGCTGCCCAAATCAAGCACCTTGGCCCTCGACGGCTCTCCCTGGAGATTTAAACGCGAACAATGAAGCCCGCCAAATGCGGGTATTTCTGACAAGTTCAAGAAATCTCTCTCGTGTGCCGACACATTAAGAAGGAGTCGATTGGGGCTCCTAAGTCTCTAATATTTCAATGAGTACGATTTAAGAACGAGTCGGTCTTCTCTTTAAGAGTGAGTCGATTCGTACTGTTTCTACCTAAGACCGAGTCGGTTTCTACAACTGTTTGATATCGCTGATTTCAAGCGCATGCTGGAATCGACCATTATTTTTTTTCAAAGATCGTAGAACAGCCTGGAGCACGCCGTTCTTACCAATCTGCGAGCATGATCGCCTCAAAGGGAGACTTGGCAGGTCGAACGAACCCTGAATAAATAAAGGCAAGATCGCCTTCTGACAGTTTCAGTCAAGAATTCTCCGACGGAACCTCACTCCTATGCCGATAATCAACACGGAGATTTTTAAGAAGACTTTCACCACCACCCCAATTGAGATTTCTCCTCCGATCTATGGGCTTTGTCGTGAACTCAACCCGAACAATAAGCCCATTTGGGTGGCCACCAGGCCAGACCCAGATGCGATCGTCAGCGAATGTTTCGGCAACGTCGCAAGCAAAGTCGCACGCGGCGGTGGTTCATTACTTTTTGGATGGACCATCTGGGAATGGCCACGCGTATTTATCGAGGCCGAGCATCACGCCGTTTGGGAGAATAATGGTGAACTCCTTGACATTACACCTCACGCTTCTGGTGAGCGCCGCATTCTGTTTTTACCAGATCCCGGCCGTACGTACGATTTTGAAGACAAGAAGCGCATTATCAATGTGAAGCGAAGTTTGGGTACATTTGCGAGTGTAAATCGATGGATCGATACCAGTGACACTCTTCAACGGACGATGGAGGCCAACTCGGTCGGAAATGAAATCCGAATGAATCGCAGTCGGCTTAAAGCGCTCTGGGAGGATACCCGAAATGCCCAGGCGCAAATAATCGTAGATCTTGCCTCCAGCACGAAGGTCAACGCTCCCTGCTTTTGCGGCAGCGGAAAGAAATTCAAGAAATGCTGTGCGCCCCTCGTCGATCTCTCTCGGCACCGTTGAAACTTAGCTGACCCAATTTTGTCGCAGAACGGAGTTCCAAACCAGCGCCGTAGAGCGATGTCGCCGGGCAATAGCCTTTCAACCCAAAGGGATAACAGTTTGACCGAATTAGTAATTGGAGCCATCGTACTGACACTAGAGGAATCGCATATCCTAAGAGATATCAAGCTCCGTCAAGAGGAACTCCTTGGCGCGCATCATCTGGCTCATCGCAATGGTGAGCTAGTCTTGGAGATCATGGGGTCACTACTCAAACGAAATGCAATTCCCGAGATGCGGTTGAGATACTTTGAGGATCCAGCATTTCGTACCGGGCGCATTAAAGGCTCGCATCGAGCGCTCTTTGAACGGAACAAGACGATTGGCGATGATATTTATCGCCATCCGAACTTCCTCATACATCTCCGATATTTTCTCTCAGGTGCGGATCTTCCAAGCAACGTAGCCGATACGTTCTCCCAGAAGGCCAAATCCTATAGCCACGTTGGACCTAGCGACGCCTTGGAATTGGGTGGCTTGGCGCGGGACCTCTCACGGAAATTCGGGTTGTTAGTAGATACCGAAGCGACCGCCGAAGAGTTCTATAAGCTCTCTCTAGATTGCGGAATCTATCACCGTCATGCCGCTGCTATCCGGGATCGCGTAAGATCAATGAAATAACGCACGTCGAAATTTGGGCGAGAGGGAAAACTGAATGAACAGCAACGCATCTGTACACACCGCCAGACAGCGTAAATTCTAGCGGTCGAACCGATGTCTCACCGGTCAGAAGCGCGAAGCCGCCAGTACCGCGAGAACAATCAATAATGCGACCCAAATCCCGAAAACGCCTTCGGCATCAATTTTAATCCCCCAGAATCGAATTCCCAGCTTGGATCGTTTGGACATCGCGCAGTTCTCCATAAAATTTGAAAACTGCTGCTCGGGGGATTTCTTTTTGTCCCGATCTTCTGCCCGCTCGTCAACCAACAATTACCGGGCGTCCGGATTTTTCGTTGAAGCTGCCTTCAACCAGCCTTGAAGCACGTTTGAAACACCATTTGCCCCCGCCACCGTCCCCGGGATGCCTGATGCGTCGTTTTCTCATAGGTAGCCGGTAAAGTGATTCGCCTGGGACCGGGGAGTGTGAATTCGATCTTGATCGAGTGCCGTGCCCGTTGCAGAGAGCACTCCGGCGACCAGATGAGCGAAGCACCCCGCCGATGCATTAATTTGCACCGTTTATTCTCCACAATTTGTCGGCCCCGCTTACCAGATATCTTTTGGCGAAATCGAAATGGCCTTCTTGCGGTCTAGGTCGTCAACGAATTCGGTCCAAGCTGCCTTCCCCACCCGCAGCGAGCAGTAAGCGCCAGCCATCGCCGCGAAAGCCCTCAACACAAGCAAAAGATCATCGACAAACTCCAATAACTGGCTCGGCACGGAGGTGCCGTAAGCAAGGAAAATGGCATCGCGATAGTTCGCCTTTCCGCGATATCGAGAGGCCTGATGGAGAAAGCCAATACCGCGCCGAGCGTATGCTTCGTCGCGCAATTGACGCGCCGCTTTCGTCCGAAAATCAGAGACCTCCAACTCCCGAAATGCCGCAGCACCTCTCACTCGCTCATCGATATTCCATCGTTCCCATCCAGCGGTCCCGGAAAGATATTCCGCACAACAACCCCATGCTTCTTCCACAGCGGAGGGTTTATTGACCAACGAATGCTTGCCCCTTGACCAAACCGACGCAAGTTCTGCGTCGGCGGTGCTCGGAAGAACGCTGGACAAACAATCTGCAAACGGGTGTACCGACAGGTTCTTGGCCGGAAAACGATTTTGCCAATTTTTTGCGGTCTCCGCATGATTGTCCTGGAATGCGCCGTCCATTGCTGCGGTCATAGCAGACGCGGCACTGTAGACACCGTAGTACCACGCAACGATCGCCGTACGCGCGACATCAGCCTTATTGGCAGCGGACGTCAAAGCCTGCAGTGCTGCGATCTGATTCAGGACGAGAGCTTGGTGAACGATGGAATTTTCTCAATCGTTTGTGTCGGCACCAACGAATTGGCTCAGTTGTTCGCGGCCGACAAGGAATTGGCCGGACGCCTGGTCGATACGGTCGATTTCGGCGCGTTCAGCATCAAAGAGCGTGAGGAACGAGATTACTTCTTCAATTTCGTCGGGCTTCTAGAAACCGAGATGTGCGAGCGGGGCGTCATCGACAAGGAGATCGGCCTCCTGGACACCGTTGAAAGCCGTGCATGCGTCTACGATTTCGCCGGCGGCGTGATCGGCAGCGTCAGCAGGATCATGAAAACGGCCTTGGACCGAACGTTTAGCGATGGTCGTGGTTCGATCGAATGGGATGACATCTCCAGATCGATCCGTGCCCGGAACCATGCTTCGGAGGCGAGTGATGGCATCACCTATTTTGATCCCTTCCTCAAGGGACCGAAACGAGACACGCTTAGAATTCTCGCCGAAGAGGCAAGCGACGGATCATGACAATGACTCCGAAGCCAATCGCAGCGGGACGCTTGTCTGTTCTGTCGCCCAGCGAAGTGCGTCCCTTTGCGGTCAATCTCCCCTCCCCGGAGATTGACGAAAGTCTTCTCGGGTTTGTCACGCGATGCTTCAGCCGCACGCCTGCTAGGCAAACCGTACAGGCCCTCACGTTGGCGGGTATTGGAAAGCTTTCGCCGGAAAGCATTCCAACCACCCTCGTCAATTCTATGGAAATCTGGGGACTGTCTACACTTCTGCAGACGACCGAGAAAGAGATTGAAAAGCGCCTTTATCGTTCCGGAACGTTGAGCAATGGGAAAAGTGCCGCGATCGATTTCTTCGGCACGATGATCAGGTCGGCATATCGAATTCCGAATGTCCGGCGCGTATCGCCGCGAGCGTTGAAGAAATCACCACATCATCGGGCCGTCTGGGATCTGCGCATCTTCTCCTTCGATCCGGAAACCAAGGAAGCGCTTCTCGACAAATGTCCGGAATGTAAAAAACCACTGTCCTGGAATCGCGCATATGGAACGCATATGTGCGAATGGTGCCAAGACGAAGATGGATTCGCCCGGGTCGATCTCCGGGACTATCCGCAGCCATTGGTCGGGGTCGATGACGTCGAGGCACTGGATTTCCTTGTCGGATTGATCTCGCCGGATCCTGATGTTCGACGAGAGACGCTCCGAAAAGCCGACCAGGAGATGTGGTCTCTACAATCCTGTTCTGAAATATTTGAGACAATCGTCGCTTTTGCGTGCGCCCTCCTCATGAAGAGCGATGGCACACGTTCAACCACCCTTGAACGACCCAAAAGTCACGAATCCTATCAAAGATTCACGCCCGAAATCCTGGCGTCAGCTGCACGTGTCATACTGGATGGCAAGCGAGGGTTTGCAGTGCTTGCGGACAGAATTCGACGAGATGCGAAGGATCGCGTCGGATTCTACGGGGTAAAAAAGGAATTGTTGCCACTGTTTTGTATGAGCCTCGACCAGCACCTCAGCGAAGCAACGCGAAAAATCATCCGCAGTGCCATTCATGATGACATGAGCGGAGCCGAATCCAGCACCCTCACCCGCCGCAATGATTATGCGCGGGATGACGGGTACATGGGGTTGAAACCATTGTCGGCGAAAACCGGAGTCCCGCCGCGGGTGTTGGCTCGATTGGCAGATAGTGGCTTGGTGAAGGTCATCACGGCAACCGGTGCGAAACGAGCGCCGAAGTTGATGAACTACGATGAGGTCGCACCGTTAATCGATATCTATAACGATCGCATCCATCAGAAATTCGCGGCAGGTTGTCTCGGTATCGACGTCTCAGTCCTTCCTAGTCTGGAATCCCGCGAGCTGATCCATCGGATAGGAGGCCCGGCGACCGGGTTGTTCGAAAGCACGGACACCTATTTCCGGAATGGAGAGATCAAGGAATTGGCGGCGAAGATCGACGCTGCCATCCAACCACGCCCCGCCGGGGTGCAGCCTCTACGGCTGTCCAAAGCCGTAAAGCGTCTGGGGATGTCGCCCATTCCGTGGGGAGCAATCATTTCGGCCGTCGTATCCAGAAAGACGGAAATTCACCGCGTAGCGGGCGATAACAAGACGTGGAGGACCGGTTCCGGAACGTGCGATCTGCGTCAATTCATTGCAACAGTGCAATCCGAGGTTATTCCGGAAGACACGTCCGTCGCAGATAGATGGGTCGGCAATCGAACTGCCGCCGAAATGCTCCGCGTCAATGAAGCCACGATCAGCGCGCTGGCAAGCAGAGGCTTTCTAGATCGGTCCGGCCCGCACGCCCACACGCTGTATGACCGCGAGCAGATTGATGGCTTCTTCCGTCGGTACATTTTCATTCCGGAAATCGTCGAGAGAGCCAAGATCAGGCGATCGCGCGATGTTCGTCAGTGGCTGTCTGAAAGGGGCATCGAGGTCACACTTGAACTTGAGCCTAACAAGTACCTGGCCTTTGATCGAAACGCCGTGGATAGCATTATCGAGGAAAACTCGTTGGCAGAATGACACCATACTGAGGCTAAGCTCCGACCTCACATAAGTTCGACGCGTTCCGTTGTTTTGATCGTCAGCATCACTGGAGCAAGCTATGTAGGTCTGCGACTCCCAGAGTCGCCTCGGCGTCACGGCCTCGCTCTGTGATAATCGCATAGCGTTGATGAGGTGATGTCTTCCACAGCGACGCCAAGAACTCAGAGGTTACGGATCTTCGGCTCACCACAGGGGTGTTCGCCGACATCCTTGAGACGTCGCCAAGGCGCCAATCTCCTATGTCGAAAATGCCGTCATCAGCTTGGGAGCAGATCCAGTTTCCAACGGACGCTAGGGTAACCACCACACGATGGTTTTGCCCCAAAGATACGATAAATCCGTCCGTCGTGGCCGAAAGTTGCGTTAGAGCGGCTGCGAGCGGTGTTTCTTCGGGAAGCGAAACGAAGTTCCTCTTCGATTTCGCATAGACCACCTCGTCCTTGATTGCGGGATCGCTCCCTTCGCGTAGGACTCGATCAAGCGTGCTGTGATGCTTCATCCACTTGGATGTTGACCTGCATCCGTAGCCAACCAGTTTGACTAATTGGGAATGTGCGAGCGACAAATCCGTTGCAAAAATCGGCTCCAGATGCCCAATCCGGTTCCGGAGATTCCGGGACGTCTCGACGCCATCTGCAAGGGTGGCTACCTTGGCGTGAAAATCCAAATCATTTGGCAGATGTGGAAAGAAGCGCTCTACCCGGCCCCGCCACATCGATTCGACAAAACGCCCTTTCAAGAGCGCGGTCCAGAAACCAAAGGAGAGCGCGGCAACTATACGGTCAGTCTGCTGACGCCTAACCCCGAGGTCTCTCCGGGCAACGTCCAACCTTTCCTTTGTTTTTTCAGCAGCGACTCGGGCAAAATCAGGGTTGTTCGGCCAGTTGTTTCCCCACCTGTCGCAGAGGGCATAATGTATTCGGTTTCGAACGGTGATTTCGGTTACTTCCAACGGAAACCTGAGCGCCTTGGACAGACGCGCGTTCCACAGATACATCTTGAAGGCCCGCTCAGGATTATGGGCCGCAGCCGTCAAATACGTCGAAAGCCGTGGCTCCGATAAAGTAGTCGAAAGCGACTGAAAGCCGGTTTCGTGATATGGAAAATGTTCTTGACTTTCAGCCATCTGCGTCCTAGCGTCGATTTGTAATCACGGTGCTGCGTCGAGCAATCGAACGGCCGTGAATTTGATAGAACCCTGGGACAGGCACCTAATTATGGTGCCCCTCCCAGGGTTTCGTCGTTATAGGGGCTTATCTTCACAATCCAAGTCCGTTCCATCAGGCGTTAATCGGTGGAAATAGCCCCTGCCTCCGCACGCCTTTTTCACCCGAGAATACTTCGACCCGACCAAGCTTTTCGATACCTGACGGAGGATCGGAGTTCTCGATAACGATGAACTGACCAAGGTCGGATAGTGACGCCAAGTGTTCGTAAAATCGCCTGTCGAGTGAGGTTTCTCTCACGACGCGCTCGTCATCAGACAGCTCACCGTGTCGCTCGTTCATAATCGGCTTTCGGTAGGTCACAAGCGGAGAATCCAGAAAAACGAACCCTGGATGGGGCAACTTCTTTTGTCGGCAGTAGATGAGGATAGCCACCTTCAAGGCCGAGTGAAAAATCGCTTTAACGCCCTTGCCATTGCGGTTTCTAGGCCAGCCATTCACTTCGATATCGTCCGTGGCTGGATCCCAACGGACTGCTTCGACGTTGGGATATTCCCATTTCTCCAGAACATCGGTGACGATCATGCTCAAGTCATGTCCTATGTTGGAGGCGATCCCCATTTGAACATCGTCATTACGCTTAGTAGTCGTCTTCAACTTCCGGACTTCGTCCAATTGACGTACGAGCGCATCCCTCTGTGCAACGGCATTTGCTCGAATCCGCCATCCATCAAAACGAGACTGAAGCGCAAGGTATTCCTGCCGAAGCGACGCCTCTCGGGGAGTGATTTCGGTGATGCTGTTCTCTGTTTCCCGGATATCATCCGAAAATTTTTCTTCGCGAGCGCGAAGTCCCTCCAGCCTCGCCGACAGCGAGACGATTAGGTCGCGCAGGTCCTTGCTGTCCCTCTCAATCTTTTTAATCTCGACAACCGCAGCCTGATGCTGACGGACGAGGTCTTCCGGCTCGTGCGGGGCATGCTGATCACCGGGCGCCGCGCCACACAATGGACACGGCTGATCGTCGAACCGCCGCAGAAGAAAGCCTCCCTCCTCGATGGCTTGCAAACGGCGGATGTCGGACTGAAATATTTTTTCGAGATCTTTGTACCTGACGAGCGACGTTTCGAGTTCGCTTGATTCGGCACGCACCGCCTCGACACTATTCAGATTGGTCCGTCGCTCGCGCCGCAACTCGTCCAGCTTGACTTGATTTTCTCCGATAGCGTGCCCCAAGGATTCGAGCGCTTCTTCATCTTCCGCCGAGAATTCCGGGTTAGATCCCATTTTCTCAAGTTTCGATTCCGCATCCGCAAGCATGGCTTCGAGCAATTCGATTTTACCTGCTTTCGCCGCCCTTGCCTCCTTTGGTGTACGTACTCGCGCCACCGAGGCATCGTCTCGACCCGTGAGGATGAACCGCAGAACGTTTTTATCCACCCCTCGCTTCGGGCCGCCTTGTCTTAAGGGACTGTCATCTCCGAGCATTCGTCCCTCGTTCACAAGAACGTAAGGCATGAAGTGTCTGAATGAAAAACTTTCAGGTGTACCCGAAGCATCTGACGCAATCTTTGCCCCCGCAATTCCAAGGTGCGAGAGCAACCGCTCAGACAACGAACCTACGCCTTTTCTTCCCTTTCCATGGGTTTGATGCAGTGTTTCAGCATCTATCACCCCGATGCTGGCCTCGTCTGCGGCCCCCTCGTACCAGTCGATCCCACCTCCTCGCACGCTGCGTCTGATCGTGACCGGACTACCTGCTGGTTCGAGAACGAAAGACAGGAAGACGCTTTCGTAGTCCTGTGATTCCTTGACCCCTGGGAACGGATCGCCGCTGCCTAACACGAAATCGGTCGCTTTTAGGACGAACGATTTTCCAGCATTCGAGCCGCCGTAAAGCACGTTCAAGGACGAGCCGAAGTCGAGTGCGGCGACTGGTTTCCCTGTCCCCGTAAAGCTAAGACGCAGAAGGCGAATCGATGGACTTTTGTTCACTCCCTCCCCCTCGGCGTCTCGCGCTCCTGAAACTCAATCGACCAGCGTTCGATGCGGTCGCGAAGCCCGCCAAGGAAGCTTGCGTCGTCTTCGCACATGCGTCGCAGCCACTCAGAACGTTCTACAAGCTCGCGATTGTACGGCGCGCTCAAAAGATCAACAAATGCGGGCGCATCGTCTCCTGCTCGAAAGACAATTCCACGATCCGGATCGGCAAGGACATCAATAAGCCGAAGCCGCCGAAGCAACTGGATACCCTCATCAATCCGGCGGCGACGCACATGATATTCGCTGAAACTCGATGGTCCTGTCGGATGGATGTCAGGAGGGCCATCAGCTTGGGACGTGTGAACCACGAAGTAGTCGAGAAGGCCGAGTTCGTCCCTGTCTAGATCAAGGGACCGGAAAGCATTCAGAAGGACGAGCGCCCGCATCCCCGTTTCGAGGACACCATTGAATAAATCAGCCTGGGGCGCCGTGCTCATTCTTTCTTCCACCAAGGCATTGTCCCTTCATTGGCGAATACATGGCAAGTGCCTTGGCGAACCATTGCCGTTACGCGCGAGTGCCTATCGAATAGCCCGCCTACTCTAGCAGCACCGGCGGCATTCATCACAGATCGGACCCGAACAAGACCCGAAGTGGATGCATAAGTATCCCTCACCGTCGCCAGCAAATTTTCGCGGTATTCATCCACGTTCTTCTGGTCGACTTTGATGCTGAAATGCCGCTCGAATTCGACGGCGTCAAAATAGCGGCGTCGATGCATTTGGAAGTCTTCACCGTGCTCCGGATGGGCTAAAACTGCGGCGGCGTCCTGATAATCGTGCCCATCGTGCTCGGAATAGACATTCCTCAACTGTTCCCCATAATGTTCGGACAACAAGTCAACCATATCAGGTACCACTCCACGGGGCGCCTCTCCCGGATCGTCCCCAAATGTTTTGGCTGCCGCGTATGTAGCGTTCGGCAAGGTCAGAAGCTTGCCGTGCTCCCAAGATTCTACGCCATTGAAATCAAAGGATTCGATTTTTTCACGGATGGCATCGTCCAGTGGAATGCGGACACCCTTGGTAATCTTCGCTATACAATGGATATCCCACTCATCTAGGAAGCGGTGCTTGAGTTCGGTTTTCCGATCGAGCAGATCACGAGCAGGCTGGGAAAAATTGTTGGGCACCACGAACACGTACTTCGATGGTAGAATGAAGTGGCCACGCGACGCGTAGTAGAAAAGCTTCCCAAGCTCCTCAAGAATGTAGGCCGGGCCGAGCGGCCTGCGATACTGTTTGCATTGAAAATTATGCCACTCACCTTCGTGGCGGCTTCTCGTTAGAAAGCCGACCACATCCCGACCCATGTCCCCTGAGCCACCATACCGATCATGATCGAGGTACTTCGTTGTCTCGAGCGAAACGAGATGGTGGACGAATATTTCTAAGTCGCCTGGGGTGGCTGACAACAGACGACGACTGAAACTCTCATCTAATGCCATAATTATTCAGAAAATCCGTTTTGAGCGTTCAACGTCAAACCGAGTATACGTGGCCGAGAGTAAAATCTAATTTCACTTCATCCAAGCTCGTAAATCCACATATCATGCTCTCATAGACCAGTTATCGAACTACAAAGCATTCCGATTCAATCGTCTAAAGTCGTAGGATCTTATCTAGATTGGCCTGAGGGGTTTTCGAAAGTTCATCGCCGCTTCTTCAGCACGTCCTTTGCAAGCTCGACGCATTCCCTGAAAGTCGCTTCCGACATGCAATAGTCTCGAGGTCTGAATTTCCTGCCGCTGGCCCCCAAAGGATAAGGCGAATTCAGGAATGGCTGTGCTGCACTGCCCAATATGGTGAGAACCTCACGCCCCAACGCCGTCTGCCATCGATGTATTTCTTCGGCCTTTGATCGTTCGCGAGCGCGTTTATCGAGCGCATGCAGCAAAAGGGCCAGTGCTTGGTTTAAGCCGTCCTCACCTTCAACGGCAGCCGCCAACGGTGTTTTTCCATCAAGAGACGGGTGTGCAGTTTCGATCCACGATGCCCACTCGTCTCCATGTGCGGATGCTGTGGATTGAAGCTTTTCCCCACGCTTCTCCGCAGCCACACGCAATGCTTCGGCCTTTTCCAATTCCTTGGCCTCGGCTTCCAGCCTTCGTGCCTCCATCTGGCGTTCTTGTTCATGCTCTATCGGCAAACCAAGTGCCTGAAGGACCGATGGACCCTTCCGGAACATCATCGCCTCGATCTTTCGCAGGGGGCCGATCATGTCATCGAAAATCTCATCGTCGTCTTCGATCACGGCGTCGAATGATTTTCCCCCATCCTGCGGCAACGTCATCCAGGATTTGACAGTAAGATCGCCGCGCTCATGTTCCGGAAGGGATGCCAGTATCTTCTCAATGCGTTCGGACAGACTTTTCCTGCGTGACGCCTTGCGTTGATCGAGGGTGCGAAGATCAAGGAGGTCATCGACCAGATTGGTGGAAAGTGAATACGATCGATGCTTCTGGAGAACCCCTCTCTCAACAAGTTCGTCGAGATAGGTTTCGACCGTACGATACGGACTCCGGAACTGGTCATTATGTCCTCGCGCGGCATCTTCCAGTTCGGGACGGATGTATTGGAATCCCGCTCGAATCCACTGCTGCTTCTTGAGCCATTCGAAAAAGGCTTTCGTCCGATAAGACAAGGGTTGTACGTCTTCCGGCAGGAAGGTGCGAAGGATCGCAAATTGCCACTCCTGTTCGGTTACGAGAAATCCGCCGGCGCCACCTACAGAACATCCGACGTGAGCACCCAACCCAATTCGGAAGAACTCTCCATCCACATTGAATGGTTCGACCGTGCGGTTCGCCAATTCCTTCAAACCGAGATCGTATCGACGCAGACAGTCCGCAACTTCTTTCTCGAACCGGAGGCGTTGCGCATCGAGCTTGGCCAGATACATCGTGCGCATCGCTTCGACCTCAGCATCTATCTTCGGATGGTAAACCCAATAACGTCCGGCTTTTTCAAGGACGGCTTCTTCAACCTGGGCGCGAGATGCATTTCTGGGAAAGCGCGACAGGTCGATCTCGAGCGTGGCAATGCCCCGACTCTTTAGCTCAGCACGTTTCAACTCGTCGCAGGCGTGCGTGACATAGATTTCGACAAGCAATCGGTGTCCGTCACGTTCGACATAAAGATCCGGCACCACGTTCTGGAGATGCCGCGCTTCCTGGATTGCTTTGTCAAATGAGATGGGTCCTGCCTTATGAAGGACATTGGCCTCGCCGTTGAATTCGGCTCTGACCTCGGGAAGGACGAGGCACAGCTTTGTCGCAACGATCTCCTTTCCAAGTCGATGCAACGCTGTTTCCGGAGCGTTCGAACAGGAAGTGGAGGCCTGATGTCCAAAGTGATGGACGTTATCTTGGCCTTTTCTGGCGGTGAGAGGCGCGTCGCAAGCCGGGCATTTGCATCCACACGCATCTCCCCGTTCGACCTCGGAGATATGTCGCATCACGCCAAGGGAATCGACGCCGTAGACGAGATTGGCATCCTTGGACGAGTATCTGGGAGGTACGTGCTGGGTCACGGTCGCTCTGCTGTTCAGGATTCCATTGGAGAATCGTCCGATTCCCTTTCGACACAAAGGGGTGACAAGCGCGAGAATGTTCACGTTCTCACCATGAAATTCCACCGATACATACCCTGATCCCCAGGGACCTCCCCAAAGCCGGGTGGGACGATTCAGCGCGCGGAGAACGTATCCACGACGTTACATTGCCAATTCGATCCGTTTTGCGGGCGCGTTGACGTCCGCAGGAAGCCATCTTTTCGGGCTGGTCAGCGGAACGAGGCTCGTTAAAATAGAGCTTTCATCAAAGAGATTCTGCGGGGGCCAATGTATAAACCGGGCGGCACCATCGCCGAGGCGCTGGGGCGTATACAAACAAAGAGCTACGTACTCCCAGCGATCCAACGGGAGTTTGTCTGGAAGCCAGAACAGATCGAACGACTGTTTGACAGCCTCATGCAGGGCTATCCGTTCGGGACCTTCCTATTCTGGAAGGTCGAGGCCCCGACTGGTGGAAAATTCAAATTCTATGATTTTGTCCTGAACTACCATCAACGTGATGCCGCCCACTGTCCGGAAATCGGGATACTTCATCACCAGAGCGTAACTGCCGTCTTGGACGGGCAGCAGCGCCTGACTGCTTTGAACATCGGTCTCAGAGGCTCGATGGCGATCAAGCAGCCAAATAAATGGTGGACGAACCCCGACGCCTTTCCCATCCGGACGCTACATCTGGATTTGCTGGCTTCGCCCACGCCCGACGAAGACGGGGTGAGGTATCGTTTCAAGTTTTTGGACGATGGACAGGTCGAGCGAGACGAAAAAGCCCACTGGTTCAAGGTGCCTAATATCCTTGGCATGAAAGACGGTCCCGCGATGCTGGCGACACTGATGGAGCGAGGGCTTCAGGGTGACGCTCTGCAGGGAGCTTACGCGATACTCGACCGTCTTCATCGCGTGGTACACTCCCACAACCTCATCAATTACTATGAGGAAGAAGCACAGGATCTCGAGCGAGTACTCAATATTTTCATTCGGTTAAATTCGGGTGGAACGATCCTGTCCTATTCGGACCTGCTTCTGAGTGTCGCCGTCGCACAGTGGACGCATGTCGATGCGCGTGCTGAAATCCATAAACTGGTCGATGATCTGAACCGCATCGGAACAGGGTTCGCACTCAGTCAGGATTTCGTTTTGAAGGCTGGCCTCATGCTGGCGGATATTGCGTCCGTCGGATTCAAGGTCGAGAATTTCACAACCGCCAACATGCTGGCTTTGGAATCGAACTGGCCTTCGATTCGGTCGGCTCTGGTCCGAACCGTCGAACTCGCCTCCAGCTTCGGTTTAAACGGGCAGACCTTGAAAGCGGACAGCGCGCTATTGCCGATTGCTTATTATCTCTACAAGCGCAACGCGCCCGCCAACTACGTTACTCACAGCCAATTCGCGAATGATCGCGAGGCGATCAAGGATTGGTTGGTCAAGTCCATCGTCAAGGCTTCTGGCATTTGGGGAAGTGGTCTCGACACGCTCTTAACGGCGCTTCGCGAGGTATTGCAAGCGGCCCCGGGAGAAGCATTTCCTGTCGAACAGTTGCGGCAAGCCATGAGTCAACGCGGCAAATCTCTGACGTTCGAACCTGCCGAGATCGAAGATCTTTTGCATCTCGAGTACGGCGACAAGAGAACATTTCCGCTGCTGTCTCTCCTTTTCCCGTTTGTTGACCTCCGCAACCAGTTTCACGTCGATCATGTCTACCCGATTTCGAGGTTCACTCCGGCGCGTCTTCAGAAGCAGGGATTCAGCGGTGCTGACGCCGAAGTCATGGCCCAGCACGCAAACACGTTGCCGAACCTTCAATTGCTTGAAGGTGCCATTAACAACGAGAAAAAGGCGTCGTTACCGACGGCTTGGCTATCGACGCATTTTCCTGATTCAACATCTCAGGTCCATTATCGCACCAAGCATGAACTGGGCGACTTGCCTGCCGATCTTGAGGGGTTCGAAGCCTTCTATGCCGCTCGGCGAGATCGACTCAGGAAGAAGCTGGTGGATCTGCTTGGAGGTTCAGTACCCGTGTTGGTCGCGGCCAAATAGCAGTTTCATCTTGTCATTGCCGAGGTGAAATCGCGTTGCAAGATTGCGCCGGTCGCGAATTCTGCCACCCTTGTTAAAGCGGATGGGAGAGCAACATGATTGAGCCAATCAAACCGGGAGATGAGCTATTTCCTTACGATATCGAGATCGTTGATGGGAAAGAGCGTGTGACTCGCAAGAAGGATTGGACTGACGAAAAACAGGTCGCCCTCGACATCAGAACTATCGACTATTTACTTCAGTTCAAAGACAAGCATGGATCCGTGGCATTAATCAACATGATTGCGGGCAACAGCATACGAGCTATGGAAGTCGGTACCGTGAAACAGAAAGACCGTTTCCGGGAGCTTCTGGCGCTTCGCGAGGAGTGGCTTCACTCCCGAAGCGCTGCTTGAATCTACTACATCCCAAAGTGAGGTGATGATAGAGGCGGCCTACGTCTGAAGGCTTCTTCTTTAGCAGCTTCTCGAGTGTCAAATTTTCCGACGAACCGACCTTTATGGTCAAACAGGAACCATTTCCCCTCGGAGTGTGCCAACTTGTATTCGTTGCTTAATTCCTCGAACGAATCAAAATCGTTCAGAGAAGGCTCGGAATCTTCCTCAAACTGATACGGGCTCACTTCTTGCTCTTCTGGAGGCTCGTCAGAACGTGGAGTATCTGTCTGAATCCGTTGCGGCCTATTGGTTGGCGTGTACGTCGGAGGTGTTCCATGGCCTCCTTGATCTCCCTGACCGCCGCCACTCTCATCATCTTCATTCTTGTCGTTACACATCAATTTCGATTCCCAACCATTCAATCAACTGCGCGAGTCCTTATCGAGAATAGATGTGGCACGCGTTAATTTGCACCATTAGGTCGCAAGCGCCACCAAATTGTCTAACTGGAAAGATGGCGATGGTGACCTGATATCTTATCCGAAGTCTCTTTTTTCGTAGATCGTGGAAATGGCCTTTCCGTCCCATACATAGCAGAGGTGTCGTTCCTGCCGACAATTCGACAGAAGCCGGGGACGAAACACGGCGGCGCATTCACCTCCATCATCGCGAACGCTTGTGTAGACGATTCCATTGGAGCCGTTTTCTCGGAGCTTCAGAGCGAGTTCCTGTGACACCGCATAGCTGCTGGGGTGATAGTAAGCTGCATGGCTTTCGCGCATTGCTCGGATGTCATGCAGCTCGGCATCGAGATCGACGGCATAGACCCGCATGTCGAGTTCCTGGGCGGGTTCACTGGTTGCCAACATGAAGCGAACGCGATGGTAGCGTGTTTCGGCAATAGCCGTCTCGATCGTACGCCCGGCATAGAAAACGCCATACGTTCCGTTCGTAAAGCGATCCCCGTCGGGATTGAGGTGGGTGAACGCAGCCATGATCGGCGTGCTACCCGGTCCGGATACTCTGTCCTCGGGTGCGACGAGGCGAATGTCCCCCGCCTCGTCGCGTAGCCTGTCATTGGTCATCGCCTCGATCTGGAAGACTGCATCAAGATCGGCAGGGTCGGCGACAGCTTCAAAGAGATTGATAGGTGGAAATCGACTCGGCACGATCCGGAAACAGGGGCGCCATTCGATCTTTGTGATCGGGATGTCCGCCATCAGCCGCGCTGCGCATCCACATACTGACGAACGACATAGAGGTCCGCGACATTGCCGGATGCCATGCGATCAAGCGCCGACCGACCGCCGAAAATCCCGGCGGTGTTGGACTTCCGAACCCACTGGTCGGCCGTTTTCGGAAGAAGAATATGCAATCCCTTGTAGATACCGAGAACGTAGGAAATACGTTCCAGAGCATCCTTGGAGATTGCGGCGACGGCGCCGCGCTTCCAGGATTGGAACGTAGACCGGCTCTCGAGCCCAAGCAGACGCATCTGCTCTTGCTCCTGGAGATTCCAGGCCTCGGCGATCCGGAAAAACGTTCGCAGGGCGGGACCGGTTAAATCTTTGCGATCCATTGCTTTGACCGTTGATGCACGAGGCATTGTCCGTCTCCTCATGAGATTCCAATATGTGCATATCCTGTTCAAAAATCAATATATCATCAGAAAATGAACATCCAAGAACCGGATGGCTCGCAATCGTTCTGTCTTCCGGGTTTACAGGAATGCCCTTTGCGGACCCGAAAGGGAAAATTAACTATATTGAATGGTTCCGCCGGTAGCCATATACTAGCTGCGAGCACGTAGAGGTTGAAACACTATTCTCACACCAACCGACTCATTCTTAGACGGCAATCGACTCGCTCTTAATGTGTCAGATCAATCTCGCGAATGTTTGGTGGGCCCGGCAGGACTCGAACCTGCAACCAGACCGTTATGAGCGGTCGGCTCTAACCATTGAGCTACAGGCCCTGTCGCGCTGCAAGGCGGCGGGCTCCCCTCCTTACAATGACGGGCACAGTGCGGCAATTGCGCCGGCGCGTGAAATTCCTCGCTTCAAGTATTTTCACGAGGATTTCCCGGCAGTTGCCGCCTGCCCGGCCCACTCAAGCGCCCCTCTTCCGGCCGCCGGAAAGCCAGGGCGTTAACTCTTTACTAACCATACACCGGGCAAATTTTGCCCAGTGAAAGTGCGTGTCGTTCTGCAAAAACGGGGGCCCCGTGGAAGCAAGCGCCGTGAATCACTTACCGCCCGGCGGCCTTCCGGCCGCCGCGAAGGTGTTTGGCGGGCAAAGGCGACATTCGCGCGAGGAAGCGGCGACCATGGTCGATGTGACGGCGGGGCAGAACGGCGCATCGCGTCTGCAAATTCCGACTTTCGATGATATCAAATCCATCCTGAAGCGCGGCGACCTGACGCTCGCCTTCGGTGTGCTGACGATTCTCGTCGTCCTGATCCTGCCCCTGCCCGCGATGGTGCTCGATCTGTTTCTGGCGATCTCGATCACGCTCTCGGTTCTGATCCTGATGACCGCGCTGTTCATCCAGGCGCCGCTGGAATTCTCCGCCTTCCCGACCGTGCTCCTGATCTCGACCATGCTGCGGCTGTCGCTCAACATGGCTTCGACCCGCCTGATCCTGGCGCACGGGCACGAAGGCAGCGCCGCCGCCGGTCATGTCATCGAGGCATTCGGCAGCTTCGTGATGAGCGGCAATTTCGTGATCGGCATCATCGTCTTTACGATTCTGGTCATCGTCAACTTCGTCGTCATCACCAAGGGTTCGGGCCGCATCGCCGAAGTCGCCGCACGCTTCCACCTCGACTCGATGCCGGGCAAGCAGATGGCAATCGACGCCGATCTCTCCGCCGGGTTGATCGACGAGCAGACCGCGAAGAAGCGCCGCAAGGATCTCGAGGACGAGAGCGGTTTCTTCGGCGCCATGGACGGCGCCTCGAAGTTCGTCCGCGGCGACGCGGTCGCGGGCCTCCTGATCGTGTTCATCAACATCATCGGCGGCATCATCATCGGTGTCGCGCAGCAGGGCCTGAGCTTCGGCGACGCCGCGCGCAGCTATACGCTGCTCACGGTCGGCGACGGTCTCGTCACGCAGGTACCCGCGCTGATCGTCTCGACCGCCGCGGGCCTTCTGGTGTCGAAGGCCGGCGTCTCGGGCGCAGCCGACAAGGCGATGATGAAGCAGTTCTCCGGCTATCCGCAGGCGCTCGGCATGTCGTCCGGCGTGATGCTGGTGCTGGCGCTGCTGCCCGGCATTCCGATGATTCCGTTCCTGATGCTGAGCGCCGGCGCAGGCGCGCTGGCATTGAAGGCGCGCCACCGCAACACTCACGTCAAGGCCGAGGAAGCCCGCGCCGCCGCTGCACCTGCCGAGGCGGCCGCTGCTGCGGCCGCCGAGGAAGAACCGATCTCGACCGCGCTCAAGATCGACGATCTCAAGATCGAACTCGGCTACGCGCTCTTGCCGCTTGTCAACGGACCGGACGGCAACGACCGACTCACCGACCAGATCAAGGCGCTGCGCCGTTCGCTGGCCATCGAGATGGGCTTCGTGATGCCGGCCGTGCGCATCCTCGACAACGTGCAGCTCGAGGCCAACACCTACGTTATCAAGATCAAGGAGGTCGATGCCGGCTCGGGCCGCGTCTGGGCCAACCAGTTCATGGTCATGGACCCCGCCGGCAATCAGGTCACGGTGCCGGGCACGCACACCATCGAGCCGACCTTCGGTCTGCCCGCGACATGGGTGGATGCCACGCTCAAGGAAGAAGCCTCGCTCAAGGGCTACACCGTGGTCGATGCCGCGACCGTTCTGTCCACGCATCTCACCGAGCTGTTGAAGAACAACATGTCGGACCTGTTGTCCTACGGCGAGGTGCAGAAGCTCCTGAAGGATCTGCCGAAGGAGCAGGGCGAACTGGTGAAGGATATCGTGCCGAGCCAGATCACCGTGTCCGGCATTCAGCGCGTGCTTCAGTTGCTGCTCGCCGAGCGCATCTCGATCCGCGATCTCTCCACCATTCTCGAGGGTATCGCCGACGCGCTGGCGTTCTCGCGCAACCCCGCGACAATCGCAGAGCATGTCCGCGCCCGCCTCGCGCGCCAGATTTGCGCGCAGAACACATCGATCAACGGCTACCTGCCGCTGATCGCTCTCTCCGCCAAATGGGAGCAGGCATTCGCGGAATCGATCGTCGGCACCGGCGAGGACCGCACGCTGGCGATGCAACCCTCGAAGCTGTCGGAATTCATGACCGCGACCCGCGACCGTTTCGAGCAGGCCGCGCGTGAAGGCGAGAACCCGGTGCTTGTCACCTCTGCGGCAATTCGTCCCTTCGTCCGCTCGCTGGTGGAGCGCTTCCGCGCGCAGACAACGGTTTTGTCACAGGCGGAAATCCATCCCCGGGCGAAACTCAAGACCGTTGGAAGCGTTTAGGAATCCAGCTTTCCGGGCTTGACCGGCACGACAAATTCGCCACAGCCAAGCCTTTTCTGAGCAGGCCCGCTCGGCTTACGAAACCATAGCCGTGGAACTAAAATTCTATCTATTTGATTTAGCGATATTTTTATTTCGCCCTGTAGGGTCCCTCGCGAGCGATCAAGAAAAATCACTCGCTTGTGATGGGGACTGGGAAACAAAAACCCCCTCCACCACGTTTACGAGACATGGAATTCGAACCGGCCGCTCACTGAGCGTGACCAATAAGGCAACCGGGCCAGAACGTGGCCAAAACGTGAGGGAGGCGAAATGAACCATTCATTGTACAGCGCTGACCGCATGACCCACCTCAAGATCGTTGTGGTGGCGTTGGTTGCCGCGATAGGCATCGCCGGTGTTGGAATTTCTGCGCGCCTCTCCGCGGGTGACGGCGGGATGCAGACCGCGCGCGCGACGACGCCGGTTCTGAAAGCCAGTCACACCATGATGGTGTCCGACTCCGAGCAGCAGGTGATCCGCTGACATGAATTTCAGGAATTCATAAGGCTCTCTTCCCCGCCCCCCGAAGTCGCCTTGTGAATATCTTCCGGGACAGCTCATCCCCAGTGAACCCGGACAAAAAACGCCCGTTTCCCCCACGGGCGTTTTTTGCTGTCTGGGGCTGGAAAAAGCAGATCAGGAAACCCGGCCGACTCACTTCGCCGGGACGCTCTCGTAGAGCTTGCCAGCCCAGAGCGGCTGCGCGGTCGGCTTGCCGCTCGGCGAGCCGCCCTTGGCCTCGACCGTCACCGCATAGATCGAGTTGTTCACGGCCGCTGCATCGACACCGGCCAAAGCGCCACTCGCGGTGAATTCGCCGTCGATCACCCCGATGGAGCGCGGCTCTCCATATTTGCCCGGCACGATCCAGAGTTCATAACTCTTGCCCGCCGCAGGCGGCGGACCGACGCGGCGCACCGTATAACGGCGCGAGGCGGCATCGACCGTCAGAATGAAGCCCGGATCGCGCGCGTCGGATTGCAAAGCTGCGACCCATTGCGCGGCAACCGGCGGCGGCGGGATTTTGACCTCCACCGTACGCACCTCCGGCTTCGGTCGTAGCGCGGCGGGCAGAGTCGATGGATGAAAAATCTGCAAGCCGGCGATGGCCGCGAGCAATGCGGCGATCGCGCCCATGACGACGCCGAACCCGGAGCCGCTTTTGCCCTTCGCGGGCGGAGACACGGCCGGCGCTCCGGCGAAAGCGGACTGTTCTGTAGACTTCAAATCCGGCGGCGCGCTCGCTGAGATCGTGTCAGCGACCGCAGGTTCGGATGCAAGCTCAGGCATTGCAGCCGGCGCAGCGGGCGTTCGGCCTTCCAGCGCGGAGGTCATTTCCAGCGTCACCGGATCGATCGCATGAACCGCATCCTTGCCTGTATCGTTCGCCGGTACGGGCGGCGTCTCTTTTTCCATCTGCGCCATCCCGGCCGCGATCCTGTTCCAGACACCGGCGGGCGGCTCGACCGACGAGACCATCTGATGCAGCGGCGCCAGCTTGTGCTCCCACGCATGGACGAGCGCGAGAAAACCGGGATCGACGATCAGCATGGTCTCGACCAGCGCGCGTTCGTCCGCGTCGAGGGTACCGAGCGCATATTCGGCGGCGAGCGCGATATGATCTTCGCTGTATGCCATCACGCAAGCCCGAGGCAGGTTCGGATATCGAGCAGGCTGCTGCGCAACCAGGTTTTGACGTTGCCGAGTTGCGTGTCGAACTTGGCCGCAAGCTGCTCGCGACTCCAGCCATTGTAATAGGCCAGCAGCACGAGCTTCTGCCGGTCGGGCTCAAGCTGCCCGACACATTCCAGCAGCGCCTTCAATTCGTCCGTCATCTCCCGGCGCGACAGAGGCGCGGGCGTGTCGGAGGCATCCTCGAAATTCGCGGCGTCCTCAAGCGGAGCGCCGCCGCGCTTGCGTACGACATCGATGGCGCGGTTGCGCGCGATCGCCACCATCCATGCCAGCGGCAGGGCTTCGCCGGGGCTGTACTGCCCGGCGCTATTCCATATCTTGAGGTAGACTTCCTGAAGCACTTCTTCCGCCAGCGCCTGCTCGCGGACGATGCGCAGCACCACGCCAAACAGCTTGGCGCAGGTCGCTTCATACAGGCCCTCGAAAGCAGCCCGGTCACGCCGGGCCACCGAGGCCAGCAGCCAAACCAACTGCTCCGGCGTCAGCATTCAACGTCCCCAACAAACCGCTGCCCTCGGGCAGCACCCCTCGCGCCTTTATGCCAGCCCGGACGAAAGCTGTAAAACGGGACCTCACGCCATCCCAAGTTCATCGCACGAACAGCAAAAAGCCCGGACCTTCCGGACCGGGCTTTCAAGCCGTTCAAAACAGGCGGGATCAGGCTACCGCGCCGATCCGCGAGCGCATCAGGCCGATGCTGTCGAGGTCGGCCTGCTCGCGCGCATTCTCCTCGGCGCGTTCGCGCGCCTGATCGCGCTCGTCCAGAAGCTCGACCTTCTTCAATTCCTCGAAGGCATCCGCCAGATGCGCCTTCGCCTCGTCGAGCTGCCCGCGCAGTTCGTCCGCCGAACGGGTCAGGTTCTCGCGGCGCTGGATCGCGGCCTTGGCGTAGGTCGGATAGGCGAAGTGGGATGGATCCTGAATGCCCGCGCGATCCTGCTCGGTCTGGATTTCGCGCTCGAGGTCGACCGACATCCGCTGGAATTCCGCGATCATGGTCTCGATCTGAGCAACCCGGCGACGCTTCTCGTCGACCTGAAATTTCTTCAGACGGATAAGCGTTTCACGTGACTTCATCGACTCGTACTCCCCAGAAGTCCCAGTACCAAAACGGGACAGAACCGGCTCCCCGACTGGGCCCCGCCGGCAATCAACAGACGGTGCGGATCATGGCCTGACAAAGTTAGCTTTCCGTTTCCACAGAGGCGAGGATTTGCTGCAATTGCCGGTAGCCCGCCCCCAGCCCGGTCGCCTCGTTCTTGGCCTGGCGCAGGAAGTCCTCGAGCGGCTCGTGGAGGCGGATCGCCTCGTCCACCTCGGCGCTGGAGCCTGCCCGATAGGCCCCTAACCGGATCAGTTCCTCCATGTCCGCATAGGTCGCCATCACCTGGCGGCCGCGCATGATGACCGGCAGGAATTCCGGATCGGCCGATTTCGGCATGGTGCGGGAGACGGATTTGAGGATGTTGATGGCCGGGTAGCGGCCGCGCTCGGCGATGGAGCGCTCCATTACGATATGTCCGTCGAGAATACCGCGCACCGCGTCCGCCACCGGCTCGTTGTGGTCGTCGCCGTCCACCAGCACCGTGAAGACGCCCGTGATTGTCCCCTCGCCCAGTCCCGGACCGGCGCGCTCAAGGAGCTTCGGCAGTTCGGTGAAGACGGTCGGCGTGTAGCCCTTGGCGGTCGGCGGCTCGCCCGCGGAGAGGCCGATCTCGCGCTGCGCCATCGCAAAGCGCGTGACCGAGTCCATCAGACACAGCACGCTCTGGCCTTCGTCGCGGAAGTATTCGGAGATCGCGAGCGTCAGGTAAGCGGCCTGCCGCCGCATCAAGGCGGGCTCGTCCGAGGTCGCCACCACGACGACCGAGCGCGCGAGGCCCTCCTCGCCCAGATCGTCTTGCAGGAACTCCTGCACCTCGCGGCCGCGTTCGCCGACAAGGCCGATCACCGAAATATCGGCATCGACGTTGCGGGCCAGCATCGACAGCAGCACCGACTTGCCGACGCCGGAGCCGGCGAAGATACCCATGCGCTGCCCGCTACAGCATGTGAGAAATGTATTGAGCGCGCGCACGCCGAGATCGAGAGGCTGCCCCACCCGTCTTCGCGAGTGGGCGGGCGGCGGCAGGTTCCGGAACGGCATCGGAGAAGCGCCCTGCTCGATCGGCCCCTTGCCGTCGATCGGTTCCCCCATCGCGTTGACGACGCGGCCGAGCCACGCCGGCGATGGCCTGACCTGACTCGCCGCATTGGCGATCACCGCCCGGCAACCGCGCCGGACGCCATCCAGTCCCCCGAACGGCATCAGCACCGCATTGTTGCCTGTGAAGCCGATCACCTCGCAGGGAATGTCGCGATCGCCGCCGGTCTCGATCACGACCCGCGCGCCGACCGACATCGCATGAATGGGACCGGCGACTTCGACCATCAGGCCGCGCACGCCCACAACACGGCCATAAATATTGATGCCGTCGATATCGCCGATCTGTTCAGCCAGTGCCTTCACTGCAGACCTATCGTCACTGCGCCGCCGCTTTCATTTCGAAAACCTTAAGTTTCCGGAGCCTGGTGGCGCTTCCTTAACCCTGTGTTTACCCGCATCGTTAATGATTGCGTCACTGTCTTTGGTAACTGAAAGCAATTCGACCTTCAGAACGGAGGTGCGAATCGCAGGAGGCGGTCAGGCCCGACTCCTAATACGGAACTTGAACTTGCGTGGGTACGAAAAGCCGCTTCTGTGCAACATCTTAAGTCGATTCGGCATAATTTGCACGAATAGAGCTTGCAGGCACGAATCAGCTTTTGTTAACCATGTCTCGTCAGGATTCGAATCAGTTGTTCAAAGGCGTTCCAGTGCCGCGAGTTATGCGGCCGACCTGACGCCCGGAGTGGCGACTATTAGGGGACTGGCATGCGCGTATTGCTGATAGAAGATGACAGCGCCACTGCGCAGTCGATCGAGCTGATGCTCAAATCCGAGAGTTTCAACGTCTACACGACGGACCTCGGAGAAGAAGGCGTCGATCTCGGCAAGCTGTATGATTACGACATCATCCTGCTTGACCTCAATCTGCCCGACATGTCGGGTTACGAAGTGCTCAAGCAGCTTCGTGTTTCCAAGATCAAGACCCCGATCCTGATCCTGTCCGGCCTCGCCGGCATCGAGGACAAGGTCAAGGGTCTCGGCGTCGGCGCCGACGACTACATGACAAAGCCGTTCCATAAGGACGAACTGGTCGCCCGCATCCACGCCATCGTGCGCCGCTCGAAGGGCCACGCCCAGTCGGTGATCCAGACCGGCGACCTGATCGTCAACCTCGACACCAAGACGGTCGAAGTCGGCGGCCAGCGCGTGCACCTGACCGGCAAGGAATATCAGATGCTGGAGCTGCTCTCGCTGCGCAAGGGCACCACGCTCACCAAGGAAATGTTCCTCAACCATCTCTACGGCGGGATGGACGAGCCCGAACTCAAGATCATCGACGTGTTCATCTGCAAGCTGCGCAAGAAGCTCGCCAACGCGTCGGAAGGCCGCAACTTCATCGAGACCGTCTGGGGCCGCGGCTATGTGCTGCGCGAGCCGAGCGACGACGAAGCCCGCATCCCGGCTTGAGCCTTCATCTTCACGAAATGCAAAAAACCCCGCCAATGGCGGGGTTTTTTATTGCTGCCGAGGTTGCGGCAAATGGCGGGCTTTAACGCGCGGCCATCGTCGCCCGCATTCCGCTCGCGCTCATGCCGGGCATGATCGAGGGCGATGCGGTCTTGGGCAAATACACGCCGCGACGCTGCGTGCAGGGACGATAGGCATCGGTGAGGCCGACCACCGTTTCGGCGGCGCCGAGGAACAGATAGCCGTCCGGCTCGTTCACCTTCATCATCCGGCCGAGAACGTCGGCCTTGGTCGCCTGCTCGAAATAGATCAGCACGTTGCGGCAAAAGATCACGTCGAACTTGCCGAGGCTCGAGAAGTCGTTGAGCAGGTTGAGCGGCTTGAACTGCACCATGGCGCGGATATCGGGATTGATCTGCCAGGTCTCGCCGATCTGCTTGAAATGAGTGACGAGCTTCTGAATCGGCAGGCCGCGCTGCACCTCGAACTGGCTGTAGATGCCGCCCTTGCACTTTTCGAGAACTTCCTGCGACAGGTCGGTCGCGACGATCTCCACCCGCCAGCCCGACAGCGCCTGGGCGAAATCCTTCACGATCATCGCCAGCGAATAGGGCTCCTGACCGGTCGATGCGGCCGCGCACCAGATGCGCAGGCTCTTGCGGTTGGCGCGCGCCTTGATGATCTCGGGGAGAACGCTGTCCTTGAAATGATCGAACGGAATCTTGTCGCGGAAAAAGAACGTCTCGTTGGTGGTCATCGCCTCGACCACGTCGCAGATCCTGCTCTCCACCCCGCGCCTGAGTTCGGCGACCAGTTCGCTCAGCCCGCCGAGCTTCGCCTTGCGCGCGAGCGGCATGAGACGGCTTTCGATCAGATACTGCTTGTCGTCCGCGAGGACGAGACCGGATCTTTCCTTCAGGAGCTTGCGCAGAAAATCATACTCAGCCTGAATCACGAGAAGTCTCCTGAAAGGATCTTTTGTATTTTTTGGCCGATCTGGTTGAGCGGCAAGACGGCGGAACAGATGCCGGCCTGAGCGGCCGCACCCGGCATTCCCCACACCACGGACGTCGCTTCGTCCTGAGCGATCACGTTGCCGCCGGCAGCGACGATATCCTTGCCGCCGCGCATGCCGTCGGAGCCCATGCCCGTCAGAATCACCGCCAGCAGATCGCCTCTCCAGACATCGATCGCCGACATGAACAGAGGATCCACCGCGGGACGGCAGAAATTGATCTGGGGCCCGTCATCGAGCGCGATCGCGACGTTGCCGCCCTGACGCCCCACGCGCATGTGCAGGCCGCCCGGCGCGATATAGATGTTGCCGGGCTTGACGATCTGCCCTTCCACGCCCTCCTGCGCCGGCCGGGAGCTGGCGCGGCCGATATGCTGGGCAAGGATGGTGGTGAAGGCAGGGGGCATATGCTGGGTAATCAGCACCGGCACCCGGTCGACCACCGGAGCAAGCCCGGCGGCAAGCGCGGTCAGCGCCTGCGGGCCGCCCGTCGAGGAACCGATCAGCAGCGCCTGCGGCCTCGTCTTGTGGAACGGCCGGAGCGAAAATTTGGCCGGAGCGAATGGCGCAGCGGCATGGGCAGCAAGCGCAGACGGCGCGGCGGACGGCGCCAGCGGCGGACTCGGCACGCGGCGGCGTACGAGTCGGGCGGTGAGATGGCGGATCTTCTGCACCAGTTCGTGCCGGAAGGTATCCGCGCCGCCCAGATGATTGCTTTCGGGCTTCGGAATGTAGTCGGCCGCGCCGAGCGACAGCGCCTTGAGGCTGATCTCGGCGTTCCGCAGCGTCAGCGTCGAGGCCATGATGACGACGAGATCGCGCTTCTTGGCGAGCAGCAGCGGCAGCGCGGTGATGCCGTCCATGTCCGGCATCTCGATGTCGAGGATCACGGCGTCGGGATTGATCCGCTCGATCTGGTTGACGGCATCGAGACCGGTGCGGCAGGACGCCGCCACCACCATGTCGGTTTCCGCCTCGATCCAGCGCGAGATGATGCCGCGGATGATGGCCGAGTCGTCGACCACCATGATTCGAATGCGCTCACCGCTCGTCGAAACCGGATGAGAGGCGGCTGCCAAATCGATACTCATTCAAATACCAAACTTCTTTCTGCCAGAGGCAGGAGGACACAATATCGATTCGGCGATGATCCTCGCCTGCTCAGATCAAACCGACTTCCTGGAATTTCGCGGTGACGATTTCCTTGTCGAACGGCTTCATGATGTACTCGTTGGCGCCGGCATGAAGCGCGCGCGCGATATGGGCGACATCGTTCTCGGTGGTGCAGAACACGACCTTCGGCTTCTCGCCGTTCGGCATCATGCGCAGGTTGCGCAGGAATTCGTGACCGTCCATCACCGGCATGTTCCAGTCGAGCAGCACGGCGTCGGGAAGCCCGCGCTTGCAGACTTCCATGGCTTTCTCGCCGTCCTCGGCTTCGATGATCTCGAAATTCAGGCCTTCCAGGATCCGGCGCGCGACTTTGCGGATCACGCTGGAATCATCGACGACAAGACACGTTTTCATGTTGACCTCTATTTCCAAATGCTGACCCGATGGGCGCTCACGCCGCCATCATGTCAGGCGCAATCTCCAGAACCCGGTCGATATCGAGCACCACCATCAACTGGCCTTCGAGCCGGTGGATGCCGCCCGCCACTTTCTCCATGCCGCGATCGAGGTTGACCGGATTCATTTCCCGGCTGTCGTCGGACAGCTTCATCACTTCCCCGATCGAATCGATCAGCAAGCCATAGGATTCGCCGCGATGATCCACGCCGATCGCCATCGGCGGGCGGCCGTCCTCGATCTTCGGCAGGCCGAGCCGCGCGCGCATGTCGATCGCGGTGACGATCCGGCCGCGCAGGTTGAGAACGCCTGCGATGTCCTCGGAGGCGAGCGGCACGCGGGTCAGCCGCTCGGGCATGAACACGTCCTGCACGCGGGAAATCGGCAGGCCGAACAACTGCCCGCCGATCATGGCGGTGACGTATTCGGTGATCTGGCCGTCGGTCTTCTGAGCTTGCTGGTCCATGTCGTGATCCTTATGCCGCGCGGTGATCGCGGGCGGCCTGTTCCTTCAACGCCGCGATCAGGCCGGGCCGGTCGAACTTCGCGACATAATCGTGGAAACCGACCTGACGTCCGCGTTCGATCGCCGCCGGAGACACCAGCGAGGACAGCGCGATGATCGGCGTCTCGTTGTTGCGCTGATCGGCGCGAATGGCCTCGGCGAATTCGAAGCCGTTCATGTCCGGCATCTCGATGTCGGTGAGGATGACGTTGAACTGCTTTCCCGCGCGCAGGATGTTCAGCCCCTCGCTCGCGTTGGTCGCGGTCTGGACGCTGTAGCCCGCCGCCTTCAGGACCGGCGCCAGCATGTTGCGGAAGAAGGCCGAGTCATCGACCAGAAGAACCTCCTGCGTCAGGCTCGAGCGCTGCATGTCCTTGCGGGTGAACCAGTCGGCAAAGGCCATCGGCAGGAAGTGACCAACGTCGATCACTTCCGTCGCCTGCCCCTTGATCACGGCCGAGCCGAGCAGACCTTCCTGCGCGCTGGCAACCTCGATGTTGAGGCTTTCCTCAACGATATCGACGATCTCGTCGACCACGAGACCCATGGAGCGGCCGTCATCGACGAACACCAGAATCGGCTGCACGCCCTCGGTGCGGACCGTGACGCCTGCCATGCTCACGAGCGGCATCAGATGGTCGCGGTATTGCACCATGTGGCGGCCGTTGGACAACTCGATCTTCTCCGCCGCGATTTCCTCCAGTCGGGTCACGAGCGCAAGCGGCACCGCCTTCGGCTGGGTGTTGCCGGCGTGGAAGACGAGCAGCGAGGTGAGCTGCTCGGAACCGGCGACGCGGGATGCGGCGTTGTCGTCCATCATCTCCGATTGCGCCGACATCGAGTTGCCGACCGACTGCGAAATGCCGTTCGGATCGATAATCATGATGACGGCGCCATCGCCGAGGATGGTGTTGCCGGAGAACATGTTGATGTGACGCAGCTTGGTCGACATCGGCTTGACGACGATTTCCTCGGTGTGGAAGACGCCATCGACCACGATGCCGAAGGTCTGGCTGCCGACCTGCATCACCACGATGAAGCCGTTCTCGGGATCGATCTCCTGACCGTCGGTGATGTTGAGGAGCTTGCGCAGGTGCAGCAGCGGCAGCAGCTTGTTGCGCAGGCGGAGCACCGGGGTGTCCTTGATGCGCTCGATGCGATGATCCGAATTGGCGCGCGCGCGCACCAGTTCGACGACCGCGATCTGCGGGATCGCGAAGCGCTCGCCCGCCGATTCCACGATCAGCGCGGACACGATCGCAAGCGTCAGCGGAATCTTGATGGTGAAGGACGATCCTTCGCCCGGCACCGACTTGACGTCGATGGTGCCGCCGATCTGGTCGATGTTGTTGCGGACCACGTCCATACCGACGCCGCGGCCCGACACGCTGGTCACGGCGGCAGCGGTCGAGAAGCCCGCCGCGAAGATGAACTTGTGAATCTGAGCTTCGCTCATCTTCTCAAGATCGGCTTCGGTGACGAGGCCGTTCTGAACCGCCTTCTGCTTGATGCGCTCGGTGTTCAGGCCCTGCCCGTTGTCGGCGATGCAGATAATGATGTGGCCGCCTTCATGATAGGCGGAGACGCGGATGGTACCTACTTCGGGCTTGCCCGCGGCAAGCCGCGCCGCCGTGCTCTCAAGGCCATGGTCGGCCGAGTTGCGCACCATGTGCGTCAGCGGGTCCTTGATGAGATCGAGCACCTGACGGTCGAGCTCGGTGTCGGCGCCGTGCATCTCGAGTTCGATCTGCTTGCCGAGTTCGCTCGAAAGGTCGCGCACGATGCGCGGCAGCTTCTGCCAGGCGTTGCCGATCGGCTGCATGCGCGTCTTCATGACGCCTTCCTGCAACTCGGCGGTGACGTTGGACAGACGTTGCAGCGGCACCTTGAATTCGTTCTCTTCGTGACGCCGGCTGATTTCCAGCAACTGGTTGCGGGTCAGCACAAGCTCGGACACCATCGTCATCAGGTGTTCGAGCGCATCGACATTGACGCGGATCGACTGCGAGGAAATCTTGTCGGCGTCGGAGCCTTCACCGTCGCCCGTCTTCCGCGCGGCAGGTTTCGCCGCAGGTTTCGCAGCGGGCGCTGGCGCGGCGGGAGCCGGCGCAGCGGTTGCTGCGGGAGCCGCCGTCTCGACCGCGGTTTCGCGGAACGCGCGCTCAAGCTCGTCGAGCGAGACTTCGCCCGGGCGCAACTCGCGCTCCAGAGTCTGGACGATGAGGGTGCCTTCCGTACTGCCGGCGGATGCCGGGGCAGCAGGCGCAGCGGCAGGCGCGCCGCCTTCCATCGAAGCCATGCCGACCTCCACCATCTTTTCCAATGCGCCGATCAGATCGGGGTCGGAGCCTTCCGGCTCCGCCTCGCTGGATTCGAGTTCGCTCAGGATGTCCTTGATGCGGTCGATGGTGTTGAGGATCAGCGAGACGGCTTCGCCGGTCACCGGCATGCCGTCGCGAAATTTGCCCATCAGGGTTTCGGCCGCGTGGGCCAGCGCTTCGAGGCGTGGCAGGCCGAGAAAGCCGCACGTCCCCTTGATGGTGTGAACGAGCCGGAAAATATTATCCAGGATCTTGGCGTTATTCGGATCCTGCTCAAAACGAACCAATTGATTGTCGACGGTATCGAGGCTCTCGTTCGTTTCCGTCAGGAACTCACGCAACAAATCATCCATGAAACAGCCCAGCCTTCGAGCGGAGGCGGCGAGATGCGCCTGCCAAGTCTGCGCAGTTTCAACGGAAAGCGTTTAATAATGGTGAGCAAAAGGTATTTTTGTTTCGGTCGATTTTGCGCACCCGCGGCCTCGGCCCGCAGGCGGAAAGAGTTCGTTAAGGTTTGAGCGGCCTCACGAGGTCGCCACCACGACGGCGTCCTCTTCCTTGGTCAGCCCGACCTTGAAGCCGCAAGCCTGCGCCAGCAGCGCCGTATAATAAGGCTGCACCGCGTGCGCGGTGATGGAGGCTGCATTCTCCAGATTGAGCTGGTCGGCGATGCTGTGCGGCTCGCGCGCGTTCGCGCCCACCGCGCGGATGCGGAATCCCATCGTATCGCCCTCGCCGATCGGGTCGATCACCAGTTCGCCGCCGCGCGGGATCGCCTGCTGGGCGATGACCAGCATGTTGAGGAGCAGTTTGACGCGGTTCTTCGCCAGCAGCATGTGCGGCAAATTCCACGTCAGTCTGGTCTTGCCGTCCTCCAGATGGCCGCGCGCCACCTTCTGCGCGTCGCCAAGGTCGATCTGCGTCCCCGCCGAGCCCGCCGCGCCATAGGCGATGCGGCAAAATTGCAGCCGCGCCGAGGTGCTGACCGCGCTCTTGCGGATCAGGTCGAGGGCGAACTCCTTGTCCTCGGCCTTGTTGCTCGAGTCCATCACCTCAAGGCCGTTGACGATGGCGCCGACCGGATTGATGAGATCGTGGCAAACCCTTGAAGACAGCAACGCAGCAAGGTCGAGAGCATCGGGAGCACCGGAGGTACCTGACATGAAAATTTTCCTGCTGTGGTTTGGTGTGTGATAAGGATTCGCCGCTGCGATTTCCGCAGTCGAATCACGCCGGACCGTGATTTGATACACCGCGAAACCTGCCGCGGCCACACAGGCCACCGAGGAACCACAGCGGACCAGGAAAGAAATTGTGGCTGAAGGGGTTACCCTTGCCGGCGAAGACGCCCTCACGTTAATGGAGCCGCTGACAAAGCTCGCCGTACAGGCGGGCGCGGCGATCCTCGCGGTCAATCGCAGCACCATGGGGCTCGGCAAGAAGATCGACGGCTCGGTGGTGAGCGACGCCGATACGCTGGCCGATGCGATCATCGCCGAAGGGCTTGCGAAACTTGCACCCGCCATCCCGGTGCTGTCGGAAGAACGCACCCATCTGGCGGCGCGGCCCTATCGCGCCAGCTTCTTCCTGATCGATCCCCTCGACGGCACGCGCGAGTTCGTCACCGGTACCGACGAATTCACCGTCAACATCGCCCTCGTCACGCGCGGGGAGCCCGTTCTCGGCATCGTCGTCGCGCCCGCGCTCGGCATCGTCTGGCGCGGACTTGTCGGCTTTGGTGCCGAACGCCTGCTGGCGACCAAGGACGCCACGGTTTACAGCGCCCCCCAGCCAATCCGGACACGCCCTCATCCCGGCCCCGCCGCACCGTGGATCGTCGCGGTCAGCCGCTCGCATGGCGACCCGCGCACCGAGGCCTTCATCGCGGAGCGCCCCGGCGCGATCCGGCAGGTTCTCGGCTCCTCGATCAAGTTCTGCCGCGTCGCCGAGGGCGGCGCCGACATCTATCCCCGCCTCTCGCCCACCAGCGAATGGGACGTGGCCGCGGGCCATGCCATCGTCACCGCCGCCGGCGGCCTTGTCACCGGCGGACGCCGCCAGCCTTTAAGGTTCGGCGAGGATCACGACGGCTTCCTCGTTTCCGACTTTATCGCATGGGGCGACCCGCAGGCCGCCCGCCGTGACGGCGCAAGGGCGCCGGATCAATAGCCGGCGAGGGTCTCGCTGAGCGCCGGCCACTTCCCGGACGCCTCGGCAAGGCGGGAGGGGTCGGCCGTGAAGGCGTCGCGGTTTTCGATCCGGCTGAACAGGTAAAGACGCTGGCCGTGAACCAGCCAGATCAGCGGCTGCCCGGCGACGATCCGGCCATCAGCAAGGTCGATGGGGTCGTAACCGCCGAATTGCGGGCCGTAAATATCGGGGGCCGAGAGAAAGATGTCCCTGTCCCGTTCATCGAAGAAGCGCCAGATCGCGCCACCCTGCCAGGTCTCGATTCCGGGCTTCCCGGCAACGGGCCGGGACTGGATAAAATAGCCCACCGGATCGTAGCCGTCGATCGCAAGTCCGGTGTGATGGTTCGTGACCACCCGCTCGGTCGAAGCCGCCCACACGATTACGGGTGCCAAAAACGCAAATACGGCCAAAATACCCGCTGCGACCGGGCCTTTTCGGCCCCACCCTTTGTTTTCCTGCCGCCATACCGTCATAGTTGCTGCCGATAAAGTTCGAGTCGCCTGAGTTTAGGATCTGCCTGTCAGCAAGCCGTTAAGCTGGGAGCAGATCCTGCTCGCTTTACCAAGCGCCTTCACCAGCGGTCCTCCCGGGGGTTATTTCATGAATTTCGCTCTGCGTTGTGCAGCCCTGCTTTTCGCGGCGGCGATCTCGTTCTCCACGCCCGCCTCGGCGCAACAGGGGCCGCGTTCGGATTCCTACCGCTCCGACGAACTGGTGGTCGCGGGCCATCGTTTCTTCGGCAACGTCTCGCGCGGCCTCGCCTCGATCATCGAGCGCGCCATCAGCCGCTGGGGTCTGCCGAACGGCTACGTCCTCGGCGAGGAAGGCGCGGGCGCATTCGTCGCCGGACTGCGCTATGGCGAGGGCACGCTTTATACCAAGAACGCCGGTGACCTGAAGGTGTACTGGCAGGGTCCCTCGGTCGGCTTCGACTGGGGCGGCGACGGCGCGCGGACCATGATGCTGGTCTACAACCTGCCCGCCACCTCCGCGATCTATCAGCGTTTCGGCGGCATCGACGGCTCCGCCTATGTAATCGGCGGCTTCGGCATGACGGCATTGACCGCCAACCACATCGTGCTGGTGCCGATCCGGGCGGGCGTCGGCCTGCGGCTCGGGGCGAGCGTCGGCTATCTGAAGTTCACCCCCCGCGCGACCTGGAACCCCTTCTGAGGGATTCTGGTACTATTTTCGGACAGCGCGGCATGTTTCACGCCGGCTGGCCGATCTGCTAGTTTCTGCGCGTGTTGAGGCTGGCGGCCGGGTTCGGCCGCCCTTGCGGGAGTTGCCTATGGTTGAGCCGATCATGTATCTGGCGATCGGTTTTCTGATCTCGATGCTGTGCGGTCTGATGATCATGCCGCTGGTGCACAACCGCGCGGTGCGGCTGACGACGCGGCGGCTCGAGGCGGCGGCGCCGCTGTCGATGGCCGAGATTCAGGCCGACAAGGACCAGTTGCGCGCCGAATTCGCGATGTCCGCGCGCAAGCTGGAAATGAGCGTCGAGCAGCTCAAGGCCAGGACCACCAGCCAGCAGGCCGAACTTGGAAAGAAATCCGACGCCATCAACCGCCTGAAGATGGAGCTTGGCGAGAAAAGCGCCGCGATCTTCACGCTGGAGACGCGCGAGAAGGCGTTGCACGAACAGCTTCACGCCACGGAGAAGGAATTCTCGCTCAAGACCGACAGCCTGCGCGACGCCGAACAGGCGCTGCGCGAAAAACAGATCGAATTGACAAAGCTGTCCGGCGAATTGTCCGACCGTTCGCAGACGGCGGAAGCCCGCCAGGCCGAACTCGCCACGGTGCGCGCCGAGATCGAGGCGCTACAGACCCGTGTCGCCCACGCCGAGCAGGAGCACACCGAGACCCGCACCCGCCTGGACGACCAGCGCGGCAAATCGGAAACGGCAAGCCGCGAGCTGAGTAATGCCCGGTCCCACGCCGAAACCCTGACCGACCGCCTCGGCGAGCTTGACGGGCAGTTGGTGGCGCAATCGCAAAAGGCCGAAACGCTAACCAAGCGTATCGCAGAACTGGAAGCCCGCCTCGTGACGCAGGACAAGGCTCTCGTCCAGCGCGAGCATGACAACAGCGAACTGCGCAAGCAGGTCGAAGCGGCCAATAACGAGCGCGCCCAACTCGTGCGCGAACTGGCCGCCGCCAGACAGCAGGCGGACAAGACATCCGCCGAAGAGCGGCAGGAAAACGGACTGCTGCGCGAGCGCATCAACGCCATCGCCGCCGAAGTCGCGGGATTGGCGGGCAAGCTCGAGGGGCCGGATTCCCCGATCCAGAAAATCCTTGCTGCGGAGAGCGGGTCCACATCCGCGATCAGCGCCATCGTCAACGGCGACACGGTCAAAGGCGCGGCAGGAGCACAAGGCAGCCTTGCCCAGCGCATCCGCGCGCTTCAGGACGTACAGGCCGCGCGCATCGGCAAGGCATGACACGTCCCCGCGGCCTGAATTCGTCCGATCGGAGCTTGACACCCCGGCCATGAGCTTCGTAAATCGCGGCCTTCGCGGCCCCTCAAAGGCCGTCCCGGGCGCATAGCTCAGCGGGAGAGCGTTCCCTTCACACGGGAGAGGTCCAAGGTTCGATCCCTTGTGCGCCCACCATCGGTTTTCTTTTCGTTCATCGGTACATTCCCGCGATACCGGCCGTCATAGAGACGATATGCCGCTTTCACGTTGCTGTGGGTTGCGGCTCCCGGCAGAATATGGCCTTTCTGGGCTATCCGATGCCGCAATTCACCCTGAAAGGTCCGCCGATGAAGCGTGTCGTCTCAATGTTGTCCGCCTGCATGATCCTGAGCAGCGCGTCGCTCGCAAACGCTCAGGAAGCGAACAGCAGCGAGGTCATGTTCCCGAACTTCTTCTCCTCGGGGATCGGACGCTCCAGCCCGATTCCGCGCCAGCGGGTCAACTATCAGAGCAATTACGCGCCGGGCAGCATCGTCGTCGATACGCGCGAGCGGCGGCTCTATCTCATCACCGCGCCGGGCGAGGCGATGCGTTACGGCATCGGCGTCGGCCGCGACGGCTTCCGCTGGGGCGGCGTGCATCGCATCACCGCCAAGAAGGAATGGCCGAGCTGGACGCCGCCATCGCAGATGCTGCGCCGCCGCCCCGACCTGCCGCGCCACATGAAGGGCGGACCGGAAAATCCGCTCGGCGCGCGCGCGATGTATCTCGGCTCGACGCTGTATCGCATTCACGGCTCGAACGAGCCGGAAACCATCGGACAGGCGGTGTCGTCGGGATGCTTCCGCATGGTCAACGACGACGTCATCGACCTCTATAACCGCGTCTCGGTCGGCGCCACGGTCTACGTCAAGAACTGAGCATGAAACAGGGCGTGCGCGTCAGCCTCGCAGTGCTCGCAACGGCCTTCGTTGCAAGCCGGGCCCTGGCGGCCGACGCGGACATCCCTTCCATCGCGGCAAACCAGCATAACGAGAAAACGAATTTCACCGACGCCGAGATCGTCGACGGATTTCTGAAGACGACCTTCGGCGCGGAATACCAGCTCGCGGGCAAGGTCGACCGCATCCGCAAATTCCACAAGCCGGTGCGCGTGTTCATCACCGGCGTGAACAGGCCGGACCGCAATCAGCAGATCGAGGCCGTGACCGCCGATATCGGCGAACACATCAATCATCTCGACATCGCCGTGACGCCCAATCGCGAGGAAGCCAATCTCATCGTGCAACTGGTGCGCGACCGCGACCTCGACCGCTCGATCCGCAAGTCCTACGGCACGACGACGGCCCGCAAGATCCGCAAATCGCTCGACCCGCAATGCCTCTCGGGATTCCGCAAGAACGACAAATACGAGATCGAGCACGCCGAAGTCATCCTGACGGTCGACAGCGGCGATTTTGTCTTCCTCGATTGCGCCTATGAGGAAATGCTGCAATCGCTGGGGCCGATCAACGACACCGAATCAGTGCCGTGGACCATGTTCAACGATGCGGTATCGATGGGCTTCTTCGACACCTACGACCGCTATCTCCTGAACATTCTCTATGATCCGCGCGTCAAGGCCGGCATGAGCATCGATCAGGTCCGTCCGCTATTGCCCGCCATCCTCAAGGATATCCGCGCAAGGGTCGCAGCGCCTTCGCGGGAGCGCCACTGAGGCGCGCGTCTTAAGCCAGCTTGCGCGAGGCTTCCTTCACCTTGCGCGTGGCGTCATCGACGGAACGGGTCGCTTCGGCGATTTCCTTCATGCTGCTGTCGATCTCCGACACGCCCTTGGCGGCGATCTGCATGTTCGACGAAATGCTCTGCGTCACCGATGCCTGCTCCTCGACGGATGCCGCGATCGCCGAGGAGATTTCGTTCACCTGCGAGATCGTCTCGGTGATGCTTTCGATCACCGTCACCGCGTTCGCTGTGGTGCTCTGCACCTCGGCGATCTGGCCGCTGATCTCGTCGGTCGCCTTCGCGGTCTGCGCGGCAAGGCTTTTCACTTCCGACGCCACCACCGCAAATCCCCTGCCCGCTTCACCCGCGCGGGCGGCCTCGATCGTCGCATTCAGCGCCAGCAGGTTGGTCTGATCCGCGATATTGTTGATGAGCTTGACCACATCGCCGATCTTCTGCGCGGCGGCCGCGAGACCGGAGACAATCTCACCGGTTTCGTTGGCCTGCTTGACCGCGCGCATCGAGATGTCGAGCGCATTCGCCGCCTGACGGCTGATCTCGCCGACCGACGCCGCAAGCTCTTCCGCGCCGGACGCCACCGCCTGCATGTTCGACGAGGTTTGCGTGGAGGCGCCGACCACGGAGGTGATCCGCCCGGTGGTCTCGCCCACCGCGCCGGTGATCAGATCGAGATCGCCGTCGATGGAGGTCTGGATTTCGCCACGGCGAATCCGGTCCTCGACCTGCGCCGTCACGTCGGTCGCGAATTTCACCACCTTCATCAATTCGCCGCCGGCGCCGTAGATCGGATTGTACGACGCCTGAATCCAGACCACGCGGCCGTCCTTGCCGACGCGCTTGAACTCGCCCGCCTGATACTCTCCGCGCCGCAGCGCGTTCCAGAACTCGCGATAGTCGGGGCCACCGCGATAGGCCGCATCGACGAACATGCCGTGATGCTGGCCGCGGATTTCCTCCAGCGTATAGCCGAGAGCCGCCAGAAAATTGTCGTTGGCGGTGAGAACCCTGCCATCGAGATCGAATTCGATGACAGCCTGCGATTTGTGAATCGCCTTGATCTGCCCTTCGTAATCGGCGCTGCGCATTTTCTGCTGCGTGATATCGAAGGCGAATTTGATGACCTTGCAGGGCTTGCCGCCGCGGTCGAACAGCGGATTGTAGGATGCCCGAATCCAGACAGACCGCCCGTCCTTGGCGTTGCGCATGAATTCGCCCGACTGGAATTCGCCGGCGCGCAGCCTGTTCCAGAATTCGCGGTACGCGACGCTGCCGCGCTCGGCCTCGGACACGAACATCCCGTGATGCTTGCCCTGCACTTCGTCGAGTTTGTAGCCGAGTGCGCCGAGGAAGTTCTCGTTGGCCGTGATGATCGTGCCGTCCAGATTGAATTCGATGACCGCCTGCGACCGGCCCACCGCGTCGATCTTGGCGCTCAATTCATGATTGAAGCTGAACAGTGCCATCATCCCCACCCTTCTGGTTTCGGACAGCCTGCCTTCGATTTCTTTAAACAACCATAACGTGTATGTTTGTACATGTTCCACCATAGGGAACCGGCATCCGGACACCGCATCGGGATCAAACCTCGCGGATTTTCGGCCGCTTGCCGCACAACCGTTGGCTCTCACGCGCGCAGCCCCGCCATAGCCTTGGCCGCGCGCGCGGTGTATCAGGAGCGCGCCCAGCCACCAGTCGAGGATCGATCTTGCCCCCGGATTCCACCGCCAAGCCGTTCATCGACGTTCTTTCGGGCCAGCGCCAAACCGTTCCTCCGATCTGGATGATGCGTCAGGCCGGCCGCTATCTGCCGGAGTACCGCGCCGTGCGGGAAAAGGCGGGCGGATTTCTCGATCTCGTCTACAACCCCGAGCTTGCCGCCGAAGTGACGTTGCAGCCGATCCGCCGCTTCGGCTTCGATGCGGCGATCATCTTCTCCGACATTCTCGTGGTGCCGCATGCGCTGGGCCGCGATGTCCGCTTCGAGGTTGGCGAAGGCCCGCGTCTCGATCCGCTCGACACGCCCGACAAGATCGCGGCGGAAAAATTCGCGGCGAATTTCACGACCTTCGAGCCGGTATACGAGGCGCTGCGCCGCGTCCGCAGCGAACTGCCTTCGCGTGTCGCGCTGACCGGCTTTTGCGGCGCGCCGTGGACGGTCGCAACTTACATGGTCGCGGGCCAGGGCACGCCCGATCAGGCGCCCGCGCGCCTGCTCGCCTATCGCGATCCCGTGTCGTTCGCAAAAATCATTGACGCCATCGTCGAGACCTCGATCCGCTACCTGCTCGGCCAGCTTCAGGCGGGCGCGGAAGCGTTGCAGATTTTCGATACATGGGCCGGCGTACTGCCGCCCGCCGAATTCGCCCGCTGGTCGATCGAGCCGACCCGCCGCATCGTCGAAGGCGTCCGCGCGCAAGTGCCAAACGCGAAGATCATCGGCTTTCCACGCGGCGCGGGCGCGATGCTGCCTGACTATGTCGCGCGAACCGGCGTCGATGCCGTCAGCATCGACTGGGCGAGCGAGCCATCGTTCATGCGCGAACAGATACAGAGCCGCGTCGCGTTGCAGGGCAATCTCGATCCGCTGGCGCTGATCGCGGGCGGCGACGCGCTCGACAGGTCAATCGATGACGTGCTTGCGAATTACGCAAGCGGGCGGCTGATCTTCAATCTCGGCCACGGCATTCAGCCGAACACGCCGATTTCCCACGTCGAACGCATGATCGCGCGGGTGCGAGCCTACAAGGGCTAATGCGACAGCGGCCGGGTGCGGGCGATCACATCGGCCGCGCCCCTGGCGAGGAGATCGAACGCCACCGCGCGCCCAAGTTCGCGAGGGCAGCCCACAGGTCCGCGCCGCGTGACCTCGATGAAACGGTCGTTGGCTTCGTCCAGCACGGCGGCCTTCAGCGAAATCTCCTGTCCGTCGATGACGGCATAGCCCGCGATCGGCGAGTTGCAGTGGCCGTTGAGAACCCACAGCACCTCGCGCTCGGCTTCGCCGCAACGGCGCGAGGCCGCGTTGTCGATTGTCGCAAGACGACCCAGCGTATCCCAGTCGGACGCGGCGCATTCCACCGCGACGATGCCTTGGCCCACCGCTGGCAGCATCTCGTCCGGGGAGAACTGGTGCACGATGCGATCCGCGAAACCGACACGCTCGAGCCCCGCGCGCGCCATCACCAGCGCGTCGGCGGGCCCGGCCTCGCCGCCGTCCGGCAAGCGCTGCATCTCGCGCCCGTCGAGCTTGCGGATGCGCGTGTCGGCGGCGCCGCGAAAATGGATGACCTCGGCTTCCGGAAACAGGCGGCGCACATAGGCGGCGCGGCGCACCGCGTTGGTACCGATCTTGAATCCCTTGCCGCGCGAGCGCCGCAGTTGATCGAGCGTCACGCCGTCCCGCACCACCAGCGCATCGGTCGGCGGATCGCGCAACAGCATCGCGCCGATCACGAGGCCGGGCGTATCTTCGTTGCCCGGCATATCCTTGAGCGAATGCATCGCCGCCTCAAGTCGACCTTCGCGAACGGCGTCGCGGATCTGCGCGACGAACGCCCCGCCCTTGCCGCCGAGATCGAGCAGCTTGCCGGTCTGGTCCTGATCGCCCATGGTCTCGAACTTGACGATCTCCACCGCGAGGCTCGGGTCGGCCGCCGTCAACTGGCGCGCGATCTCGCTGGTCTGCGCCAGCGCCATCACGCTCTTGCGCGTGCCGATCCGCATCGCCTTGCCTGCCACGCTATCCCTTGCTCCCCTACCGCGTCCGGCGGCAATGCGCACTCATTAGCTGCGAACGGAGCCTCCCACAAGGCATTCCGCCGCCTTCCCTGATTTGCGCCTTATCCGGCGATCGGGTAATCGAGGATGCCGCGACAGGGCCGCCCGAACGGACACGATGAAGATCGCACTGGCCATTTTTCAACTTGAAACACTCGGCGGCAAGGAACGCGACTGCCTCGCCATCGCCGCCAATTTGCAGCGGCGCGGCCATGACGTGACTCTCGTCACCACGCGCGCCGCGCCCGGGCAATTGCCGCTGGCGATTGTTCCCCGCAAGGGCTTCTCCAACCACGGCCGCGCGCGGCATTTCGCGAAAGCCGTGATGGCCTACCGCAGCCGCCACAAGCCCGACATGACGCTTTCGTTCGAGCGCGTGCCCGGCGCTGACTTTCATTACGCGGCGGATGCCGCCGTGGCATTACGGATGACGGGGGCAGCAAGCCTTCTACCGCGGCAACGCACCTATCTTCGGCTTGAGCGCGGCGTGTTCGAGACTTCCCGCACTCGTTTTTTCTTTCTGACGCAAGCCCAACGCGACCAATATGCCGCGCTTTACGATTTCGATCCCGCTCAAGGCACCGTGCTGCCTATCGTTCTGCATGAAGAACGCTTCGACGCGACGCGCGCAACGGCAGCGCGAAGTGCAACACGCGGCCAGCTCGGCCTGCCGAGCGATGCCATCGTGGCGCTCGCCGCCGCGGTGAAACCCAAACAAAAAGGGCTCGATCGTTCGCTTGAAGCGCTTGCACGATTTCCGAACCTGCATCTCGTCAGCGCGGGCAGCACCGATTCATGGATTGCCGAACAAGCCAGGACTCTCAAGATCGAGGATCGCGTCCGCATTCTGCCCTATGGCGCGAACGTGATGGACCTGATGGCAGCTTCCGATTTTCTGCTGCATCCCGCGCGCGCGGAGGCGGCGGGACAGGTGATCGCGGAATCGATGCTCGCGGGGCGACCCGCCATCGTCTCCGGAATTTGCGGCTATGCCGGCGAGATCGCGCGATCCGGCGCCGGTATCGTGCTGAGCGAGCCATTCGATCCGCGAGATCTTGCGGCCGCGGTCACGGCTATGCTGGAGCGCCTTCCCGCCATGACGGCAGCCGCCAGGATTGAAGCAGAGCGGCTGCAAAGCCAGCGCGGACAATGGCTGTCAGTGATCGCGGATGCGCTCGAGAAATCCTCGCGGTCCTAACGCCCGCCCGCACCCATCATGCTCACGGGGCGCAGAACCACCACCGTTCCCTCCCGATGGCAAAATTGCAGCGGCCCCTTTCCCTGAAAAACGATACTCGCAAAAAACAGCCTGCCGAGCGCCGCTTCTTGCAGTTCCTGCGGAGATTTCCTGTTAACAAGGCTTGTGAGTTTGCCTATAATATACATATAAAATGAATCTTATACGCACACTCACGCGCACATCCGTTTTGAAACCACGCACGTGCCCGGCGAGAAGGATACCCGATGACTCACGTCGTCACCGACAACTGCATCAAATGCAAATACATGGACTGCGTGGAGGTCTGTCCGGTCGATTGCTTCTATGAGGGCGAGAACATGCTCGTCATCCACCCCGACGAATGCATCGATTGCGGCGTCTGCGTGCCCGAATGCCCGGCCGAGGCGATCTTCCCGGATTCGGACCCCGCCGCCGAACCGAAATGGCTGGAGCAGAACAAGAAATACGCCTCGCTCTGGCCGAACATTCCGTTCAAGAAGACCCCTCCGGAAGACGCCGACAAATGGAACGGCGTGAAGGACAAGTTCGAGCCCTATTTCAGCGAGAAACCCGGCGAGGAAGCCTGACAGCCCCGCTGTCCAGTGGTCATATGGACCGCTTGTCGCCAGGGCCAAATCGAGGTGAAATGCCGCTTTAGAGTCAACATCGCCCGTGCCAAGCCATACCCCACCCACCAATTCTTCCGGCACCACCCTGCTCCAGCATGGGCTGGAGGATTCCGGCATCGGCACATGGGACCTCAATCTGGCGACCCGCGAACTGGGACTGTCGCCAACCACCCGCAAGCTGTTCGGCCTTTCCAGTGACGAAAGCCTCGATTACGCGCGGTTTCTCGCGTTGCTCGTACCGGAGGACCGCGAGCGCACCGAGCGCGCCATCGAACGCTCGATCGCCGACGGCACCAATTTCGACATCCAGTACCGCGTCGCCACGCCGCACGGGGCGACGCACTGGCTGCGCACCCGCAGCGCGGTGGTCAAAGGCCCGAGCGGCGCGGTGCATCTGTCCGGCATCGTCATCGACATCGAGGAGCAGAAGCAGCTCGAAGCCGCGCTGCGCGTGCGCGAAGGCCATCTGCGTTCGATCCTGGAAACCATCCCCGATGCGATGATCGTCATCAACGGCCGTGGCATCATGCAGTTCTTCAGCAAGGCCGCCGTGCGGCAGTTCGGCTACAGCGAACACGAGGCGATCGGGCAGAACGTCAGCATGCTGATGCCGAACCCGGACAGCGCCCGGCACGACGACTATCTCGACCGCTACCGCGCCACCGGCGAGCGCCACATCATCGGCATCGGCCGCATCGTCTCCGGCAAGCGCAAGGACGGCACCATCTTCCCGATGCATCTGTCGATCGGCGAGATGCAGACCGAGGGCGAACCCTATTTCACCGGATTCGTGCGCGACCTCACCGAATATCAGCAGACGCAGGCCCGGATGCAGGAGCTGCAATCCGAACTCGTGCATGTCTCGCGCCTCACCGCCATGGGCGAAATGGCCTCGGCGCTGGCGCACGAACTGAACCAGCCGCTCGCCGCCATCAGCAATTACATGAAAGGCTCGCGGCGCCTGCTGGCCTCCGACACCGAGGACAACCGGCAAAAGATCGAATCCGCGCTGGATCGCGCCGCCGAACAGGCCATTCGCGCAGGCCAGATCATTCGCCGCCTGCGCGATTTCGTCTCGCGCGGAGAATCCGAAAAACGCGTAGAAAAGGCATCGAAACTGATCGAGGAAGCCGGCGCGCTCGGTCTCACGGGTGCGCGCGAACAGGGTGTGTCGCTGCATTTCAATCTCGATCCGGATCACGACCTCGTTCTGGTGGATCGCGTCCAGATCCAGCAGGTTCTCGTCAACCTGTTCCGCAACGCGCTCGACGCCATGACCGACTCCGCGCAACGCACGATGATCGTCACCTGTTCCCGCGCGGCCAACGACATGATCGAGATCGCGGTGTCCGACACCGGCCATGGCATCGCGAAGGAACACCAGGCGAGAATGTTCCAGACCTTCTTCACCACCAAGATAACCGGCATGGGGGTCGGCCTTTCCATCAGCCGGACGATCATCGAGGCTCATGGCGGACGGATGTGGACCGAAGACAATCCGGCAGGCGGCGCAACTTTCCGCTTCACCCTGCCGGCCGCGCCAAGCGAAGGATTGACCGATGCCGGCTGAGGGACTTGTTTATGTCATCGATGACGATCAGGCGATGCGGGATTCGCTCGACTTCCTTCTCGAATCCGCCGGGTTGAAAGCGCGCCTGTTCGAGTCGGCCGTGAGCTTCCTCGAAGCCCTGCCCGAACTGGGACCCGGCTGCATCGTCTCCGATGTGCGCATGCCGAACCTCGACGGCCTCGAACTGTTGAAGCGGCTGCGGGAAACCGGCAAGTCGCTGCCCATCATCATCATGACCGGCCACGGCGATATCCCGCTCGCGGTCGAGGCGATGAAGCTCGGCGCGATCGATTTCATCGAGAAACCGTTCGAGGACGAAAGGCTGATCGGAACCATCCGGGTTGCTCTCGGCGGCGCCGCGCAGCGGCATAAGGGCGATGCCGTGGCCGCCGATATCGCATCCCGGATCGCAAGCCTGAGCCCGCGCGAGCGGCAGGTGCTGGACGGTCTCGTCGCGGGACTGTCGAACAAGCTGATCGCCCGGGACTATGACATCAGCCCCCGCACCATCGAGGTCTATCGCGCCAACGTCATGACCAAGATGCAGGCGTCCAGCATTTCCGAGCTGGTGCGCTTCGCCATTCGCGGCGGCCTGTTGAAGGATTGAGACAAATCAATGCGGTGAGGACTCATAGCGGCCAGTGTTGAAAGACGCGCCCCTGCGCCCATCGGTTGAAGCATGTCCTCCCTGCGCAAAAGCACCGTCTATGTCATCGACGACGACCCGGACGTTCTGGGTTCGCTGCGTTTTCTGCTGGAAGCCGAAGGATTTGAAACCCTGACGTTCCGCACGGCGTCCGCGGCGCTGGAGACAGACGTGCCGCGCCATGCCGACTGCTTCATCATCGACTACAAGATGCCCGGCATGAACGGCCTCGACCTCGTCACCCGCCTCCATAGCCAGAACGTGCAGGTGCCGATGATTCTTATTACCGGCGACCCCGACGAGGGGATCTCCGCGAAGGCGCTGGCGGCAGGGGTCCATTATGTGCTGCGCAAGCCCCATCTGGAGGAAAGCCTGATCGCCCATATCCGGCAGGCGATGCAGGACAGCCCCTCTCCGGCCCGCCCTTCCTGACAAAAAACGCTCTGTCACCTCCGGTAAATCCCTTAAGGTGCCCGCCTTAAGGGACCGAGCGAAATACCGCCGCGCGCCCGTTTCGGACAGAAAGTCATCGCCTGATAGGAGATGCCCATGCTTGCCGAGATGACCGTCGCACCCGCCGCCTGTTCCTTCGGACGGCTTTCCGCCACCACCGTGGCGCCGCGCCTCGACCGCTTCGACACAATTCTGGCCAGCGCCGGCATCGCGGGCGCCTGCCTGTCCTACCGCAAGGACGAGGAAATCTATGGCGAGGGCGAGCCTGCCGACCATATCTACCGGGTGATTTCCGGCGCTGTCCGCACCTACAAGCTGCTGCCCGACGGCCGCCGCCAGATCGACGCCTTCCATCTGGCGGGCGACGTGTTCGGCCTCGTCTCCAAGGATGAATACCGCCTGACGGCCGAGGCCATCGTCGACAGCCAGGTGCGCGCGGTCAACCGCCACCAGCTCGAAGTCGCGGCCGAAACCGAGGTCGGCGTCGCGCATGGCCTGTGGATGCTGACCGCGGATCAACTGCGTCATGCCGAGGACCACATGCTGCTGCTTGGCCGCAAGACCGCGACCGAGCGCGTGGCGACCTTCCTGCTGGAAATGGACCGCCGCCTTGCGGTCACCGGCCTGATGGCGCTGCCGATGTCGCGCCGCGACATCGCCGACTATCTGGGGCTGACGCTGGAAACCGTGTCGCGCACCTTCTCGCAATTGCAAAGCCAGGGCGTGCTCGGCCTGTCCGGCGCGCGGCGGGTGGCGTTGCGCGATCGTCAGTGCCTGATCGGCATGGACGCCTGAGGCGGCGGCCCCCGTTCATCGAGACGGATGGCGAGAAACGCAGGCGCGTAGCTCAGGGCAAACCCGAGAAACGACAGAATCCAGCAGGCGGCGGCCACATAAATCAGGCCGTTGCCCCATGCCGGGACAAGGACCGCCGCGACCCGCGCGAACGCGGCCGCGATCACGAGGGCATAGACGGCCTGCGTCGCCGCGGATGCCACCAGCGGGCGGCCGCTATGACCGAGGCTCGCCCGCGACATCACCGCGAGCGTCATGATGCCCGCGCCCCCCACCATCCACGCATGGATGGCGGCACTCACGCTGACAAACTCCAGCGCCGAGGCGGCGGCCAATAGAAAGCCGAGCGGCACGAAGGCGTAGCCGATATGCAGGATGACCAGAATCCTGTTGGCGAAGGTGCGATAACCCGCCCAGCGCACAAGCCGCGCGACATGAAAAAGTCCCGCGATCAGGCAGAGACCACCGGTCAGCATCCCCTCGGGACGAACCACCCAGGCGGCCAGAGCAAGTGCGCCCAGCAGCACGGCGATGCCGTCAAATCGCGAAAACGGCACCGGCATCGCGCCCTGTGGCTGCCGCATCAGCCATATCCGCGTGAACGCGGGGACAATGCGGCCGGCGATCACCGAAACCAGGATGATGATAACCGCGACACCGGCACGCATGCTGTAGTCGGCGGCGCCATGAACATGCGCCTCGACATGAAAGGCGATATTGCAGGCGAACAGCAGCAGAACCAGCGCCACGACCCGCATGTTGCGGAAATTCCGGGCGGCCAGCACCTCGCGGGCCGCGACCGCTCCGGCAAGAAGAAGGAATGACGCATCGGCCAGCATCGCCGCCCGCCAGCCGACCTCTCCGGAACATGCCACCGCGACGCGCCCGAGCACCCATACGACAACCATGAGCAAAAGCAGGTTGCCACGCACCGGCGGACGGCCGGTCCAGTTCGGTATCGCGGTCAGCAGGAATCCCGCGATCACCGCAGGCAGGAAGCCGAACAGCATTTCGTGGATGTGCCAGTCAAGCGGCGCGAAAGTCGTGTGCAGCGTCAGTTCGCCGAAATAAGCCGGTATCCAGATCGCGACCGCCAACCCTGCATAAATCGCTCCGCCGAAAAAGAACGGCCTGAAGCCGTATGACAGAAACGCAAACCCCTGCGCGTTACGCAGCAATGACATCTCGATTTTCATAGCTTGCTCCCGGCTGGACCATGCCATCTCGCAGGGATGCAGTCCGGTCCCGCGGTAAGCCGCGATTCTGCAAAAGTCAAAAACTTCTCCGCCGCGGCTTCTGAACCGCGGCCCCCAGTCTTCGCGCCTCCCGCAGATCATCCACCGCGCGAACGGCCACCAGCAAAGCCAGAATCAGAAGCACGAGATAGATCGACATGATTCGCCACTCCGGATGCCGGCAAGTTGCCGCCTTTCCGCAGCGCCGCATTGAGAAAAATCAAATATCATTTGAAAGATGTTTCGTTGTCCGAAACCGGATGCAAAACAAATAACGCAGCGGGCACGGACAGCTCTATGCAAATGAAATATGACGGGATTTCCCGATATTTTGCGTTACCGCAAAGTGCTTTCCGCAACGCCAGATAGATTGTCGTCAGATTCCTTCATCATTCCGAATGACGGCATGCTGAAACGCTCTAGAATATGTTGCGCACGTCGCGCGCGATTCCTCCCGGAAACGTCGCGGCCTTTGAATTTTGTGCCTGCTGCAAGCAGGCATTCGCCGATGCGGGGCAGATAAGATGCGAATGATCGAACAACTCACCAAGGACGAGCGCGAGTCGGGCCTCGTCATTCTGCTCATCATGTTCGTCGTCGGCGCGGTGATGACCGTGGCGGGCCGGGCCGACCTGTTCAGCGTCCATGGCGCGCTGGTGATGGTCGCGGCTCTCGCCGGCATCTTCTGGGTCGGCTCCGGATACTACTCGCCCGAACCGTCTCCGGATCGCCTGAACCATTATTATGACGACCCGAGCAAGGTCGGCATCATTCTGGCGATGGGCTGGGCCGTGATCGCGATGTTCGTCGGCGACTGGGTGGCGTGGCTTCTGGTCAATCCCAATCTCACCTTCGATGCCGGATGGGCGAGCTTCGGCCGCCTGCGTCCCGTGCATACCAGCGGCGTGATCTTCGGCTTCGGCGGCAACGCGCTGATCGCCACATCGTTCTACGTGATGCAGCGCACCTGCCGCACGCGCCTTCCCGGCCAGCTCAGCCCCTGGTTCGTGCTGCTCGGCTACAACCTGTTCTGCGTCATCGCTGCCACCGGCTATTTGATGGGCATCACCCAATCGAGGGAATACGCCGAGCCGGAATGGTACGCCGACATCTGGCTCGTCGTGGTTTGGGTCGCCTACTTCTTCCTCTACATGCGCGTGCTCGCGCGCCGCAAGGAACCGCACATCTACGTCGCCAACTGGTATTATCTCGCCTTCATCCTGGTGGTGGCGATGCTGCACATCGTCAACAACCTGGCGGTACCGGTGTCGTGGGCGAGCACCAAGAGCTACTCGCTGTTCTCAGGCGTGCAGGACGCCATGACGCAGTGGTGGTACGGTCACAACGCCGTCGCCTTCTTCCTCACCTCCGGCTTCCTCGGCATGCTGTATTATTACATGCCCAAGCGCGCGGAGCGCCCGATCTACTCCTACCGGATGTCGATCATCAGCTTCTGGGGCATCACCTTCTTCTACATGTGGGCGGGCTCGCATCATCTGCACTACACCGCGCTGCCGCAGTGGGTGCAGTCGCTCGGCATGACCTTCTCGGTGATGCTGCTGATCCCGTCATGGGTGTCCGCGGGCAATGCGCTGATGACGCTTAACGGCGCATGGCACAAGGTGCGTGACGACGCGACGCTGCGCTTCATGATGGTCGCCGCCGTGTTCTACGGATTGACCACGTTTGAAGGCTCGTTCATGGCGATCCGCCCGGTGAACGCGCTGTCGCATTACACCGACTGGACCATCGGCCACGTCCATGCGGGCGCGCTCGGCTGGGTTGCGATGATCACCTTCGGCGCGATTTACGCGTCCGTGCCGTGGTTGTGGAAACGCCCGGCGATGTATTCGGCGCGTCTCGTCGAAGCACACTTCTGGCTCGCGCTGGCCGGCACCGTCGTCTACGTGTTCGCGATGTGGAATTCCGGCATCATCCAGGGCCTGATGTGGCGGACCTATAACGAGAACGGCACGCTCGCCTATTCCTTCATCGACTCGCTCGTCGCGATGCATCCCTACTACATCGCCCGTGCGATCGGCGGCCTGCTGTTCCTGCTCGGCACCATCATCGGCTGCTACAACATCTGGATGACCATTCGGGCCGTGCCGCATATCGCGGCCGAGCCAGCCACTGACCGTCCCGAACTCGCAGGCGCGCCTGCGTTGCAGGCGGGGGAGTAAGCCGATGTCGATCTTTGGATTTCACTATCGCCTCGAACGCAAGTCGGTCGGCCTGGTCCTGATGATCGTCGGTGTCGCCTCGATCGGCGGCCTTGTCGAGATCGCGCCGTTGTTCACCATCCACCAGACAGTGGAGGACGCGCCGAACATGCGCGTTTATACCCCGCTCGAACTCGCGGGCCGCAACATCTACATCCGCGAAGGCTGTTACGCCTGCCATTCGCAGATGATCCGCACCTTGCGCGATGAGGTCGAGCGCTACGGCCACTATTCGCTGGCGGTCGAATCCAAATATGACCATCCGCATTTGTGGGGATCGAAGCGCACCGGCCCGGATTTGGCCCGTCTCGGCGGCAAGTATTCCGACGAATGGCAGGTCGCCCATCTCAACAATCCGCGCGACGTGGTGCCTGAATCCGTGATGCCGGCCTATACCTGGCTGTCGCGCACGGAACTGCGGACCGACGATCTCAGCGCCCATTTGAAGGCTCAGCGCACGGTCGGCGTTCCCTATACCGACGACATGATCGCCAATGCCGCGGCCGACGCCTATGGACAGGCCTCGCCGGATTCGAACGACGCCGAGGGCGTGACCAAGCGCTACGGCAAGGACACCAACGTCCGGGCTTTCGACGGCAAACCCAATCAGCTGACCGAGATGGATGCGCTGGTCGCCTATTTGCAAATTCTCGGCCGCCTGACCGACGTGGACGCGAAGCCCGTCGCGGATGCGGGAGCCAAGCTCGGAGCCAAGCCATGAACCTCGATCACAGCTCCCTCGTCTGGTTCTCGAAATCCTACGGACTGTTCTATCTGCTGGCGCTGTCGGCGGCCGTCCTCGTCTACGCTTACTGGCCATCGAACAAGAAGACGTTCGAGCAAGCCGGCCGCGCCATCCTCGAGGATGACGACGACCGCCCCGCCAAGACTTCGGAGAAGGGTTAAACGATCATGGGCGACCATTTCATCCGCGACCCTCATACCGGGCATCTCTCCACCGGCCATGAATGGAACGGCATCACCGAGCTGAATACGCCGGTGCCGCGCGTGATCTATTTCTTTCTGATCGCGACCGCGCTGTTCGCTCTCGGCTACTGGGTGCTGATGCCGACATGGCCGATCGGCACCACCTACACCAAGGGACTGCTCGGCGACGATGTCCGCGCCGATGTCGTCCAGTCGGTGAAGCAGGCCGCGCTCGATCGCTCGCATTGGACCAGGAAGATCGAGAGCGAGAGCTTTGCCGAGATCCAGAAGGACCCGCGGCTGATGGAGGTGGTGCGCGAATCCGGCCGGGCGCTGTTCGGCGACAATTGCGCCGCCTGTCACGGCCGCGAGGCCCAGGGCAACAAGGGCTATCCCAACCTCACCACGCAATCCTGGCTGTGGGGCGGAAGCCCCGAGGAGATCGCCCAGACCATCCGAGTCGGCATCAATTCCGCTCATCCGGACAGCCGCAGTTCGCAGATGCCCGCTTTCGGGCGTGACGGCATCCTGAAGCGCGCCGACATCGACAATGTGGTTGCGTTCGTCCGCAGCCTGTCCCATCCCGGCGACAAGAGCATTCCCGCCGACAAGATCGCTGCCGGCAAGGAAGTTTTCGCCGCGAATTGCGTCGCCTGCCACGGCGAGAACGCCAAGGGCAGCCATGAGGCCGGTGCGCCCGACCTGACCGATCCGTTCTGGATTTACGGCGGCGACGCGCAAACAATCACCGATACCGTCTGGGGCGGACGGCAGGGCCACATGCCGACATGGGAAGGCCGGCTCTCGGATGTCGATCGCAAGATTCTCGCGCTTTACATCACCGACCTGCGGAGTTCGAAGCCATGAGCACCGGCATATCCCTTGAGCAATCTCCCGGACGATCACCCGGACGCTCTCTTGGCCGCCGCGGCCGCCTGACGATGTGGGCGATCGCAACCGCGATCATTCTCGTCTTCACCGCCGCGAACTGGCATTTCATTTATGTCGCCGTGACATCGCAACCGGATTGCGTGTCCCATCTGAGACTTGGCAACGATAACGCCGCGCAAGGTAGCTTCAGCGCCGCGCAATCGTCCTGCACGCCGAAATAACGGGGGCTGATATGGTCGTCATTCCGGTAGTCGTTCCGCCGCTGCCACACGAAAACCGCTGGGCTCGCAATCTGCCGCCCGCGACCGCGCTGAAGTGGCTCGCGCAGGGCTGGAAGGATTTTCGCACCGTGCCGGGCCCGAGCATCGCCTACGGCATCCTGATCTTCCTGTTGTCGTTCGCGATCATCGACGGCCTGTTCCTGTTCGGCAGGGACTATATCCTGTTTCCCGCGCTCGCGGGATTCATGGTGACCGGTCCGCTGCTCGCGATCGGGACTTACGCCAAGAGCCGGCAGATCGCGCGCGGCGAACCCGTCAGCCTGATGCGGATGATCTTCGTCCGTCCGGCGGCGGGAGCCCAGCTTCTGTTCACCGGCGTGCTGCTGTGCCTCTTGATGCTGATCTGGATGCGCGCCGCCGTCATCGTCTATGCGCTGTTCTTCGGGCTGTTGCCCTTCCCGGGCCTCGACCATGTCGCCGCGATGCTGTTCTCGACGCCGGTCGGATGGGCGATGCTGATCGTCGGCAGCGTGGTGGGCGCATTGTTTGCGTCCTTCTCCTTCGCCATCAGCGCGTTCTCGATTCCGATGCAGCTTGAGGAGCGCGTCGATGCACTGACAGCGATGGGCACGAGCTTCGCATTGGTCGGCAAGAACCTGCCGGTGATGCTGGCCTGGGGCGCGATCGTGCTGGGGCTGTTCCTTTTGTCCCTCGCCAGCGGCCTGCTCGGTTTGATCATTGTGTTTCCGGTGCTCGGGCACGGCACCTGGCATGCCTATGAGGCGATGAAAGCTGCCCCGGCCGTCGCGGAGGCGGCCTGACCCGATTGCCCGGCGGCGCTGCCGCCGGATCGTCAAAGCCCTTCGCGCGCCGCAAATCCGACGCGAAGGGGAGTTGGAGAAGCCGATGACGTGTTGCACCTCCGCCGGAGGCATCGCGCTGACCGTCGCGAACGACATCAACAAGGACGGCGAAGTCCTGCTGGCGAGCCGGCTTGTCGGCGACGGCATCCGCCAGACAGATCTGTCCGTCCCTTCCATTCACTGCGGCGCCTGTATCCGCAACATCGAAACCGCGCTTGCCGCCCTGCCCGGCGTCGAGACCGCGCGCGTCAATCTCTCGACCAGGCGCGCGACCATCCGCTGGCACGACGGCGCGCCGCCGCCCTTCATCGATACGCTGCGCCGCGCAGGCTATGACGCGCATGTTTACGACGCGGGCGCGGAGGTGAAGGACACCGCCTTCGGCGAACTCATTCGCGCGCTCGCCGTCGCGGGCTTCGCCGCGAGCAACATCATGCTCTTATCTGTGTCGGTCTGGTCCGGCGCGGACAGTGCGACGCGCGACCTGTTCCATGCGATCTCGGCCGCCATCGCGCTGCCCACGCTCGCCTATTCCGGACGCGTGTTTTTCCGTTCGGCATGGCGCGCGCTGCGTCACGGCCGCACCAACATGGACGTGCCGATCTCGATCGGCGTGCTGCTGGCCTTCGGCATGAGCGTGTATGAGACCGCGACCCATGGCTCGCATGCCTACTTCGATGCGTCGGTCACGCTCCTGTTCTTCCTGCTGATCGGCCGCACCCTCGACCATCTGATGCGGGAAAAAGCCCGCACGGCAGTCAAGGGTCTCGCCAACCTTGCCTCGCGCGGCGCGCTGGTGCAGCAAGATGACGGCAGCCGCGTCTACATGCCGGTCAACGAGATTGCCGTTGGCATGACGATCCTGCTTGCGGCCGGTGAACGCGTCCCCGTCGACGCGAAGGTTCTCGCCGGCCATTCCGATATCGACAGCGCGCTGCTGAGCGGCGAGAGCGCGCCGCTTGCCGCCGCTCCGGGGACACGCTTGCAGGCAGGCGTGCTGAACCTCACCGGGCCGCTGACGCTCACCGCTACGGCTGCCGCGAAGGATTCGACGCTCGCCGACATGGTGCGGCTGATGGAGGCGGCTGAGACGGGCCGCTCGCACTATCGCCGGATCGCCGACCGCGCCTCGCAACTCTACGCGCCGGTCGTGCACGCGACCGCGTTCCTCACCTTCGTCGGCTGGATGATCGCCTCCGGCGACCTTCACCGCGCCGTCACCATTGCGATCGCGGTGCTGATCATCACCTGCCCCTGCGCGCTCGGCCTCGCGGTGCCGATGGTGCAGGTGATGGCCGCCCGCCGCCTGTTCGAGAACGGAATCCTGCTCAAGGACGGCGGCGCGCTGGAGCGGCTCGCGGAGATCGACACCATCGTGTTCGACAAGACCGGAACGCTGACCTCCGATATGCCGCGCCTCATCGATCCCACCGCCATCGATGCCGGGGCATTGCAAATCGCCGCCGCCATCGCGGGCCACTCCCGTCACCCTTATTCGCGCGCGATTGAAGCCGCCTGCGCCGCCCCCGCGCAAACCATCGAGCCGGATGCCATCACCGAGCATCCGGGCTGCGGGCTGGAAGCGCGGATCGGCCCGCATCTCTATCGCCTCGGCCGGGCCAACTGGGCGTTGTCCAATTCCGCCACGGGCGACGCCGGGCTTGTGCTCACGAAAGACGGCGCCCCGCTCGCGCGCTTCCAGTTTCAGGACCGCCTGCGGAGCAACACGCACGATGCGCTCGCCGCCCTCAGGAAAAACTTCGAGATCGAGATCCTGTCCGGCGACCATGACGCCGCCGTGGGCCGGATCGCGCGCGAACTCGATCTTCGATATTCCGCCGGGATGCTGCCTGCCGGCAAGGTCGCCCGCATCCGTGACATCGAGACAGAAGGCCGCAAGGTGCTGATGGTCGGCGACGGATTGAACGACGCGCCAGCACTCGCCGCCGCTCATGCCTCGATGGCGCCCGCGACCGCGGCCGACATCGGACGCAACGCCGCCGACCTTGTGTTCCTGCACGAAAGTCTGGACGCCGTGCCACAGGCCATCGGCATCGCGCGCGAGGCCGCGAAGCTCGTCCGGCAAAATCTGATGCTTGCCGTCGGCTATAATCTGATCGCGGTGCCAATCGCGATCATGGGATACGTGACACCGTTGGTCGCGGCGATTGCGATGTCGTCATCCTCGATCATCGTCATCGCCAACGCGCTGCGGCTTGGCGGCCGACCCCGCCGGGATACATCCGAAACCACGACAAAGCCCCTTCCCCTGAATATCGTGGAGCATGCGTGATGGACGACTTTCTGTTTCTCGTTCCCGTCGCGCTCCTGCTCGGCTTAGCCGGACTCGGCGCCTTCATGTGGGCGCTCGGCAACGGACAATATGACGATCTCAACGGCGCGGCGGAACGCATCCTGCTCGACGACAAGGACGTGCCGCTCTAGGCGCGGCAAATCATGATTTTCGCGGAAAATGGCGCGCGGCTGCCAGCCTCTATAATATTGAGATAACGATGCAGGCCATGCACCCACCTGCCGGCTGCCCGCGCACATCGCACCGAAGAAGAGTAACGCTCAGCCGCAACTACACCGCACCCGCACCATCATCCTTCTTCAGGATTTTTCCCGAGCGCGAAGTTGGCCGACCTGATCCGGAGAACTATTTCTCTGGGGCCGAGGTGTTTGAGCCTCCAACAATTTCAAGAAATTCGTTGTAATCGCGAATGTACTCTTTCTCATCGAACTTCTCCGAAGCGAGCACCAAACAAACAGACCCACTCGAAAAATTCTCAAGCTCTCGCCACGAGCGGGCAGGAACAAGAAGGCCGTAATATGAGCGGCGCAAGGAAATAACATCCTTGGTGGTGCCATCGCTGACACTGACATCGAAACTGCCGGATACAGCAATCAGCAGTTCATCGGTTACCCTATGCGCATGCCCGCCCCGCGAAGCACCTCCCGGCACATCGTAAAGATAGTAGGTCCGCGCGATTGGAAACGGCACATGATGTCCTCCCTCGATAAAGGTTAGATTTCCTCTCGGATCTACAATTCGGGGCAGGTCAATCAAGTGCCAGTTTGCCATTGCATGTTCTCCATTCTTATAGAAACGCTTCAGCGCCGATTGATCGACGCCCAAGCGCTGCGGAATTTACGCAAAAACACTCCGCTTCGGCAGTTTCTTGCATCGACGATAATAGCCCTGATTCGCCTCAGGGCCCGTCGTGCGGCCGCCCGCTGGAAATCGACTTGCGCTTCAAGAGCGGCACACTGGCTGTCTAATTCCCTTAAGCGGTCGAGGAATTGCTGTCGTTCCCCAAGCCATCGCTCTTCCTCTATCTTACTACTTCGGAGCGCATCCTGATACTGATCCAGATGTTCCTGAGACTCTCTCTTAAGTCTATCGATGTCTGCGAATAGGAACTGCCTTTCCTGTTGAAACTGTTTTGAAGCCTGATCTGAAACGATAACCTTCTGCCCGCCTTCCCAGAAAGCCTGCCTGTCATCGAGATAACTTTGCAATACATCGGGACGAAATAATGGACGAGGGGGAAGCCCCTCCGCCGGAGTTCGCATCGCCGTACGAAGCCGCTCGATCGTGTGATTGGCTGCATAATACGCCCGGGAGTGTTTTGACAAATCCTGGAGCGTCGCCTTGTCTTGCACACGCAAAAATTCATACAACTCTTCTGGCTTTCGCCAAACGCATGCTTTCGGATGCACTTCCGATTCAACGCTGAGAAGATTTGATCGATAGTTCGAATGCACAGCGACCGGTATGCCAGCCGCCATCGCTTCTACTGTCGCCTTGCCGCCTCCCAGAGGGAAGGATCCGATGTAAAGATCGACCTCCCGTTCGAGAAGCGCCCGGGACAGGCTCGCGACAAAAGGAACATGAATAAATCTCTCGCGATCGATCTGCGATCGGCGAAATTGCGTATAGAGCTTTTGCAAAAAGGAATCGGATAGCGGCCCGATGTGAAGATGGCGACCGCGCGTACTGGCAAGAATGTTGGGAAGAACGTCTTCGTATCTGTATGCGTATGGAATCTGCTCCAGATAATGCGAAGACTCGAACTTTTCAAAACCGCCGGACGTACAGCTCAGTATTTCCCCATGCTTCAAAAAGCCATCTAGCGGTCTATGCCCAAAGTCCTTAGCCGGTAATGGCCACAATTCATTCCGAATAATTCCTTCAGATTCCCTACAATAATAAAATCCTTTTGAGTGAAGATCGACATGCCGCGCGTTTTCCAGATGAACGCCGAGTGCAAGAGCATGGTTGCAATTATGAATATAGAACAGCTCTCCCGTTATTTCTGGTTGGCACGCTGCAATTAACGGAGCATCGAAGTGGTGCGGGAGAACGTAGGTTCTGCGTGGATTGCAGTTTATAAGCTGCGTCTGAAGCCAGCGAAGTCGCCCGAGATAATCTGAAGGCGGGCAGACGCAAATCGAAACATGTTGAGACTGGATCAGCGGCTCAATATCGGAAACAAGCGTATTCTCATTCAAATTCGATATGAGAATAGTATGATTTCCAGCCTCTCCGCACTCGATCATATCAAGCAAAAGGCGGGTCAGCCCTCCGGTTTTGGAAAGCTCCGTGACCAAATAAACCGCACCTGACGATCCCGAACGGCCTGAGAATTCCTTAAATGGAATTTCCCTGATGGCCAACCTGCCTATCTCGGAGCAAAGCGCATCCAGGTCCGGACTTGATAATACACTCCCTACACTCGTCTGATGGCTGATAACATCAGAAACAAACGCCGAGATTTCCGACAGAGCGAGGTTCAGCTCGTGCCCGGAGATTTCCTTTTCTATCTTTTTTCGAAACTCGCCGATACTGGCTTCCACGATTTCACTGCCCCGTAGCTTTACGCTGCCGCAAAATCCTTCGTCGTTCGTTCGAGCGAGCTTTTAAAAACTCTCCATCCTTATTCAATCCCAATCTACATAAACACTTGCCGAAAGTTCGCTCTATCCTCCAATGGAGCCTGGTAAATGCCTCCGCGTATTCCGCACCGACCTCGGTTTCATCAACGATCACCTCTCCCTCGTCTAGAAATGCCTGAAGCTGGTCAGCGTAATAGACGGGCCGGCGCGGCGGATCACTATCCCGATTTTCGATAACACCCAACACACACGCCTTCAAGAGTTCGGGCAAATGGTTTTCCTTGTAAAATTCAAATGCCTCGACAGATTGCCGCTTCAAATCATCGGGCGTGTAATTTTTCAGACTCGCACTTAATTCATCGAGGTCGCGCCAGACACCGGCGCCCGGATAAACAAGATCGGCAGATGAAAAGAACGCGCTTCGATAATTCGAATGAGCAAGAATCGGAATTCCCGCGCTCATCACTTCGATGGCAACCAATCCGCCACCCAGCGGGAATGATGTTAAATAAAGATCCACATTCCGCTCGATCAGGGCCTCAGGAATACGCGGAACGTAGGATACGTTGATAAAGCGATCCTTCGCTATTCCACCGTCTTCCAGACCGCGATGAATGTCACTCAACATTCCGCGGGATAGGCCACCGATGTGAATATGACGCCCTCCCGTAGCCGCGATAATTCGCGGAACAGCCTCCGCGTAAGAAATGGAATACGGAATCTTGCGATTCAAATGAGGCGATTCAAATTTCTCGAATCCTCCTGATGTGGCAGTAACGAGCCCATCAGCATTGAGAAACTCCTTTCGGAGAGGAAGCGAAGACGGTGCGGTGACCATGGGCCAATGCTGATTATTTTTGACCCCACAATTCTCCCGGCAATAGTAATATCCTTTCGCGTGGAGATCGACATGGCGATAATGCGGAACATGCGATCCCAGAGAAAGCGAATGATCGCAGTTGTGAATATAAATTATCTGATCGGCCATTCCTGGCTGAAGAGCCGCGATAGCCACGCTATCAAAGTGATGGATTAAAACATAAATCCTCTCGGGAGCTATTATTCGGATCTGGTTGCGCAACCAAACGACCTTCTGCGCGAAGTCGGCTTCCCGGCATATCGAAACGCTTGCATCCTGAAGGAAGTCAGGCACGTCGGCGTCAGTTATATCGTGCTCGATGTTGGTGATCAGAACGTGCCGTTCGCTCGCAGGATCGGCTTGCATCAAAGAGCTGATCACTCGTGAATGGCCGCCCCGTTTAGAGACCCCGGTGGCCAGGAACACACATTTGCCAGCCCGGGGCGTCGTAACATTTACCGGCGCGAACAGGTTGCCGATATCAAGGCATAATCGATCCAGCTTCGCGGACGAGAATACTCGTGCGATGGAGCGCTCTTGAGAAATCACCTGGATTACAAAAGCCGCGATGGATTGCAGCGCTGACGCAGGGTCCCCCGCTTCCGCGACGGACAAAACACGCTGGCAAAAGCCCGAGACCGTTGGCTCTTGTTCCAAATTCACCTCCGTCCAAGAAGATTATTTTGGAGCGTGGCCAACGGCATGGTGTTCACGCCAGCTAGCAGCATCCGACGCCGGATTCCAACGGTAGCCTAGATAATTATATAGGAATGGCTCCGCAGAGTATTTGAGACCGCGCGAGTTGAGCAGGCGGGGCATGTCAATCTGCTGACCCATGAAAGGCAGCGCCACAACATTGTTAAGCGCCCTTCTGATATACCCCGGAGATGTGTTCACGCCCCCTCGGTGATAAGTCATTCCATCAAGAACTATAACTGATCCCGCACTCGCCTCAAGCGGCTTCGCATGCCTGGCTAAATAGGAATCCGATGGAAATTCTTCGTGCAGATGAGAACCTGGCAAAATCCATGTCGCTCCTCCCTCGACGAAAAATTTGTCGATGCAAATCAGGAAATTCAGCAGAAGCGGCTGCGAGCAAATCCAGTGCTGATAGGAAAGGTCTCTATGCCATTTTGTTTGGAAATTCGTCTTCTTCGATCTGTTTATGATGCCATTCTGCTGAAGAAGAACATAATTTTCACCCAGCACACCCTTAATAATCGACTGGATGGTTTCATTGATCGACAGATCCAGGAACCGCCGATCATATGCCAGCGGACACCTCACTATGTCGGTGTCATTCGCTTTTTCAAGAATGTCTTCGCCAGTTTCCTGCACTTGCAAGGCGTAGGTCGCATCAATCAGCTCCGAAGCCTCTTTCATGATGTCCGGAGAAAACACATCGGAAAGCACAACGTATCCCTCTCGACGAAGCTCTTCGAGATAGATCTCGATCTCCGTAGAAGCCCGGTGCTGCCGCCTTACACCGTAAGACTGTGATCCGTTGTTAGTCATGCCTCTCCCCCGTCATCTCGGAGCTGATTGTATCGACCTCGTAAAACTCATGGACTACTCCGCCCCCGCCAAACTCCGCTTTAAATTGAAAGAGGCCTTCGTTTAGGACTTGCCCTGCGCGTTCAGTAGAAATGCCGAAATTGAAGTAGCTATGCTGCCGTTCCATTGCTTCCTCGATAGCCCGATCGAAAAGCAGATCCAGTGCGTTCAATTGCTGGCCCAAAGCGCTTGAGGCGATATATTGGGAATGGGTGGCATTCCGGGTGATGAAGAGAACGAGTCCTGCAACCACTCGGCCCTCGTAATGAGCGGTAAGGAAACGCACGGACTCGGGAAACAAGTCATGAAGCAGGGATATCTCGCTCAGCGTATGAACGGGAGTCGCCCCGTGTTTTTGCTCTAGATTTTCCTCAAGAACCGGCCAAAGCTCTTTCGCGCAAGATGGCGCGTCATGTATTTCAATTCCGAAAGACTGCGCCTTTTTCAGACTCCGCTTACGGCGGCTGGCCATCGGTTGCCGGTTGGCCAAATTCAACGCAACAGATAAGTCGCAGCGAAACAACCGGGCCTTGAGGCGAAACAGCGCATAGAGATCATCTTCAGCTGGGCTGCGATGATATATTCGGGGAACCACTTTGTAATGAAGCTTGTCAAAGCCGCGCCGGCTGAAAAGCAAAAGCGATTGCTGTAGCGCACGGATCATCCACTCTCCGCGAAGAGAACCATCGTGGACAATCCCCCCATAGGTGATTCCGGGATGGCTAACTACCGTGCCAGAGATCGTTTTCTCTTGTGCAGCGGGAAACACACCCAACAGTTTTGAACCATTTCTGATGCAGATCGACGCATCAACGAATCGTGCTCCATGGTAGTTCAAAAAACGCCGGGTATGCAAAAACGTTCCGGACGTCGATCGCAGGGCTAGCTCGTCCCATTCCTCCTCGTTCCGGGGATCGAAAAAATCGACACTTAAATCCATTAGGCTTCCTCGATCGCGATAGAAAGCCCACGCTCTCCGTAGTTGTCCCCGTTATAGAACATGTACCGCTGTCCACCGACAGAAACGATGGCCGGATAACATTGGGTGTCAGTATCCTTCTCCGACGCCGAACGGATAAATTGCAGTTCGCCGTCCCTGCGATTCCAAACTATTCCGTCATCAGAGGTCGCGTATCCGAAGATATATCCGCGAGATAAGCTCCGAATTGAATAGAACATCTCGAAGTCGCCAGACTGGGTTCTCATGACAGACGGCCGGCTGAACCCATGTTCCCTGGCTGGATCTATTGTCAGGCTCGGCGTCCCTGCCTCAGCCCATTCGATGCCATCCACGGACTCGGAATAATGCATATTATAAACGGGCGCTCGCTTTCCATCCAGATCGCACCAATCGCTGCCCGCAATATACCAACTTTTGAATATCCCGTTCTCAACGAGAACATGATTGCCGCAACGGAAATACAGCTCCTTGTCGCTTCGATCCATTATTGGAGATCTGGAGATTTTCGAGAAGGTCTTTCCGCCATCGTCGCTCCTCGCAAGCCCGGTAAGTATCCGGTACGGGATGCCGCGACAAAGCTCAAAGCCATTATAATATAGGAGCAGCGATTGATCCGACAGACGAACAACGGAGACAGGCACAACTCCGTTATCGTCAAACGTGCCGGGCTTTCCGATGTCGAGAACAGGATCAGGGCTGGAATAGAGGACCTTGAGAGGATTGGACGCGGAGACATCCACGAAACCTATCCGTCCGACATTGCTGGCATCTCGACAGTAAAAATAGACTCGAATTACATCCCGATTCAGGATCAAAGGCGTTGCGAGCGTCGCATGGGTTTTCTGCCAATGATATTTAGGGTCCGGCCCCCAAACTAACCCAAGACTCCTCCACTTCATCGCGTCACCTTGAATGCCTACTTGACCTTGAAGAATCTACGAGCACCAATTTTTGCGATCTCGTGCTCCGGGGCCCGGACTATAGAATCCTTTGGAACATTCCTGGTGATCGAAACGCCGGGACCGATCCAGCAATCCTCCCCGACTTCAACATTATTTCCTATCGCACTGTTCACGCCCAGGAAGCAATTTTCCCCGATCGTGCAAAAGCCTGAAACGACCACATGCGACGAAATAAAAGCATTGTTCAAAACCTTTGAATGATGACCTATATGATTTCCGCTCCACAGCACAACATTGTCGCCAATCGCAGAGAATGGCTGGACCGTATTATCCTCGAATATAAAAACGTGCTCGCCCAACTGGACATTCCGCCAAACAAAAGACCGCGAGCTTACGTAACTCGCAAGCCGATATCCCGAGGCCTTGGCAGATAAGGCCAATCTGGTTCGCAGCCGGTTCAACTGAGAATAAACGATCGCGACATAAACATCGTATTCCGATGGAGGATGAGTGCTGCTTAAGGTTTCGAACGGCACAACTGGAACGCCATTAAGCGAATCCCGCTTCAAATATTCCGATTCAACCGCGAACGCGACGGGGGAGTAAGTGCTGTCCACCTCGAAGTACTCGAGCGCGATTTCGGCAAATGCGCTGTCTCCGACGATCACAAGCTTGCGTGTTTTCTTCATCTACTTTTCCAAAACAGGCGAGTGCAGAGATTTCGTCACTGATTTGAGAACGCTACAGACAGTCTCGACCGCATCATTGGTCATGTGGGGACCGATTGGCAAACTAAGGACTTCGTCTGCAAGCATCGAGGCAATCGGGAAACTGCCAGCCTCCCATTCTCCGCGATAAGCGTCTTGCCTGTGAGGCGGCACCGGATAGTGTATGAGAGTTTCGATACCGTGCTCCAACAAAGCCGAACGAAGCTCGTCTCTCTTGTGATGACGAACAGCGAAGATATGCCACGCCGGTGCGCAGCATTCGAGTACGCGCGGTAAAACGAACTGGTTTTCGCCCTGTAGCAAGCGAAGATAGGTGCTGGCGTGAGCCGCACGCCTGGCATTCCACTCGTTCAGCTTATGTAATTTTGCCCGCAAGATCGCCGCCTGCATTGGGTCCAGACGACTGTTAAAGCCACACACTTCATTCAAATACCGGACTTTGGAGCCGTAGTTTCGAAGAATGCGGATTTTCTCAGCGAGCGTTGGATCATCGGTTGTAACTGCGCCCGCATCACCCATCGCTCCGAGATTCTTGCTTGGATAGAAACTCCAGGCAACAACATGCCCGTGAGCCCCGATACGTCTCTCCCGATAAGTTGCTCCGTGCGCTTGAGCGGCATCTTCCACGACATAGAGGCCGTGTCTCTTTGCAATGCCGAGAATGGGGTCGAGGTCGGCCGGCTGGCCGTAAAGATGCAAGGCGACGATAGCCTTTGTTCTTGAGGTGATCGCAGCCTCGATGAGGTCCACGTCGATATTATAAGTGGCGGCGTTCGGCTCAACAGGTACAGGCCGAGCTCCCGCGCGAGTAATGCTGAGCCAGGTCGCGATGTAAGCGTTCGAAGGCACGATCACCTCGTCGCCGGGGCCGATACCTAATGCTCGCATGGAAAGATGCAGGGCATCGAGCCCGCTCGCCACGCCAACAGCATGGGAAGCCCCGCAATAGTCTGCAAACTCGGCCTCAAACGCCTCGACTTCTGATCCAAGTACGTATGACCCGGACTGCGCCACTCTTTCGAAGGCCGCATTAATTTGCGGTTGAAGCTCGACGTAAGCAGCGTGAATGTTGAGAAACGGAATCCTCACAGCTCTGTCGCCTTGGCGAAGGAGCGGTTCCTGACGATCAAAGTCGAGGCGACTGATATCCGCGACTGGCGTTCGCTAGCGAGATCGACCTTTCGAACGACAGTCGCCGTTTCGTAAAGAAAGTCCATGGTACCCCGATAAGATAAAACTCGAAGCTGCGCAACTCCGATCGTCTCCAGCTAGCAACAAACGACTCAGCAGACTATGGAACAGTGTGCAGGCCGCGGGGATCGACATTGGATTCAATCTAAAGACCCCACGCGCTCACACCTGCAATATTTCAAGGCCGCACTATGACGATGTCTTCTCGCCTATTGGCCATCGGCAAATCATCCGGCTGCGGAACTACGTATGCGTCAAAACCTTGAGAGCGGGATCGCTGAACGATCGACATGATGACCGCGTCATCGATCTGGTCGAAATTGATTTCGTTAAACGTCACCTGCGGAAGATCGTCGGTTTTCATAAAGGCCTGGTGGAAACGAATTCCCGTTTCGCTGGAGAAAAAACGGTGCCGTTTCGAAATATTGGGAATGTCTCCGATCAGCATTTGCCCTCCCGGGGCAAGCAGCGACAGCGAGAGATCCAGGAATCCATAAAATCCAATTTCCACAAAAATATAATGCAGGACGCTGTAACAGATCAGTACGTCGATCTTCCCGGAAAATGCCTCAAACAAAGAAGGGCAGTCAGGATATCGGGCTGCGATCTTTTTAATAAAATCAGCATCTGGCAGCAACGACAGCATCTCGGAACTATCGACGAGCAAAAGCTCATGATTGTGCTCGCCGCAGAGATCGATGATGAGCTTAGGCAGGCCGCTACAGCCAGGACCAATATCAAGCACCCTCTTCTGAGAGAGGCTGAGATTGCCCAGCTTGGATAGAATGTCAGCGAATATGCGATCTTCTTTTCCGGCCCGGTAGGAATCAGGAAAGCCAATTTTTTCATAGCGAGACAGCTTCGGATCGACAGCCATTCGCTTGAAATCATCGAACCCGACAAGTTCAGTTTTCGTCTGCTTTTTATTTGGCATGAACGACTCTCTTGCCCACCTTCGCGTCTGGGCGCGGCCTTCCTGGAGACACCGCCCCATTGCATTTTATGCAAATTCAAAAGACAGGCGCGACACTATCGCATCACACGAACGCGCCCCTACTCGTCGGGCGATCCGCCCCGTATCTTGTACACCTCTTCCACGTGGCCACGGATCATCCAGTGTGGCGATCTGCGAATGCGCCGAAACCCTCCTGCATCCTCGATCAGGTCCTGAACAACATTCTGATTGTTCACCCTCGTTTCGTGATTGATGCTAAAAAAGAAGTCGCGGCCTTTTGTGTTTATCAATTCAATGTAGTGCCGGGCAATATCGGCATCGATTTCAGGCATCGAGTCTATATTAATGAATATCGAGACTGATTTGTCGGCAAGGTCGTCAAGCTCCCAATAGGGAATAATTCTTACCGTGCCGGAGCCAGCCTCGCCCGCCAGATGTACGAAGCCTGGCCCAAGGCTTTTCATCAAATAATAGCCTTGAATGATACTCACGATCGGCAAGTCCGCCACCGTGACGAAGGAGGCGCCGGCCTTGGCCATATAAAACGCAAGCGTGCCGAGCCCCCCGCCGATTTCACAGACCGTTTTTTGATCGGTATCGAGTAAAAGCGAGCTCACTCGCCCGGCTGCATAAATTGCCAGAATTTCGGATATCGACATAATCCCCGCAGACGTACGCAAACCGAAGGCGCCGCCGCCCGCCTTCGGGGCAGAAATATCGAAAGATGCTCGCTGCCTGATACCCTCAAAGAGTCGTTCCAAATCGAGTTCGAAATATCCCGAGGGGCCCTGAAAGGGGCATTGGGGATTAGCCACGCCCAGAGATTCGGCAAGACTCAATACCCGATCGACTGTGAGATACGATTCAAACATAGTGGCACGTCGATCGTGCGCGATCGATGTATAACTATGGTACGATGCAAAGCCGGTAACCAGTTTGGTTGTGCATATTCTGGAAAGCGTTTCAGAAACTTCAGCCGCATTCCGGGCACTCAATGCAGCATCAAATTCCTTAAAGATATTTATGTAGTGCGCCCACATCCCCTGAATATTGGGAATCCCTCTGCGTCGACTCTCCTGCTTCATGTAGGAATAGTAGCCGATCAATCGATCGACGATCTCCGCCTGGTCCTCACCGGGATCATCAACCCTGAACTCAAACGTATTCGGCAACCTGTACGCCGTGAGATTATGTGACAGTCGATGAAGCAAATGCGGATCTCCCGGACGGCAGTAAATAGGGCTATCAATCTCTCTAAACACCCCTCGGCGGGGCTTTCAACCCGGAATTGCTGCATTTCGACTGCGCGGCAACAAGAGGCTTACTGGAATTTTCCGGTGAGGCGGCTTGATGCCGGATAATGCCTGAGTCTTTGTTGCATCGGGGCGGAATTCTCGGGCATCATGCGCCAAGCCGGACGTACACCCCGTGATTCGACATTTCAAATGTCACCATCTCTCCGGCAGCCGGGCAAATCGGGGCTGATGACTTAAACGGCTATTTGAGAAGCCAATTGCCGGCCCGGATTTCAGCACCTATGGGCAGTTCCGGGATCGGCCCCGCACAGAGATGGAATCCGTGGGCCGCCTGAAGCCACATCGAGCCCGACTTCAAACCAACGCGGCGCGGCATGATTTCATACTTCACACCCAGCGTTTGGAGTGACCGGCTGGCATGCACTGGCGAAAGCCGCGCAGAAGCGCGGCTTATTCTATCCCCCGCGCCCATCAAATCGCCGCCCCGCCATTTGGTGCACAGGCGAGCAAATCAAGGCGCGCTGGAGTCCTTCACGCCTGCTGGTCGCGCAGGAAATCACAAGCCGCATCGAAATCCTGATAGCTCTCGATAGCCACATCCGCGCTGAGTTCGGACATCGGCGGGTTGCTGTAGCCGAAGGTGACGCCGATAAACGGGATGCCGGCATATTGGGCGCAGCGCATATCGATCGCACTATCGCCCACCATGATTGCTTCCTCACGGGACGCGCCAAGGCTGGCAACCGTTTCCAGCAATGAGACCGGAGATGGCTTGGCTGGCCGGTTCGGCCGCGCTCCGACGACCACATCCAACTGGCTGCTGAGCCCCAACGCATCGACGATTTTCTGCGCCAGACCTTCTTCCTTGTTGGTGCATATTCCAACCGCGATCCCGCGCTTGCGCAGATTGGAAATCAGCTCCGGAACTCCGGAATAAGGACGCGTGAGATCGGTCGCGCGCGATTCATATAGCTTCTTGAACTGTGCGACACGGACCGGCAGTTCGTCAGCCCCCAGCACCACGTCTCTTGCCATAAAAGCCCGCTGAACCAGCGCCGTGATGCCATCACCGATGAAACGGATGACATCCTCCAGGGAAAAAGGAGCGTGCCCTTCGGACGCAAGAAGCTCGTTGATCGCACTGGCGATATCTCCTGCGCTATCGACGAGTGTGCCATCAAGATCGAACACAACCGCGGACGGCCAGTTTGACGTCCGTTTGGCTCTAGGCATGGGTTCCTCCGATTGCGCCGGTTGCCGCCGCCCTGATGGCGGATATATTTGCGCGATAAGATTCAATCGTTCTGCCGCCGAATACCGCCGATCCCGCGACCAGAACATCCGCTCCGGCGGATGCGGCAAGAGCGGCCGTCTCGGGATTGACTCCGCCATCCACTTCCAGCCGGATCGGCCTGTCGCCGATCATGGCGCGTATCCGCCGAATCTTCTCAAGCTGCGAACGGATAAACGACTGGCCGCCGAATCCCGGATTCACGGTCATGACCAGAATGAGATCGACACGATCGAGGACCTGCTCGATGATATTTTCCGGGGTCGCCGGACAGATGGTCACGCCGGCGCGCTTGCCAAGCGAGCGGATCAACTGCAACGACCTGTCCAGATGCGGCCCCGCCTCCGCGTGGATCGTGATGATGTCGGCCCCCGCCTTGGCGAAAGCCTCGAGATAGGCGTCCACCGGCGCGATCATCAAATGAACGTCGAAAATCTTCTTCGACCGCGAGCGGACGGCCTTGATGACATCGGGGCCGAAGCTGATGTTCGGCACGAAATGCCCGTCCATCACGTCGCAATGGATCCAGTCCGCGCCCGCGGCGTCGATCGCCTCGATCTCTTCGCCGAGGCGCGCAAAATCCGCCGACAGAATGGAGGGTGCGATCAGAACCGGATTCGACATGACTATGGATTCTCCCTTTCCCGGCCGCGGCTATTCCGCGGCATTGGAAAAAACCCGGCTCGCGGTCACGTCTCCGGCGTCGATCGTCATCACATCCTCGCTGGTCAGGACGCGGTCGAGATCGGCCACCAGCCGGTTGGCCTGACGCAACCGGACCCGGTCCAGCGCATTCCGGATCGAGCGCGCGTTGGAGAACAATGGCTGCGTCTTGCGCGCCGCAATGTAGCGCACGAACGCATCGCGCGCCGGGGGCGAGAAGCGATAGCTCTGCTCCGCCAGCATCAACTCCGCGATCGCGAGCAATTCCGGATCGGTATAATCCGGGAAATCAATATGATGGGCGATACGAGATCGGAAGCCGGGATTGCTCTCGAAAAATTTTTCCATCCGGTCGCCATAGCCCGCAAGGATCACGACCAGATCCTCCCGCTGCGATTCCATGATCTGCAACAGGATTTCGATGGCCTCCTGGCCATAGTCGCGTTCGTTCTCGGGGCGATAGAGATAATAAGCCTCGTCGATGAACAGCACGCCGCCCATCGCTTTCTTCAGGATTTCCTTGGTCTTCGGCGCGGTATGGCCGATGTACTGCCCGACGAGATCGTCGCGCGTGACGTTGATGACGTGGCCGCGCCGCACGAAGCCGAGCCGGTGCAGAATGCCCGCCATCCGCAGCGCCACCGTCGTCTTGCCCGTTCCCGGATTACCGGTGAAGGACATGTGCAGGGTCGGGAAAGTCGTCGCCAGCGCCATCTTGCGACGGATACGCTCCACCAGAAGCAGCGATGCGATTTCGCGAATCCGGGTTTTCACCGGCACAAGCCCGATCAGTTCGCGATCGAGCTGAGACAGGATGGATTCGATATCGACCGCTTCAAATTCCTGACGCAGATCGACCGACGAAACCGGCGGCTCCTGCACGGCATGATCGGTGCTCGATGCTGATGGGGCGCTGGAGTTCACGTGGTTCACCATCCATTACGGTGCCGCCGCACGGCTCGCACCTGTCATTGTCATTCGTTCAAAAAAATGCTCCGTCGCCCTCCTCGCGACGACGGAGCAAGTCATCCGACACTACCCTGATGTCATCCGGTATGTCGGAAACGTGTCATCACGAGTAACGCGCGCCTTCCGGACGGTTCGCCGCGTAGGAGTAGGTCGAGTAACGCATGTTGCGCCCCTGTGCCTCCTGCCGCTGCAAGCCGAAACCGGGCTCCTCCGCCGGGCGGTTGACGATGAAGGAAATCCGCACCGACTCCCAGCCGTGGCTGGAATCGAATCCGCAGACGCGGATGTAGCGATCGCCATAGACGCGGCGGCAATCGGCGAGCTCCTTCATGATGCCGGCGGCATCGCGCAGGTCGAACATCGGCAGTCCCCACATTTCCCAATAGGTGTTGCGGGGGTGCGGGTCGTCGGTGAACTCGATGTTCACCGCCCAGCCCTTCTCGAGGCAATACTGAACCTGGCTCTTGATCTGGTCGTCGGTCAGATCAGGAAGAAACGAAAAACAACCTTGAGTGATACGCATATGTCCCTCCTGTTAAACCGCGACGCTCGGGGTCGTCACGAAATCCGGCGCGTCGGTTGATTGATAGTTGAAGGTCACGTCCTTCCAGACCTCCAGCGCTTCGCGCAGCGGGGTGCAGGTCTGCGCCGCCTTCGCCAGAATTTCCGGACCCTCGTGCACGTAGTCCCGTCCCTCGTTGCGGGCGAGGATCATGGCCTCGAGCGCGACGCGGTTCGCGGTTGCACCGGCCTGGATGCCGCGCGGATGGCCGATGGTGCCGCCACCGAATTGCAGCACGACGTCCTCGCCGAGCAGATCCAGCAACTGATGCATCTGACCGGCATGAATGCCGCCCGACGCCACCGGCATCATCTTGTTGAGGCTGGCCCAGTTCTGATCGAAGAACACGCCATGCTCCAGGCACAGCGGATTGTAATCCTCGCGGCAGATATCGTAATAGCCGCGCGTGGTGTTCGGATCGCCTTCGAGCTTGCCGACGACCGTACCGGCATGGATGTGATCCACGCCCGCCAGCCGCATCCATTTCGCGATGACGCGGAACGAGACGCCGTGCAGGCGCTGGCGCGTATAGGTCGAGTGTCCGGCACGATGCAGATGCAGGATCATGTCGTTGCGGCGCGCCCATTTCGCCATCGACTGGATCGCGGTGTAACCGATCACGAGGTCGATCATGACGATGTTCGAGCCGAGCTCGCGCGCAAAATCGGCACGCTCGTACATGTCTTCCATCGTCGCCGCGGTGACGTTCAAATACGTCCCCTTGATCTCGCCGGTGGCGGCCTGCGCGCGGTTGACAGCTTCCATGCAGTAGAGGAAGCGCTCACGCCAATGCATGAAGGGCTGCGAGTTGATGTTCTCGTCGTCCTTGGTGAAATCGAGTCCGCCCTTCAGCGCCTCATAGACGACGCGGCCGTAGTTGCGGCCGGACAGGCCGAGCTTCGGCTTGACCGTGGCGCCGAGCAGCGGACGGCCGAACTTGTCGAGACGCTCGCGCTCGACGACGATGCCGGTCGCGGGACCCTGGAAGGTCTTCACGTAGGCCACAGGAAGCCGCATGTCTTCCAGACGCAGCGCCTTCAGCGGCTTGAAGCCGAACACGTTGCCGATGATCGATGCGGTGAGGTTCGAGATCGAACCGGGCTCGAACAGATCGAGGTCGTAGGCGATATAAGCGAAGTAGCTGCCCGGCGAGTTCGGCACCGGATCGACGCGATAGCATTTGGCGCGATACTTCTCCGCCGCCGTCAGGCGGTCGGTCCACACCACGGTCCACGTCGCCGTGGAGGATTCGCCCGCCACCGCCGCGCAGGCTTCCGTCGGATCGACACCGTCCTGCGGCGTGACGCGGAACAGCGCGATCACGTCGGTGTCCTTGGGCACATAGTCGGGCTCCCAATAGCCCATACGCTTGTATTCCATGACCCCGGATTTGTAGCGGTCCTTACCGCGAACGGTCATTGATTGGTCATTCATTTTCAGTCCTCCTGATATCTGGCGAATTGATCAAGCAGCCGCGTTTACGCTTCCAATTTGCGGGTCGAGCACGCCTGCGCGATACCGCCGGGCCATTTCCGCCAACGGAATGACCTTGATCTTCGATGCATGACCCGCCGTTCCGAATTGTTCGAAACGCTCGCGGCACAGGTCGCGCATCGCGTCCATGGCCGGCTTGAGGAATTTCCTCGGATCAAATTCACTTCGTGTCTGCGTCGCGACCTTGCGGAAAACAGCAGCCATCGCGAGCCGGCAATCGGTGTCGATATTGACCTTCCGCACGCCGTGCTTGATGCCGCGAACGATCTCCTCGACCGGAACGCCCCACGTCTGCGGCATCTCGCCGCCGAACTGGTTGAATAGATCCTGCAATGGCTGCGGCACCGACGACGAGCCGTGCATGACCAGATGCGTGTTCGGCAGACGGCGGTGGATTTCCTCCACCACGTTCATCGCGAGGATGTCGCCGTCCGGCTTGCGCGTGAACTTATAGGCTCCATGGGACGTGCCCATCGCGATCGCCAGCGCATCGACCTTGGTGGCGCGGACGAAGTCCACCGCCTGATCCGGATCGGTCAGCAGCTGGTCGTGGCTGATCTCGCCCTCGACGCCGTGGCCGTCTTCCTGTTCGCCGCCGCCGTGCTCCAGCGAACCGAGCACGCCGAGTTCGCCTTCGACCGAAGCGCCGATCCAGTGCGCGATATCGACGACGCGGCGGGTGATGCCGACATTATAATCGTAGTCCGCCGCCGTCTTGCCGTCAGCCTTGAGCGAACCGTCCATCATCACCGACGTGAAGCCGTACTTGATCGCGGTCGCGCAGGTCGCTTCCTCGTTGCCGTGGTCCTGATGCATGCAGAGCGGGATCTGCGGATACATCTCCTCCAGCGCATCGATCATCTTCGACAGCATGATATCGTTGGCATAGCTGCGCGCGCCGCGCGACGCTTGCATGATGACCGGCGCATCGACGGCGGCCGCCGCCTCCATGATCGCCAGGCCCTGCTCCATGTTATTGATGTTGAAAGCCGGCACGCCGTATCCATGCTCGGCGGCGTGATCCAGCAATTGCCTCAGGGTAATGCGCGCCATTTAAACCTCCGTTCCAGAATTCGTTCTCAGGACCTCGACGCCGGGAAGCTCGCGCCCTTCCAGCCATTCGAGGAACGCGCCGCCTGCCGCCGACACATAGCTGAAATCATCTATCGCACCCGATGCGCTGAGCGCCGCGAGCGTGTCACCGCCACCCGCCACGGTCAGAAGCTCCTTGGTCTGGGTGAGCCGCGCAGCCGCGTTCGCCAGGGCGAACGTGCCCTTACCGAAAGGCTCGACCTCGAACGCGCCCAGCGGGCCATTCCACAAGAGCGTCTTGAGCCGCGAAAATTTCTCGGCGACGGCCGCCACCGTGTCGGGACCGATATCGAGGATCATGGAATCCGCGGGAACGTCATCGACGTTCACCGTCGCATGGGCCGCGCCCGGCGCGAACTTGTCGGCAATGACAACATCCGTCGGCAGCACGATGGTGCAGCCATGCTCGCTCGCCTGCTGCAATATCCGTTCCGCGACCGGGCAAAGCTGAGGCTCGCAGATCGAACGGCCGATCTCCTTGCCCCCGGCGTACAGCAACGTGTTCGCCATGCCGCCGCCAACGACGAGGATATCCGTGCGCTTGACGAGGTTTTCCAGGATCGCGAGCTTGGTCGAGATCTTGGCGCCGCCGATCACCGCGCCGATCGGACGGATCGGATTTCCAAGAGCCTTGTCGAGAGCGGCAAGCTCCGCCTCCATGCAACGTCCGGCATAGGACGGAAGCAGCCGCGCAATTCCCTCGGTCGAGGCGTGCGCGCGGTGGGACACCGAGAACGCATCGTTGACGAAAATATCCCCAAGATTGGCCAGCCTGCGCGCGAAAGCGGGATCATTGGCTTCCTCGCCCGGATGAAAACGGGTGTTCTCCATGAGGACGATCTCGCCAATCCGGCCAAACCGCGAAACAGGGACGGAATCCGTCCAATCCGTTGACACGAACCGCACCGGACGTCCCGCGAGCGCTTCCAGCGGCCCGCGCAGGGGTTCCAGCGAAAATTCCGCGACGGGCTTTCCATCCGGCCGTCCGAAATGGGACAGCACGACCACGGAGGCACCCTTCTCCGCCAACTCATTCAGCGTCGGGACCAGACACCTGATCCGCGTATCGTCCGAGACCATCCCGCGGTTCATCGGAACGTTGAGATCGGCCCGCACGACAACCCGCTTGCCGGCGAGGTCGAGACCATCGAGGGTGCGAAGATCGGCCATTACACCAGAGCTCCCAGCGCGGCAGCGGTGTCGCTCATGCGGTTCGAGAAACCCCATTCGTTGTCGTACCAGGACATCACGCGCACGAGGTCGCCCTCGATCACCTTGGTCTGGTCGAGCGCCACGGTCGAGGAATGCGGATCGTGGTTGAGGTCGGACGAGACGAGTTTCTCATCCGTGCAGGTCAGGATGCCCTTGAGCGGACCAGCGGCCGCGGCCTGGATCGCCGCGTTGACCTCGTCGATCGTGGTCTTGCGCTTGGCGACGAATTTGAAATCGACCACCGAGACGTTCGGGGTCGGCACCCGGATCGCGACGCCATCGAGCTTCCCCTTCAACTCAGGCAACACGAGGCCGACCGCCTTGGCCGCGCCGGTCGAAGTCGGAATCTGCGACAGAGCCGCGCCGCGAGCGCGATATTGATCCTTGTGCATGGTGTCGAGCGTCGGCTGGTCGCCCGTATAGGAATGGATCGTCGTCATGAAGCCCTTCTCGATGCCGAAGGCGTCGTTGAGCACCTTGGCGACCGGGGCGAGGCAGTTCGTCGTGCAGGAGGCGTTGGAAACGACCATATGCTTCCTGTCGAGAAGCCGGTCATTGACACCGTAAACGATCGTGATGTCGCTGCCGTCAGCGGGCGCCGAGACGAGAACGCGCTTCGCACCGGCGGTCAGATGCGCGGAAGCCTTCTCCTTCGACGTGAAAATTCCGGTGCACTCCATCGCGACATCGACACCGAGCTCCTTGTGCGGAAGCTGTGCGGGGTCCTTGATCGCCGTCGCCCTGATCTTCTGGCCATTGACGACGATGCAATCGCCATCGACCTTCACCTCGGCCGGAAAACGGCCATGCACGGAGTCATAGCGAAGCAAATGCGCATTCGTCTCGACCGGACCGAGATCGTTGACCGCGACCACAACAATATCCGACCGTCCGGATTCGACGATGGAACGCAGTACGTTGCGGCCAATCCGGCCAAATCCGTTGATCGCTACCCGAACCGGCATCAGTGTCCTCTCCCCTTGCCCGCAATCGCGCGACGCGCCGCATCCGCGACCGCCGACGGCGTGATGTTGAATTCGCGATACAGCACGCTCGCGGGAGCCGAGGCTCCAAAGCCGGTCATGCCGATGAATTCGCCCGTATCCCCGACCCAGCGGGACCAGTCGCCCTGAATGGCCGCCTCGATTCCGATGCGGGGCGCGGTGCCGAGAACAGACGCGCGATATTTTTCAGGCTGCTCCAGAAACAGCTCGAAGCATGGCGCCGAAACCACCGCGGCCCGAATATTTTCCGCGGCCAGAAGGCGGCTCGCCTCCAGCGCGATCGTGACTTCCGATCCGGTCGCAATCAGCGTGACGTCGCGTCCGCCCTGCGGCTCGGTGACGACATAGGCGCCGAGGGCCACCTTGTTTTGTCCGTCGGCGTCGTCGCGGAATGCAGGCAGCGCCTGACGCGAGAGGCACAGCACCGACGGACGGGTCTGCGCATCCACCGCGCATTGCCAGGACTCGAGAGTCTCGATCGCATCGGCCGGACGGAACACCAGAAGATTGGGGATCGCGCGAAGTGCGGCGAAATGCTCGACCGGCTGATGGGTCGGACCATCCTCGCCAAGCCCGATCGAATCGTGCGTCATCACATGAATGACGCGAATTCCCATCAACGCGGCCAGCCGGATCGCGGGGCGCGAATAGTCGGCGAAGCTGAGGAACGTCCCGCCATAGGGAATGAAGCCGCCGTGCAGCGCGATGCCGTTCATCGCGGCTGCCATGCCGTGTTCGCGGATGCCGTAGTGAATGTAGCTGCCGTCAAACGCGCCCGCGGCGACGGACTTCTGGCTCTTGGCGTGGGTGAGATTGGAGTGCGTGAGGTCGGCCGACCCGCCGATCAGGGCCGGAAGCGCGGGCGCGATGGCGTCCAGCACCTGTTGCGATGCCTGCCGGCTTGCAATGTTCGGACGCTCGGCGGCAAAGCGGCTCCGCAGCGCATCGACGGCTTTCCGATAGGTCGCGGGTATTTCCGTCTCGCCTTCAAGCGCTTTGGGAACATTCGCTCCCTGCTGGCGGCAGCGATCCGCCCATGCCATGCGCTCTGCGTGCCCGCGCGCGCCGATCGCACGCCATGCGGAAAGAACGGCATTCGGAATTTCAAACGGAGCGTGCGGCCATTTCAGAACCTCACGCGCGGCGGCGATCTGTGCCGCGCCAAGCGGCGCGCCATGCGCCTTCTCCGTGCCTTGCCGTTCGGGCGCGCCGTAACCGATGATCGTGCGGCATGCGATCAGCGACGGACGGCCCGTCTGGCGCTCCTCCTCAATCGCGGTCGCGATCTCGTCGGGGTTGTGGCCATCGATGCGGCGAACCGACCATCCCGAAGCCCTGAAGCGCGCAAGCTGGTCATCCGAGGTGGACAGACTCGTCGCGCCGTCGATCGAAATCTGATTGTCGTCGAACAGGACAATGAGCTTGCTGAGTTTCAGATGCCCGGCAAGCGAGATCGCTTCCTGGCTGATGCCTTCCATCAGACAGCCATCACCCGCGATGACATAAGTATAGTGATCGACAAGAGCATCGCCATGCCGGGCATTCGCAAGCCGCTCGGCAAGCGAGAACCCGACCGCCGTCGCCAGACCCTGCCCCAGCGGTCCCGTCGTCATCTCGACGCCGGAAGTGTGGCCGTATTCCGGGTGGCCCGGCGTCTTCGATCCCCATTGCCGGAAAGCCTTGATCTCATCCAGCGTCACGTCCGCATAGCCCGTGAGATGCAGGATCGCATACAGCAGCATCGAGCCGTGGCCCGCGGAAAGAATGAAGCGGTCGCGATCCGGCCAATTCGGATCGGATGCATCGAACTTGAGAAACCGCGAGAACAGCACGGCCGCGACATCCGCCATGCCCATCGGCATTCCGGGGTGACCCGATGCGGCTTTCTCGACGGCGTCGATCGCAAGAAAGCGGATCGCATTCGCGAGATCGGCCTGGCTGGCGGCCTGCGTGGCCTTCGATTGAAGCTGGACGCTCATCGGCTGTCTCCCGAATTCCCAGGGAAGATGCGGCTGCTCATTTGGCGCCTTTCTTGCGCTCGATCAGTTGCATGATCAGCGGCGTCAAAATCAGTTGCATCGCGAGATCGAGCTTCGAGCCGTGGGCCACGATCGAGTTGGCGCGCGACATGAAACTGTTCGGCAGCATCGAGAGCAGATAGGGGAAATCGATTCCGCGCGGGTTCTTGAAGCGGATGACGATCATCGATTCGTCAGGCGTCGGAATCCAGCGGGCGATGAACGGATTCGACGTATCGACGATCGGCACGCGCTGGAAGTTGATGTCCGTCTCGGCGAACTGCGGGCAGATGTAATGCACATAGTCCGGCATGCGGCGCAGGATGGTGTCGGTCACCGCCTCGGTGGAATAACCGCGGGTGCTGCGGTCGCGATGGAGCTTCTGGATCCATTCGAGGTTGATGACCGGCACGACACCGATCTTGAGATCGGCGTGTTTCGCGACGTTGACCTTGTCGGTCACCACCGCGCCGTGAAGTCCTTCATACATCAGAAGATCGGAATCCGGCGGCAGTTGCGCCCATGAGGTGAACGTGCCCGGCGATCCGCCGTGACGTGCGGCCTCCTCGTCATCGTGAATGTAATGCCGCGTCGTGGCGGTGCCGGTCTCTCCATAATCGCGGAACGCCGCCTCGAGTTCTTCGAAGAGATTGGTCTCGGGGCTGAAATGGCTGAAATGCTTGTTGCCGATCTCAGCCTGCCTGCTGATCTTGTGGCGCATTTCGGCCCGGTTATAGCGATGGAACGCATCGCCCTCGATGTAGACGGCGTTCACCTTCTCCCGGTGAAAAATCTGTTCGAACGTGCGCTTGACCGACGTCGTTCCCGCGCCCGATGAGCCGGTGATCGAAATAATGGGATGCTTTCTGGACATGACTTTTCGCCTCTCGCTCAGACGCGGAAAAAGCCGCGACGCGCAAACAGCGGCGCGTTCGCCAGGCCGATCGGTTCAGGGGCCGCATAAAGATTTTCGATAAACCGCACGTCGTCCGGCGCTCCCATGATCAGGGGAACCCGCTGATGCACCGCCTCAGCCGCAAGATCGAGAATGCGCGCGCGGCCGGTCGATGCCGATCCGCCGGCTTGCTCCATGATGAAGGCAACCGGGTGCGCTTCGTAAATCAGCCTGAGACGCCCCTCGGCATATCCGGGCCGCGCGTCCCCCGGATACAGGAAGACGCCGCCCTTCACCAAAATCCGGTAGGCTTCCGCCACCAGGCAACCCATCCAGCGCATGTTGAAGTTCTTGCCGAACACGCCATCCTCGCCGGCCAGGCACTGGTCGATGAACGCTCCGACCACGGGATCCCAGTGACGGTGGTTCGACGCGTTGATCGCAAACTCGGATGTATCGGGAAGGATCCGCACGCGGCGACGGGCGAGCTTGAATTCTCCGTCGGCCCGGTCGAGCGCGAAGATGTCGACTCCGTCGCCCAGGGTCAGAACCAGCGAGGTCTGCGGGCCGTACACCACGAAACCTGCCGCGATCTGGGCGGAACCGCTCTGCTTGAATGTGGCGCTCACATCCTTCGCCACCGGCATGATCGAAAAGATCGTGCCGACGATCATGTTGACTTCGATATTGGAGGAACCATCGAGCGGGTCGAATGCGACGCCTATCGTGGAAGATGGATTGATGATCTCGACCCCGTCGGCTTCCTCGGATGCGAGCACCGCAACCTGCGCCGCCGTCAGCGCGCTGCGGATCAGCGTGTCCGCGCGAACATCGAGCTCTTTCTGGACATCGCCGCCCGCGTTCGTGCCGCGCACCGCCGCGGCCGAGGCGGCCTGATCTCCATTGGCGGTGAGATAACTGATCTGGATACAAGCGCTCGCGATCGCGTCGATCGCGGCGGCCACATGCAACGCGGAAGCCCCCGTCTCCGAGTATCGCTCGAGATACTCATGCAAAGATTGGCGTTCGCCCATATCGTCTCCCCTCATTGGTGCCCGGTTCCCGCCCGGTTCTTTTCTTTATTCTTTTTGTTCCTTCGATATTGACCGCAACTGCAAAATAAGAGAAATTTTAAAATATTATATATCTGAAAGATTTTTGTTATGCCGGCAGGGCTACGAAACATAACGATCCGGCAATTACGGGCGCTGGCGGCGCTGGCGGAAAGCGGCGGCGTCACGGCCGCTTCCCACAAGCTTGGTCTCACACAGCCTGCCGTCACCCAGCAGCTTCGCCTCCTCCAGAGCCAGACGACTCTGACGCTGCTTCAGCGGACCGGAGACGGAATGCTGCTGACCGACGCAGGACGCGAAATGCTCGAACTGAGCAGGCGCATCGAGTCCGCCATCAAGGCCTGTCAGGATTCGCTCGATATGATGGCCGGAGCATCGAGAGGGTCCGTCTCGATCGGCGCCGTGAGTACCGCGAAATATATCGTGCCTTACGCCATCGCTGCATTTTCGGAGCATCATCCCAACATCGGCATCAAATTGACGATCGGAAACCGTGAAGAAATTCGCGATGAAATTCGCGGCTACAATCTTGATTTCGCAATCATGGGCAGGGCTCCTGAAGACGTCGATGTGGAATCGCATTTCATCGGGGATCATCCTCACGTCATTGTCGCTTCAAAAAACCACTGGCTGGCGAAGGATGCGGGCCTCGCCGCCGTCGATCTCTCGCACGAGACTTTCCTGACGCGCGAGCCCGGCTCCGGGACCAGAACCCTGATGGAGGCATTCTTCGCCGCCGCGGAGTTGCAGCCGCGCATCGGTATGGAAATGAGCAGCAACGAAACGATCAAGCAGGCGGTTATCGCCGGATTGGGCATTGCGTTCATCTCCGCCCACACCGTCGCCGCCGAACTTGAGCAGGGCCGCATGGTGATTCTTGACGTCGGGGGCCTGCCCTTGGTTCGCCAATGGTTCGTGGTGCGGCGGCGGGACAAGGTGTTGCTGCCACCGGCCCGGGCGTTGCTGGACTTTCTAGGCTCCGAAGGCGCGAAATTTCTCCCGGCCTTGCCGAAATATTCCAAGCCTTGAAGACACTCCCGCCCGGATCGTCCGACTCTGCCGAGACCACCGGACGGCATTAGAACCTCCCTGCAAGCGTCAGGCGGATCGCCAGCGGCTCGATCGGATGCAACACACGATCCATGACGCCCGTGGAGCAGACCGCCGCCGGCAGGGATGAACCGGAACCGCACATCGCGAACAGATTGTCGGTCTTCAGCAACGAGCCGTAAGCATAGGTGATCTGGTCCGCCTTGGCGTCGAACAGGTTGATGGCATCGAGCTGGATGCGCCAGCCGTTCTCGAAGCGATAGCCGATCCGCCCGTTGAAAACGCTGGTCGCGGGCGAGCGGAAGGCATTGTCTTCGGTCAGCGGCCGTTCGCCGAGATAACGCCAGCGCAATCCGGTAAACCATCCTGTCGCCTCGCCGAGCGTGATGCCGGCGGATGCGATCAGCGTCGGAGCGCCGGGAACGTAATTACCCGGCGCGTTGCCGATCTGGGCCTCCGGATATCCTGCGAGCGAGGCATACGTATCCGCCTGGTCCTGATCGAAGCCGACAAAACGGGCATGCGACCACGCCACGTCGGTGTCGAGTGTCAGCCAGCTGATCGGCTTGTACTTGTTGGTCCACTCGATGCCGTAACGGCGGCTGGCGCGGCTCGCTTCCGTATCGCCGCCATCGCCCGAGAAGACGATCTCCGAGGCCTGATCCAGCATGAACAGGCTGAAGGTCGAATCGAGACCCGGAATGAGGCGGGTGCGGATGCCCACCTCCGCGCCCTTGGTGCGCACCAGCAGCGGCGAGGCGCTGAGCGGATCGGATGCCGCGTTCGGATCCTGCACGCGATCCACCGGCACCTCGCGAATGGTGCTGCCGCGCGCGTCGTTGCTGTGCATGCCCATGCCCGCGCCGAAGAACAGTTCGGTCTTGTAGAACGGCCCGAACGTCATGCTGAATTTCGGACTGCCGAGCGCGGCGCTGGACTTGCCGGAATTGTTGGCATCGAACAGCGAATTCACCGTCGCGTTGTAGTAATCGCCGCGCCAGCCGAGCGTGGTGCGGAACCAGTCCGTCCAGCGCACGGTGTTCTGGATGTAGGCCGCGACGCTTCCTTCCTTCACTTTGTCGGTGCGGGTATTGGCGAGGAAATTGCGCTGATAGGTCGTGGTCAGCGCGACGTTGATGTCGTCATAGCGCGTCTGCAATCCGATGGTGGTTTCCGACGGCAATCCGGCAAGGCTGCCGACAAAGGTGCGCGATATTGCACCACCGGCCACGACGCGATCGTCATGCTGGTGGAACTGATCGCCCAGCGTCGGATCGCTGAGGTAGTAGGTGAAGTTATTGTAGAGATCGAGCTTGCTCTTGATCACATAGGCATTGGCTTTCCACGATCCGAGATCGTCGGTCTGGGCCACGCGCGTCGAGAGCGAGAAACGGTTTGCGCGGCCGCCGTCGCTGGGATCCTCGGCATCGAAACGGCCCAGCAATCCGCTGGTGATGGCGCGTAGCGGAATTTGGTCCGTCGAATTCCAGCGGTTGCCGTAAGCCATCGCCGTTGCGGAAAAGCCGTCGGTCGCGGTCCCCTGGGAATAGCGGATCAGGCCATTGAGCTTGCGCACATCATCGGGGTTGCTCCAGGGTCCGTTGTAGAGATTGGCCTCGCCCGCGAACAGCAAATCGCCCGCGCCGGCCTTGACCGAGTTCATGACAAACCCCCGCTTATAACCGAAGCTGCCGAACGTCATTTCCGCGAGGCCGCGATTGACGCGGTCGATCAGATCGAGATTGAGGGCGCCCGCCGAACTGAAATCTCCCTCATCGGCATAGTATGGCCCCTTGCGGACGCGCATGCCGTTCACCGTTTCCGGCATCAGGAAGTTGAGATCGGCGTAGCCCTGCCCGTGTCCGTGGGTGCGCATGTTGACCGGCATGTCGTCGACCGTGATCGCCATATCGGTGCCGTGGTCGAGATTGTAGCCGCGCAGGAAGTACTGGTTGGCCTTTCCTTCTCCGCTGTGCTGGGTGACGATCAGGCCGGGCGCCGCTTCCAGCACCTCGCCGGGCCGCGTGACCGGACGATCGTTGATCTCCTTCCCGGACACCGTTGTCTCGCTCGCCATCGCAGGCGCGGAGGCCGGGCCACCGGCGACATTCGGCGCCCCGGTCAGCGCGGTATTTGCCGGAACCGGCTTGTGATCCGGGTTTCGCACGGGCACGGCGCGGCGCGCGGTGGTACGTTCCGAATGCTGGGCGCGCTTCTTCTTCCGATGGGTATGCGGCGCGGGCATGATCTCGATCTGCGGCAATGTCGATGACACTCCCGGCGCATCAGGATGAGCCGTGGCTGGACACATATCCGCCAGCAGGAAGGCGGTCGCCGCCAGCGGCACAACGCGCGACGTGACCGGGCGTGCCCGAACGGTCCTTCTCACGCCGGGACATTCATCCGCTACTTTACTTGATGTTGCAGACATTCAGCCCTCCCCCTTTTTTGGTTTCCTCATACAGAGAGACGCCGGTCATACCGGCGCGTATAATCCGCGTGGCGTTGCGCACAGCGCCTTCGGTTCGGTCTTTGCGATATGAAAAAAATCTAAAATCATCATACCCTCGGAGAAAAAAATGGAGCGCATCACGATCACTCTTGACGACGACCTTCTTGATGAGGTGGATCGCATGATTACGACTCATGGTTATCAGAACCGCTCCGAAGCCATCCGCGATTTCGTGCGCGCGGGGATTCAGCAATCGCGGCGCGATGCCGGACGCAGCGAGAACTGCGTCGCCGCGCTGGTTTACGTCTACGACCACGCCGCGCGCGAACTGTCGAAGCGGCTGGTGGAAAGCTTTCACGGCCATCACGATCTGTCGCTTGCGACGCTGCACGTCCATCTGGACGACGACATGTGCATGGAGGTGACGGCGTTGAGAGGCCCGACCGCGGACGTGCAACATCTTGCCGAACACGTTATCGCCGAACGCGGCGTGCGCTACGGCCGCGTCGTGATGATTCCGGCGAAGCCCGCAGCCAAAGGGCATGGCTCGCACGGACACGGGCATTCCCACTCGCACGACTGACGCCGCGTCCCGTCTTCCACCGCGATGTTTGCGCCGCGCATCAAACATGGGCCAGCACCCTCTCGTAAATCGTGGCCGCGCCGATCCCGACCGTGACGATGCCCACGACCATCTGCAAGGCGCGATTCGCCCAGGTCAGCGAGCGCGCCGACACCGCGATCGGCACGGCGATCACCGCCGACAGCAATCCCATGCCGATCATCGAGCCGACGCCGAACAGCACCAGATAGAGCAAGCCATAGAGCGGGTTCGCAACCTGCGACACGGCGATCACCAGCAGCGCCGCCGACCCCGCCATGCCGTGCACGAGGCCGACCACCAGCGTCCGCCAGCGGAAGCCGTGGCCATGTTCATGCGCGCTGCGCTCGTGCGGCACCGTATCGTCGCGATGGCTGTGCGCGTGGAAATGCGCCGTTCCGCCATGGGCATGACGATGAAAGTGCACCCTGTCGCGCCAGAGTTGCCAGAGCACATAGCTGCCGAGGATGACCAGCATGACGCCAACGGCGAACTCCAGTCGCGAGGCCAGATGCTCAGGGATCACCTGTCCAAGCAGCAGCGCCGCGCCGGCGAATAAAAACAGCGTCACCGTATGGCCCAGCCCCCAGGTCAGGCCATGCTTGACGATCTCGCGCACATTGGCGCGCCGCGCCGCGATGCTCGACACCGCGGCGATATGATCGGCCTCGAGCGCATGATGCATCCCGAGGAGAAATCCCAGACCCAGAATTCCGAACATGCGTCCCCCAACGTCCGCAGAACTACAGCTTCAGATAATTGCCGCGTCGGCGCGGGCCGCCGCAGCCTCCGCCCGCAGCCAGCCGTACCATTCGGCCATGCCCTCGCCGCTGCGCGCCGAGACCTGTAGCACCATGATATCGGGATTGACCTTGCGGGCATTGGCGATGGCCTTCGCCGCATCGAAATCAAGATGAGGCAGAAGATCGGACTTGCTCAGCAGCATCACCCGCGCCGCACGAAACATGTGCGGATATTTCAGCGGCTTGTCCTCGCCCTCCGCGACCGACAGCACCACGACCTTGGCCCGCTCGCCGAGATCGAACAAAGCCGGGCAGACCAGATTGCCGACATTCTCGATCACGACCATCGCGCCGACCGGAGGCTTCAGCGCGGCAAGGCCCTGCGCCACCATGTCCGCTTCGAGATGGCAGCCCATGCCGGTGTTCACCTGCACGGCAGCCGCGCCCGCCGCGCGAATGCGCTTCCCGTCATTGGCGGTCGCTTGATCGCCCTCGACCACATAAAGGCCGATCTCGTTTTTCAGATCGGCAACGGTGCGCTCCAGCAGCGTGGTTTTACCCGCGCCGGGCGAACTGACGAGATTGATGGCGAGGATTTCCCTGCCCGCGAGCCATGCCCGATTCCGGGCCGCCAGCGCATCGTTCTTGGCTAGAACCCGCTCCTCGAGTTCATGGATGTCCGCGGGCTGCGCATGGGCCACATGATCATGATCGTGGGTATGAGGATGATCGTGATCGTGGCTGTGGCGCGTACCATCGGCATGGACATGCTCATGCGCATGATGATGCCCGTCATGATCGTGATGGTGGTGGTGATCATGGTGGTGATCGTGATGATGATCGTGATGATGATCGTGACCGTGGCTATGGCGCGTGCCATCGGCGTGAACATGGTCGTGCGCATGATGGTGCCCGTCATGATCGTGATGATGGTGGTGATCATGGCCATGATCGTGGCTGTGACGCGTGCCGTCGGCATGGACATGCTCATGCGCGTGGCTGTGCCCATCCTGCGCGACAATCGTCTCTTTGCCGGTCTGCAAATCAATCACGGTTGCTTTCGAATCGCCGCCGCATCCGCAATGTCCGCACATCAGACCTTCTCCCGCGTGAGCATCTTTCCCATCAATTCCGCCATGTCCATTCAGCAAATTCTCGGCAATTGCTCGCCGACCAGCATGTCGACGATGCGGCTGCCGCCGAATACCGTTTTCATGATCACCCGCCCCGGTTCGCCGTCGCCCGCATGGCCGATCAGCGCCGCCTTCTCGCCGAGCGGGTGCGCCCGCATCGCCGCCAGCGCCGCCTCAATCTCATCCGGCGGAACCGCGATGACGATCTTGCCTTCATTGGCGAGATAGAGCGGATCGAGTCCCAGTATTTCGCAGACACCGCACACTTCCGGCCGCAGCGGAGTCAGTTCTTCCTCGATGGCGATCGATACATTCGAAGCCTCCGCCAGCTCGTTGAGAACCGTGGCGAGGCCGCCGCGCGTCGCATCGCGAATGAATCGCGTTCCCGGCGCCGCGGTCAGCAATGCCTCGATCAGGCCGTGCAGCGCGGCGCAATCGCTTAGCAGGGATGTATCGAGCGCAAGATCGCCGCGCGCGGCAAGAATGGCCGCACCATGATCGCCCAGCCAGCCGTTGACGAGAATTCCGTCACCGGGGCGCACCTTCGCGACGCTGATGTCGCGCCCCTTCGGGATGACGCCCACGCCGGTGGTGGTGATGAAGAGTTTGTCGGCGGCCCCGCGCTGCACCACCTTGGTGTCGCCGGTGACGATGCTGACGCCTGCGTCCGCCGCCGTTTTCGCCATCGATTGCGCGATGCGGCGCATCATATCGAACGTCATGCCTTCCTCGACGATGACGGCGCACGACAGGTAAAGCGGTCTCGCGCCGCCGACCGCGAGGTCGTTGATGGTGCCGCACACCGCGAGCTTGCCGATGTCGCCGCCGGGAAATTCCAGCGGATCGATCACGAACGAATCCGTGGTGAAGGCCAGCCGGTCACCCAGTTGCGCCAGCGCGGCGAGATCGAACCGCGCCTGATCCTCCAGCGCGGGCGCGGAGGCTCCGGCGAAGGCGGATATAAAGACATCGTCGATCAGATCCTTCATCGCCTTGCCGCCGCCGCCATGGGCAAGCGTCACCGTCGGCACATGGATCTTGCCAAGCGGACGGCGGGGCGGAAGGTTAACGATGTTCATGCCACACCCGTTTTCTGCCGCGTGATGCCGCCATACTGATAATAGGCCGCGCACGCACCCTCGGGCGACACCATCAGCGCACCGAGCGGCGTGGCCGGGGTGCAGGTGGTGCCGAACACCTTGCATTGCCACGGCTTGAGCACGCCCTTGAGCACTTCGCCGCACTGGCAGGATTTCGGATCGGCGATCTTGACGTTCGGGATATCGAATTTCTGCTCCGCATCGAAGCGCGCATAGACGTCGCGGATCTTGACGCCGGAGTGATCGATCGAGCCGAGGCCGCGCCACTCGAAGAATTCACGCAACTCGTAGACCTTGCCGATCGCAGCCAGCGCCGGGTCGTTGCCGTCTTCCGGCACGATGCGGGTGTACTGGTTTTCAACCTCGGCGCGGCCGTCCTGAATCTGCTTGAGCAGCATCCAGATCGATTGCAGCAGATCGAGCGGCTCGAAACCGGCGACCACGACGGGGCGCTTGTAGTAGTCCGCCACGAATTCATAGGGCGCGGTGCCGACCACCATCGAGACATGGCCCGGCCCGAGAAAGCCGTCGAGATGCAGATCGGGGCTATCGAGCACGGCCTTGATCGTCGGCACGATGGTGATGTGGTTGCAGAAAACCGAGAAATTCTTGATGTTCTCCGCCTCGGCCTGCAACAGCGTCAGCGCGGTCGATGGCATCGTGGTCTCGAATCCGAGCGCGAAGAACACCACTTCGTTGTCCGGGTTCTTCCGGGCCAATTGCAGCGCGTCCATCGGCGAGTAGACCATGCGCACGTCAGCGCCCTCGGCCTTCGCCTGCAACAGGCTTTTCTTCGAGCCGGGCACGCGCATCGCATCGCCGAAAGTGGTGAAGATCACGCCGGGATTTTCCGCGATGGCCACGCAATCGTCCACGCGGCCCATCGGCAGCACGCAGACCGGACAGCCCGGCCCATGCACCAGTTCGATGGTCTTCGGCAGCATGGTTTCGATGCCGTAGCGGAAGATCGAATGGGTATGGCCGCCGCACACTTCCATGATGTTCAGCGGTCGCGTCCGCGTGATCTCGATCTCGTCGGCGAGTTTCTCGATCTCGCGGATCAGAATCCTCGCCTTCTCGGCGTCGCGGAACTCATGGGCGAATTTCATTGTGCAGCTCCCTTTCCTGCCGCCGAGCCGCGCTCATCGGCAAGAAGCGTGTGAACCAGATCCCAGAGAATGTGATAGGCCGCGACGTGGCACTCCTGGATGCGATGGATCGAACTCGACGGCACCACGAGGCAGTAATCCACCGCGCCGCAGGTCTTCATCCTGCCGCCGTCGCCGCCGGTGAGGCCGATGGTGACAATGCCCATCTCCTTCGCCTTGACGAAAGCCGCGACCAGATTTTGCGAATTGCCGCTGGTCGAAATTCCGATCAGCCCGTCGCCCTTGCGCCCCTGCCCGATCAGTTGCCGGACAAAGACGTGATCGAATCCGAGATCGTTTCCCACCGCCGAAATCATCGCGAGGTCGGCGACGAGATTGGTCGCGGGCAGCGCGGGACGCCCCGCCGTCACGGGATGCACGAACTCGACCGCGACATGGCTCGCATCGCAGCTCGACCCGCCATTACCCATGGTGAACAAACGGCCATTCTGGCTGTACACGCCCGCCAATGCCTTCGCCGCGCCGACCAGCAACTCGGCCTGCCCGCCGAAAAAGCGCGCGCTGGTGTCACGCGAGTCCGAGGATTTCTCCTGCACCGAATGAAGCAACGCCGCCTGCATCTTCACCGGGTCCTGCGCACTACCATGCAGGAACGGATATAGACCCTTGAGTTCGCTCTGTTTCGACATGGCGTCCTCCTAATGCACGGACAATGTCGTGATCGCTTCGAGTTCGGCCTGCGCCTCGCCAAGCTCGATCAGAATTTTCAGCGTCTCCGCAGCCTGCTGCTCGTCGATCCGGCTCATGGCGAAGCCGACATGGATTAGCACCCAGTCGCCGACACAGGATTGCACCGGATGATCGTCGCTGACGATGCAGGCGATGTTGACCTGGCGCTTGACGCCGCTGACATCGACGGTTGCAAGCCTGCTCTCGGCATCGTCGATCCTGATGATCTGGCCAGGAATCCCGTGGCACATGGTTTAGTGTCCTTTCCGCCGGTCTGCGCCGGTCTCGATCATTTGCGCGGCGGCAACCACAGCCTGGCCCAGCGCGATGCCGCCGTCATTGGCGGGAACGGCGCTGTGAGACAAAACAACAAAGCCGCGCGCCGCGAGATTCCGCGAGGTCTCCTCGAACAAGATCCGGTTCTGAAAGCAGCCACCGGACAGCGCCACAGTGTCGAAGCGCGCGCCGCCGCAATCGCGCCCAGACAGCATCTCCGCCATATCCGCAAGCCCGGCCGCCAGTCCCTTGTGGAATCGCGCCGCAATGACCGGAACCCCGACACCACCGGCGAGATCGGTCAGCAGCGCGCGCCACATCGGCGCGAGATCGAAGACCGCGGGCTTGCGCGGATGCGTAACCAGCCCGAACCGGTAAGCCAGCGCCGGATGCTCGTTACGCAACGTCTTGTCGCAGACGCACGCTTCAAGCCGGGATGCCGCCTCGCCTTCATAAGCCTGGCGCGCGAAGGACAGATCGAGCGCCGCGGCGACGGCATCGAACAGACGCCCGCAAGACGACGCCAGCGGCGCATTCGTGCCGCTCGCCATCATCGCATCGAGCGTCGCGCACGGCTTCGCCGCAAGCAGCGGAGCAAAAGAAACGCCGGAGAAATCATCGACGAATTCACGCTTGCCTATAGCGGCCACAAGATGCGCGTAGAGATTGCGCCACGGCTCGCGCGACGCCTGCGCGCCGCCCGGCATCGCGACGGACGGCAGGCAACCGAGGCGCGTGACGGCGCTGTAATCCCCGAACAGGAATTCACCGCCCCACACCGCGCCGTCGCTGCCGTAGCCGAGACCGTCGAGAACGATGCCCAGCACGGGCGGCGCCTTGCGCGCGCGGCCATTCTCGGCAAGGCAGCTCGCGAGATGCGCATGATGATGCTGCACCTCGACCAGCGGCAACCTCTCCTCGCCGGCACGCTGCCGCGCCAGTTTCGCCGACAGGTAATCAGGATGCAGATCGCAGGCGAACACTTCCGGGCGATGAGCGAATGGGTCGCCGTATAGCGACAGGTTGCGGCGATAGTCGTCGTAGGTCGCGACATCCTCGAGATCGCCCTGATGTTGCGACAGCACGGCGCGGCCTTCGGTCAACAGGCAGAACGTCGCCTTCATCTCGGGACCGAAAGCCAGAATTTCCGACGCTGCCTCGAAACCCGAAGGCAGCGCCAGCGCGGCCGGGGCATGGCCGCGCGCGCGGCGAATGACGCGCATCGTGTTGTCCATCATGCGCACGACCGAATCGTCAACGCGATTGGCAATGATGCGGTCATGTACCAGCGCGTAAGGCGCAATGCCCGCAAGCAGGGTCGCGGCCTCCAAATCATCGGTGACCTGCGGTGCGTCGGAGACATTGCCGCTCGTCATCACCATCGGACGGTCGAATGCCTCGAACAGCACCACATGCAGCGGCGTCGCGGGCAGCATGAATCCGAGCGTGGCATGACCGGGCGCGACCGCCTCGGGAAGTTTTCCCGCGCCGGACGATTTGAGCAGCACGATCGGCGCTTCCCGCGCGCGCAACGCCGCCTCCTCCAGCTCGCCGACCGCGCAATAGCGCCGGATCATATCGAGATCGCGCGCCATCAGTGCGAACGGCTTCGCCTCGCGGCGCTTGAGCCTGCGCAGCCGCGCCACCACCTCGGGCTGCGTCGCATCGCAGGCCAACTGATAACCGCCGAGCCCCTTGATCGCGACGATTTCGCCGAGCGCGATCAGCATCGCGGCGGCCGCGATGTCGTCCACCGCTTGCGGGAACGATGGCACTTCGCCGCCGTCGAAGCGAACAAGGCGCAGCTTCGGACCGCACGCCGGGCAGGCAATCGGCTCGGCATGGAAACGCCGGTCCGACGGGTCGGCATATTCGCCGGTGCAATCGTCGCACATCGGAAAGGCCGCCATCGTCGTGACGGCGCGATCGTAGGGCACGCCATGCACGATGCTCAGGCGCGGCCCGCAATGGGTGCAGTTGGTGAACGGGTAGCGATAACGCCGCGCGCGCGGATCGGATATTTCGGCGACGCAGGCCGGACAAACCGCCGCGTCCGGCGCAATCTCGGTGCGCGCAACGCCCGGCGCGCTCGGCACGATACGGAAGCCGGTATCGATCGCGCCCGCGAACGGCGAGACCTCGATCCTCGAAATCTGCGCGAGCGGTGGCGGGCTGGCCTGCAATTCGGCAACCAGTTGCCCGATCCGTGCATCATCGCCCCGCAGACGGATCAGCACGCCTTCATTGTCGTTACGCACATCGCCGTGAAGGCCGCAGTCTTGCGCCAGCCGCCACACCATGGGACGAAAACCGACGCCCTGCACCCGGCCGCGCACCCGCACTTCGACCGTTCGGACCGTTTCTGAAGGATGCAGGGCCAGTGTCATGGCACGCTCCGCAACGGGGAAGCGCAAGCCTCACATCGCACCACTCCGGAATCTCGAATCTGGATGATCAGCGCGGGCCGCATCACGGAATCAAACCGCACACGGCCACATGCCGCACCGATGGTGCAGATTACGGGTCACGCCTTCCTCCCAACACCTTGATGGGGCATCGTTCAACGGCCCCTTGCAGATTAACCAGCAAACCACGTGCCAAGGATACCGCTCCGGACAATTCTTATTTGTTGGCAAATACTTACAAAGTTCTCCGACTTGCGCCATTCGATAATTGGACTTAATCTAATGAAAATCTGGATTCCAACTGGAAGATGTCCTTCCAGTTCTGACCCTGATTTTCGAATTGAACGCCGCCTGTTTGGCAAGTCGATTTCCAGTTGAAAGGCCGGTTTTCCTGACCCCGGCCGGCGCCATCGCGGCGGTCACGACAACACATCTTATATAGTGGCTGCTGCATATGATGGCTGCCGCCGGCATCGCCCAATCCTGCCGGGGAACGGTGTGCAGCACCCGCAAGATGCGCAAAATCCCGGCGCACTCTCGCCCCGCATGATGCGAGGCGTCCACCCGTCGCAGCGGCGATCGATCCTCTGATCGCGCAAGCCCGCACCTTCTCCATATGATCGCCCTTTGCGCGGGGCCTGTCATCTTCCTATACTTCCGGGATGGGAGAAATTCTGAACACCCTGAACCCGACCTTCTCGGACGCGGCCTGGATCGACGTCATCCGCAAGATGGACGCGACCTATTCGGAATTGCTCAAGTATCAGGTCGAACTCGAGGAAAAGAATTCCGATCTCGAAGGAATGCGCGCCTTCATCGAGTCCGTGCTCGGCTCGATGACCGACATTCTGATCGCCTGCAACCTGCAAAACCAGATCGTACAGACCAACGCCGCCCTGGTCCGCAGCACCGGAATCTCCGCGCAGGCTCTCAGGGGCCTTCGCGTCACCGACCTGTTCGCGAAGGACGACCATGACAAACTCGTCGCCATGCTCAGCGCAGCGGCGACCAAGATGCGCACGCAACGCCTCGAACTCACATTGCAGACGCAGGACACGCCGGAAATCCTCGACATCCACGCCGCACCGCGAACCGATCCGCGCGGCCGCGTCGTCGGCATCGTGCTGATCGGGCGCCCCGTCGGCGAGTTGCGGCGGGCCTATGTCGAACTCAACAGCGCCCACGAGAAGCTCATCCAGGCGCAGGAACAGCTCGTCCACTCGGAGAAGATGGCGTCGCTCGGCCGCCTCGTCTCCGGCGTCGCGCATGAGATCAACAACCCGATCAGTTTCGTTTACGGCAACGCACATGCCCTGGAGCGCTATGTCGGGCGACTCGAAACCTACTTTCAACAGGTACAGAACGGCACGCCGCGCACCGACCTGATCCAGTTGCGCGAAAAGCTGAAGCTCGACAAGGCGGTCGGCAATCTGCGCGAAGCGATCGCGGGCGCGCTCGAAGGCGCGGAGCGCGTGCGCGACATCGTCGAATCGCTGCGCCGCTTTTCGGCAGACGGCCATGGCGAGGCGCAACCGTTCGATCTCGTCGGCATCACGCGCACCGCCCTTGCCTGGGTCATCAAGGGGCATGAGCCCCGCCTGCGCGCCATGCTCTCCACGCCCGAACGCGTGATTGTCGAAGGACGCAGCGGCCATATTCAGCAGGTGCTGATGAACATGATCCAGAACGCCTGCGACAGCATGGAGGGCTGCAAGGAAGGCGTGATCGACATCGACATCAGCGAAGATCTCGATCATGCGGTGTTGAGGATCGGCGACCAGGGATCTGGCATGACGCCGGAGGCCATGCTGCGGATGTTCGATCCCTTCTTCACGACAAAGCCGGTCGGCAAAGGCATTGGCCTTGGTTTGTCCATCAGTTATAGAATCGTCCAGCAGCACGGCGGCACCTTGACGCCGATGAACAAACCGGATGGCGGCGCGATGTTCGAGATGCGATTGCCGCTGCGATGGCGCGGCGTAAGCGAGGCAAAGGCATGAAGCGTCCAGGCCGCACCGTGCTTTGGCTCCAGTCCGGCGGATGCGGCGGCTGCACCATGTCGATGATGTGCGCCGAAAACCCCGGACTGTTCGCCACGCTGGAAAACTTCGGGCTGGATTTCCTCTGGCATCCTTCGCTCAGCGAGGAAAGCGGCACCGAAGTCATCGATATCCTGAACGACATCATCGCCGGCAGACGCACCCTCGACATCCTGTGCTTCGAAGGCTCGGTGCTGCGCGGCCCCAACGGCACCGGCAAGTTTCACATTCTGGCCGGCACGGACCGGCCGATGCTGGAATGGCTGCATCTGATCGCGCCGCTGGCGAACTATGTCGTCGCGGTCGGCACATGCGCGACCTATGGCGGCATCACCGCCGCGGGCAGCAACCCGACCGACGCGACGGGCCTGCAATATGACGGACGCAACGAAGGCGGCGCGCTGGGCGCCGCGTTCCGCAGCCGCAGCGGCCTGCCCGTCATCAATATCGCCGGATGCCCGACCCATCCCAACTGGGTCAGCGAGACGCTGATGCTGCTGTCCGAAGACGCGCTCGCCCTGTCCGATCTCGATACGCTGCGGCGGCCCCGCTTCTATGCCGACCATCTCGTGCATCACGGCTGCTCGCGCAACGAATATTACGAATACAAGGCCAGCGCCGAGTCCCTGTCCGAGATCGGCTGCATGATGGAAAATCTCGGCTGCGTCGGCACGCAGGCTCATGGCGACTGCAACACCCGCGCATGGAACGGCGAAGGCTCCTGCACGCGCGGCGGCTATCCCTGCATCAACTGCACCGCACCCGAATTCGAGGAGCCGGGCCATGTTTTCACCGAAACGCCCAAGATCGGCGGCATCCCCATCGGCCTGCCAACCGACATGCCGAAAGCCTGGTTCATCGCCCTCGCATCGCTGTCCAAAGCGGCGACGCCTCCGCGCCTGCGCCGGAACGCGACGGCGGATCACATCGTCGCGCCGCCCGCCGACCGTAACACGAACCTCAAATGAGCGAGGAAACGCGGCGTATCATTGCGGGACCCTTCAATCGCGTCGAAGGCGATCTTGAAATCCGGCTCGACATCAATGGCGCGGCGGTACGCGAAGCCTATGTCAACTCGCCGCTGTTCCGCGGGTTCGAGCGCATCCTCGAAGGGAAAAATCCGCGCGACGCGCTGACCATCGTTCCGCGCATCTGCGGCATCTGCTCGGTCTCGCAATCCATGGCGGCCGCGCATGCGCTCGCGGCGGCGGAAGGCATCACGCCGCCGCCCAACGGCGAGCGCATCGCCGCGATCATTCACGCGGCGGAAAATATCGCCGATCACCTCACCCACTTTCATATCTTCTTCATGGCCGATTTTGCCCGCGCGATTTACGCGGGCGAACCCTGGTACGGCATGGCCTTCGACCAGTTCCGCGCCAAGAACGGATCGGCCGTGCAGGACGCGATGAATGCGCGCGCGAGCCTGCTGCACATCATGGGGCTGCTCGCGGGGAAATGGCCGCACACGCTTTCGGTGCAGCCCGGTGGCGCCACCAAGGCCCCCGACCTGCGCGACCGCGTTCGCCTGCTCGCGATCATCCGCCAGTTTCGCGACTGGATCGAGAAAAGCATTTTCGCGGCTCCGGTCGAGCGCATTCTCGCGATCGACAATCTCGAAGCGCTGCGCGCCTATCATGCCGAAGCGCCGCAACACGGCAGCCTGCGCCTGTTCCTGACGATCTGCGACGCACTTGAACTCGGCGCGATGGGTCCCGGCCCGAAGCGTTTCATGAGCTACGGCGCCTATTCCGTCGAAGGCCGGCATCTGCTTCCATCAGGCATCTGGCTGGATGGCACGGCCTTGCCGGTCGATACCGGACTGATCACAGAGGATCTGACCAGTGCGTGGATGAACGGCGAGACCGCGCATCCGTTCGAGGGCCGCACGCTGCCGGACGAGGCGATGGCCAGCGGTTACAGCTGGTGCAAGGCGCCGCGCATGGCGGGCCAGACCGTGGAAGTCGGCGCCTTCGCCCGCATGCTGATTTCAGGCCATCCGCTCGCGGCCACCCTGCTGCATGACGGCGCGGCGAATGTCCGCGCCCGCGTCGTCGGGCGGCTGTTCGAGATCGCATCGACCGTGCTGGCGATGGAGCAATGGGCTGCCGAGATCGTGCCCGGGGAGCCGGCGATGGTTCACGGCCGTCTCCCGCAATCGGCGCGGGTCGAGGGATTGACCGAAGCGGCGCGTGGTTCGCTCGGACACTGGCTGGTGGTGGAGAAAGGGCGCATCGCCTCCTATCAGATCATCGCCCCGACCACGTGGAATTTCTCGCCGCGCGACGCCATCGGCACGCCCGGCCCGGTCGAACTCGCGCTGCGCGGTGCACCGGTGCGTCAAGGAGAGGAAACACCGGTCTCGGTGCAGCATATCGTCCGCTCCTTCGATCCCTGCATGGTCTGCACCGTCCATTGATCCCGGCGCAGGACGCGGGCTTCCCACCTCTGTGGAAACTGGCAAGCTGGCTTCCAGCCGGGACCGCTGTATGGAAGTCGCGCGACATCGCCCTGCGCCGGTGTTTTCAACCAATACCTTGATCTCAAAGCGATAAATCGCTTGGCAAGACACTTGCTTCTCCTGACCCACGAACTGCGGGAGGCAGTTCGCGGTTTTCGCGGAGAAACATAAATGACACCCACCGAAACGTTCTATGAGGTCATGCGGCGGCAAGGCGTCACCCGTCGCTCGTTCCTCAAATTCTGTTCGCTGACGGCGACCGCGCTCGGCCTCGGGCCGGCCTATACGTCGCAGATCGCCAACGCGATGGAGACCAAGCCGCGCACCCCGGTGCTGTGGCTGCACGGCCTCGAATGCACCTGCTGCTCGGAATCCTTTATTCGTTCCGCGCATCCCCTGGTGAAGGACGTCGTTCTGTCGATGATTTCGCTCGACTACGACGACACGCTGATGGCCGCCGCCGGACATCAGGCGGAAGCGGCACTCGCCGACACCATCGAACGCTACAAGGGCAACTACATCCTCGCCGTCGAGGGTAACCCGCCGCTCAACGAAGACGGCATGTTCTGCATCATCGGCGGCAAGCCGTTCGTCGATCAGCTTCGTTATGCCGCCAAGCATGCCAAGGCGATCATCTCGTGGGGTTCCTGCGCCAGCCATGGCTGCGTGCAGGCGGCGCGTCCGAACCCGACCCGCGCGACACCCGTGCATCAGGTCATCACCGACAAGCCCATCATCAAGGTGCCGGGCTGTCCGCCAATCGCCGAAGTCATGACCGGCGTCATCACCTACATGCTGACCTTCGACAAGCTGCCCGAACTCGACCGCACCGGACGGCCGAAGATGTTCTACTCGCAGCGCATCCATGACAAATGCTATCGCCGTCCGCATTTCGATGCCGGCCAGTTCGTCGAGGCGTTCGACGACGAAGGCGCGCGTCGCGGCTATTGCCTCTACAAGGTCGGCTGCAAGGGACCGACCACCTACAACGCCTGCTCGACTATCCGCTGGAACGAAGGCACCAGCTTCCCGATTCAGGCAGGTCATGGCTGCATCGGCTGCTCCGAGGAGGGATTCTGGGACAAAGGCTCATGGTACGCACGGCTCCAGAACATCCATCAGTTCGGCATTGAAGCCAACGCCGACCAGATCGGCGGAACGGTTGCGGCCGGTGTCGGCGGCGCGGTTGCCGCTCATGCCGCGGTCAGCGCACTGAAACGCGCGCAGACCAAGCGCCAGTCCACGCCTACGACCAATTCCAAGGAGCACGTCTGATGTCCGTGATTCAAACGCCGAACGGCTACAAACTCGACAATAGCGGACGCCGCGTCGTCGTCGATCCCGTCACCCGCATCGAAGGCCATATGCGTTGCGAGGTGAACGTCGACTCTAACAACGTGATCCGCAACGCGGTCTCGACCGGAACGATGTGGCGCGGCCTCGAGGTCATCCTCAAGGGCCGCGATCCGCGCGACGCATGGGCGTTCGTCGAACGCATCTGCGGCGTCTGCACCGGCTGCCACGCGCTCGCCTCCGTGCGCGCGGTGGAGAACGCGCTCGACATCCGCATCCCGCATAACGCGCACTTGATCCGCGAGATCATGGCCAAGGTGCTGCAATGGCACGATCACGTCGTGCACTTCTATCACCTGCACGCGCTCGACTGGGTCAATCCGGTCAACGCGCTGAAGGCCGATCCGAAAGCCACCTCGGAACTGCAACAACTGGTCGGCCCCAACCATCCGATGTCGTCGCCGGGTTATTTCCGCGACATCCAGAACCGCCTGAAGCGCTTCGTGGAATCCGGCGAGCTCGGCATCTTCAAGAACGGCTATTGGGACAACCCGGCCTACAAGCTGTCTCCGGAAGCCGACCTGATGGCCACGGCGCATTATCTGGAGGCACTCGACATCCAGAAGGAGATCGTCAAGATCCACACCATCTTCGGTGGCAAGAATCCGCATCCGAACTTCATGGTCGGCGGCGTTCCCTGCGCCATCAACATGGATGGCGATCTCGCGGCGGGCGCGCCACTGAACATGGAACGGCTCAACTTCGTGCGCGCGCGCATCGAGGAGGCGTACGAGTTCTCCAAGAACGTCTACATCCCCGACGTCGTCGCCATCGCCACGTTCTACAAGGGCTGGCTCTATGGCGGCGGCCTGTCCGCCACCAACGTCATGGATTACGGCGACTATCCGAAGGTCAACTACAACAAGTCGACCGATCAGCTCAAAGGCGGCGTCATCCTCAACGGCAACTGGAACGAGGTGTTTCCGATCGATCCGGCCGATCCCGAGCAGATTCAGGAATTCGTCGCGCACTCCTGGTACAAATACCCGGACGAAGCCAAGGGCCTGCACCCGTGGGATGGCGTCACCGAGCATAATTACGCGCTCGGCCCCAACGCCAAGGGTACGCGCACCGACATCAAGCAGCTCGACGAAGCCGCGAAATATTCGTGGATCAAGTCGCCGCGCTGGCGCGGCAACGCCGTCGAGGTCGGTCCGTTGTCGCGTTACATCCTCAACTACGCGCAGGGCAACCAGTACGTCATCGAGCAGGTGAATTCCTCGCTCGCGGCGTTCAACAAGCTGGCTGGCACCAACCTCACGGCGAAGCAGGCGCTGCCCTCCACCATTGGCCGCACCCTCGCCCGCGCGCTCGAGGCCCATTACTGCGCAGCGATGATGCTGGACGACTGGAAGGAGCTGATCGGCAACATCAAGGCTGGCGATTCCTCCACCGCCAACGTCGAGAAGTGGGACCCATCCACCTGGCCGAAGGAAGCCAAGGGTTTCGGCCTCGTCGCCGCGCCTCGCGGCGCCAACGGTCACTGGATCAGGATCAAGGACGGCAAGATCGCCAACTACCAGTGCATCGTGCCGACCACCTGGAACGGATCGCCGCGCGATCCGGCCGGCAATATCGGAGCGTTCGAAGCCTCGCTGATGAACACGCCGATGGAGCGTCCGGAGGAGCCCGTCGAAATCCTGCGCACGCTGCACTCGTTCGACCCCTGCCTCGCCTGCTCCACTCACGTCATGAGCGAAGACGGCGAGAACCTCGCGAAAGTCACCGTGCGATAGGAGGCAGCCATGAGCAATATCACCGACATCGGACGTGGCGGCGTCATCCAGACGGAAAGTCATGAACTGGTCGAGGGCTCACGACAGACATCCGTGTATGTCTACGAAGCCCCGGTCCGGTTGTGGCACTGGATCAACGCCATCGCCATCCTCGTGCTCGCCCTCACCGGCTTCTTCATCGGCAGACCCCTGCCGACGATGCCGGGCGAGGCCAGCGCGAACTTCCTGATGGGCTATATCCGGTTCACCCACTTCACGGCCGGATATATCCTCGCGATCGGCTTCTTATTCCGGTTCTACTGGTCGTTCGTCGGCAATCACCATGCGCGGCAGCTTTTCCGGCTGCCGCTCACGAGCGCTCACTGGTGGAAGGAGATCCTGTTCGAACTGCGCTGGTATCTCTTCATCGAGAAGCGGCCGAAGAAATATGTCGGCCACAACCCGCTGGCACAGATCGCGATGTTTATCTTCATCACGACCGGTACGCTGTTCATGATCATCACGGGCTTTGCGCTCTATGCGGAAGGCTCGCAGCGGGGAAGCTGGCAGGACACCCTGTTCGGCTGGGTGATCCCGCTGGTCGGTCAGAGTTTCGACGTCCACACGCTGCACCGTCTCGGCATGTGGTGGATCCTGACCTTCGTGATCATCCACATCTACGTCGCCATCCGCGAAGACATCATGTCCCGCCAGAGCATCGTCTCGACGATGATCTCGGGACACCGCACCTTCAAGGATGACGACCCAGCCTGAACCCGCCCAACCCCACCCCGCCTTAGGCAGCCCTCGTGGCTGCCTTTTTTTTATTCGCTCGCAGAGCTGGAAGAATAGATTCCATATGGAAGGATTCTTGACAGACAAGCTTCCATCTGATCGGCAGGCTATTTTTGGGATTATTCTAAGTTATTGAAATCAAATGACTCTCCCAACAAGCCGAAATGGCACGGTTCTTGATTTTGACAATTCAAAGAACCGGCCTCGATGCCGGCGGGAGGAACGCTTGAGTACAGAATCTTCGGTTCTGATTCTCGGAATCGGCAACGTCCTGTGGGCCGATGAAGGGTTCGGGGTGCGCGCGGTCGAACGCCTGCACCGGCAATATGCCTTCCCCGACAACGTCACCGTGATGGATGGCGGCACGCAGGGCATTTTCCTGCTGCCTCACGTCCAGAACAGTTCGGTCCTGATCATTCTCGACGCCGTGGATTACGGCTTGCCGCCCGGCACGCTGAAGCTCGTCGAGGACGACAATGTCCCGGCCTTCATGGGCGCGAAAAAAGTATCGCTGCATCAGGCCGGCTTTCAGGAAGTGCTGATCACCGCGAAGATGCTCGGCTGGACACCGCAGCGCATTCTTCTGGTCGGCCTGCAACCGGAGATGATCGAGGATTATGGCGGGTCGCTCCGCCCGCTGGTCGTCTCGCGCATCGACGACGCGATCGCCGCCGTTCTTGCCGAACTGCAACGGCTGAACGTGCCGGTACATCGGCGCGTCATCGCCGCCGACGAACTCGGCCCCTCCGCGCTCGAGCGGGACCTTTATGAGGAAGGCCGCCCCAGCGAACTCACGGCTTGCCGCACCGGAGACGAACGCTTCCTGTCGGACTGGAACGCCTGACATGTGCATCGGCATTCCCATGAAAGTTCTGTCCGCCGGCGAATTCACCGCAACCTGCGTGAGCGAAACATCGGATGCGCGGCAGAGCGTGGACATTCGCCTCGTCGGCGCGGTCGCGCCCGGACGATGGCTACTGGTGTTTCTCGGCACCGCCCGTCGCCTGCTCGAGGACGATGAAGCCGCATTGATCTGTAGCGCCCTGCGCAGCCTGTCCGCCGCCGCGGACGGCGACGACATCACCGGACTGTTTCCCGATCTGGACGACCGCGAACCGGTGCTTCCGCCCCATCTCGAACACATCCGCCGCGGCAATGCGGTACAGTAGGAGATTAAGATGTCGAAAGCCATCGACAGACTGACCCGCGATCTCGGCTACCCGCTGCTCGGCGCGACGAACTGCGACGACTTCATGTCCGCCAAGGGCGAATATGTTGTTTTCCTCACCGGTGATCCCGCGAAGAATCTCGAGACCGACGACGTTGCCGCCATCCTGCCCGAACTCGTGCAGGCCTTTCAGTATCGTTTCAAGGCTGCGGTGGTGGACCGTGCGATCGAGCAGTCGCTGCGCGAGCGTTACGATGTGTGGCCGACGCCTTCGCTGTTGTTCCTGCGCGACGGCGCGTTGATCGGCGCGGTGCCGAAAGTTCGCGATTGGCCGGACTATCTCAGCGAGATCAAATCGATTCTGGACCGCCCGCAACCCGCCGTCACCCGGCAATAGGAAGGACAGCCATGGCTTACAGCTTCACCACGCCGCCCACGGGATTCGGGCCGGGCAGCCAGCCTTCGGAGGAAGATGGCGAGGATCTCAACTATCTCGCGATGCCCTCGGGCATGCGGACGTTCGAGCCGCATTTTCCGCTGGTCGATGATCCGGAAAAAATACGTCCGGCGACGGATGCGCTGCACGCGCTGGCCGCGGCCGCCGCAAGCTGGAGCGAGCAGCGCGGAAATCTTCGATTCGATCTGCCGGCGCTCGATGCGCAAAACGCCAAGGTGTTCGCCGATGCGCTCGGTGAAGGCGAAGTCGCGATGCTGGCCGATACGCTTCCACGCATCGAGGCGCAGGAATCGGTTTTCGCCGGAATCTGGCGCATCCGCTCCCTCGGCGATGACATGCGCGAGCATATCGAGATCGGCGCAGTTCCCAGCATCGCGCTTGTGAGCGCGTCCGTCACGCCGCCTTCGCCGCCGATGCCCGCGCCCGGCGTGGTCAACGGTCCGTTCCTGCTCGCCGAGATCACCGAGCAGATTGCCAAGCGCCGCCGCGGGGACCCGCCGCACGTGGTGAACCTCACGCTGATGCCGCATACGCCAGAGGACCTCGACTATCTCGCCGCCGCGCTGGGGGCCGGCCGGATCAGGTTCCTGTCGCGCGGCTATGGCAATTGCCGCATTGAAGGCACCGGATATCCGGATGTCTGGCGGGTGCGGTACTACAATTCGCAGGACGCCCTGATCCTCGACACCATCGAGATTTCCGATATCCCGGAAGTGGCCTGCGCTGCGGTGGAGGACATCCGCGATTCCGCCACGCGGATCGCCGAGGTCGCGGAGGCGATCGCATGACCTCCGCCCGCTTTGAAGGCTCGTTTCTCGGAGATGCCGCCAAGATCGACGATGCCGCGATTCTGGAATGCAAGATCTGCTGGTACAGCTACGACCCGGCGGTCGGGGACGAGATGCGGCAAATCCAGCCCGGCACGCCGTTCTCGGCATTGCCGATGGACTGGCGCTGCCCGCAATGCGACGGCGCACGCGACCAGTTCATGGTGATCGATTCCGGCGCCCCGTCCGCGCCGGAATCCCCTCTCGCCCGCGATCTCGCGGAGAAACCCGGACAACTGGTCGAGTCGTTCCGGCAGGTCTTCAACACCAAGATGCGTGACACGCCGTTCAGCAACAATTCGCTGAATGTCGAGGCGGTCGGCTTTCGGATCTGGGAGAACCGCATCGTCGGCATCCTGCTGATGCCCTGGTGCATGAACATCGTGGTGCTGCCCGCCGCCGACGAAGACTGGTCGCAGCTTCGCATCGGCACGAAACGCAACTTCGCATTTCCGTCCGGCATCTACGAATTCATCTTCAACAACCGCCCGCCGGCCGGCAGCTATTTCGCCTGCTCGCTGTTCTCCTCGATGTCGGAATTCGCCAGCCAGCTTCAGGCCACCGACGTCGCCCGCGCGGCGATCGCCGGGCTATTCGACGAAGGCAACCGCGACGAGGACACCGATCGCGCCGCCGACATCAGCGCCATGCGGGAAAACGAACTCGCCAGCGCCGCGGAGCGCGAGGCCGCCCTCGCGAACCCGCCGGACGATGCGCGCACCATCGTCCTGCCTGCGAACCCAAGCCGCCGGGCCCTTATCAGCGGAGGGCTCGCCGCCTCATCCTCCGACCCGGCCTCCCCGTGACGCAGGTTTTGACGATAGGCGAACATCATGCCGGCGGCGAAACAAGATTCTCCGTCTCGATCGAGGGCGCGCTTGCCACCTCGCATTTGCTTGTCGGGCGGCGCTGCGCCGACGCGATCCGGCTGATGCCGCTTATCTTCAATCTCTGTCCGGCGGCTCAGGGCGCTGCGGCGGCAATGGCGATGGATCTGTCACCCGCGGCGGACACGCACACCGCCATCGCATCCGAGACGTTGCGCGAGCATGCGCTCGTGATGCTGCGCGACTGGCCGCTGGCGCTTCAGGAAACGCCGCGCACGTCCGATCTCGCGGGTCTCGCCATGCTTTCCGGCGCACGCATCCGCGACCTCGAACATGCCCTGTTCGCCTCTCGCGCCGTCGAGGTTCTGGATAATTTCGATATCTGGCTCCAGACTGGTGAAAGCGCCCCCGCGAGATATCTCGCACGGGCAGCTCAGTGGGAAAAATCGGCCGGGCGCATCGACGCGGAGCCCGATCCGACCTTCATCAGCCGGATCGTGCATCATCCCGCCATGCGCGCCATTATAAAGCGAGAAGGCATCACTCTTTTTGCCCGAATGGCGGCGCGCCTGATCGAAGCCGCCCTGCTGATCGAGGAAATCGCTTCGGGCAGTCCGGGCGCCCGCTATGGCCGCAGCGACGACGGCCGGGGCTGGGCCGAAGCCGCGCGCGGACGGCTGCTTCACCATGTGCGGCTGCGAAACGGACTGATCGAGGACTACCGCATCGCCACGCCAACGGATAGCATGGTCGGGAGCGGCGCGTTCCTTCAAAGACTGCTCCAGTCGGCAGCGACGGGATCACCCGCCGAACGCGGCGACCGGATCAGGATCGCACTGACCTGCGCCGATCCTTGTCTGCCGGTGATCTGGAGAGCCCGGACCAAATGCGATGCATGAGATGTCTATTTGCCAGAGTCTTGTCGGACTGATCGCGGACGAAGCCGGCCGCAACCGGTTTTCGCGCGTCACGCGGGTCCGCATCGAAATCGGCCGGTTTGCCGGAGTCGAGCCGCAAGCCCTGCTGTTCGGATTCGACGTCACCGCGCGCGGCACCGTTGCCGAGGGAGCGGCTCTCGACATTATCGACCTGCCCGGACGCGCCTGGTGCTTCGACTGCAACGCCAGCGTGGAGATCGATCATCAGGCTGGACAATGCCCGCGATGCGGCGGCGGCCGGCTTCGGGTCACCGGCGGCGATGAGCTTCGCATCAAGGATTTGGAGGTGCTCTGATGGACGCTGTTTGCGACAGCACGACGGCCTCCGGAGTGCGGAGCGCCATTGCCCCCGAGCGGCGGCTGGTGAAGATCGGCACCGACATTCTTGCGCGGAATAACGAGATCGCCGGCAGAAACCGCCGGCAACTGGAAGAAAAGGGTATTCTCGCGCTCAATCTCGTCTCCAGCCCCGGCTCCGGCAAGACCACCCTGCTGGTCGAAACGCTGCGGCGGATGAAAGACAATGGCACCGGCGTGATCGAAGGCGATCAGGAGACCGACAACGATGCCGCCCGCATCCGGGAAACCGGCGTTCGCGCGATTCAGGTCAACACCGGGACCGGCTGCCATCTCGATGCCGCCGTCGTCAGCGATGCGCTCGATCGCCTGCGCCTGAAAGATCTCGGTCTTGTTTTCATCGAGAATGTCGGCAACCTCGTTTGCCCCGCCGGATTCGATCTCGGCGAGGACAGCAAGGTGGTCGTGCTGGCGGTGACCGAAGGCGAAGACAAGCCGCTGAAATATCCGCATATGTTCGCCGCGGCATCGCTCATGCTGCTCAACAAGACCGATCTCGCGCCGCATGTCGATTTCGACATGGCGCAGTGCGAGGCGAATGCGCGGCGCATCAATCCCGACATCGAGATCATCCGCATTTCGGCGCGGACCGGGGATGGCATGGGCAAATGGCTCGACTGGATCGCCGCCCGCCGTGAATCCCTTCGCAGGCGCCGGGCCAAAGCAACCGCAATACCGGAGCAGCGTTGACAATGGCCGACACCGTTCCGCTTCCCGCCATTCTTGTCGTCGATGACGAACAATTATCCGTCGAGGCCATCAAGCGCACGCTGGAGGATGATTTCGAGGTCTTCACCGCCAATAGCGGCCCCGAGGCGCTGTCGGTCCTCGAAAACCAGTGGATTCAGGTCATCCTGTGCGATCAACGCATGCCGGGGATGTCCGGCCTTGAGGTTCTCAGCGAGGCACGCCGGCGCTGGCCCGAGGTCATGCGCGTCATCATCACGGGATATACCGACCCGAACGACATCATCAACCTCGTCAACGAGGCGGGCATCTATCACTTCATCTCCAAGCCATGGCATCCCGAAGAATTGATGCTGGTGCTCAAGAACGGCACGCAGCTCTACAAGCTCCAGCGTGAGCATGACCGCCTTTCGGTCGAGCTCAAGCTGCTCGGCCCCTCGGTCCAGAACCGCCTCGACGAGCAGCGCCGCCAGCTTCGCGACGGTTTCAATTTCGACAATATCATCCGCAGCCCCACCTCTCCGCTGAATGCGGTATGCGATATGGCGGCGCGCATCGCGGGCTTCGACGTGCCGGCGCTGATCCTCGGAGAGACCGGCACCGGCAAGGAACTGATCGCCCGCGCCATCCATTATTGCAGCCTTCGCTCGGACAAGCCGTTCCATGCGGTGAATTGCGGCGCGATCCCTTCCGAACTGCTCGAGAGCGAATTGTTCGGCCATCGCAAGGGAGCTTTCACCGGGGCCCACGCGCACCGCATCGGCCTGCTGGAGCAGGCGCATGAGGGCACGATCTTCCTCGACGAGATCGGCGACATTCCGCAAGCCTTCCAGGTCAAGCTGCTGCGGTTTTTGCAGGAGGGCGAAATCCGGCCCGTGGGCAGCAACAGCACTCAACAGGTCAATGTCCGCGTCATCGCCGCCACCAACCGCGACCTCTCGCGCGAGGCGACGGCGGGGAAATTCCGCGAAGACCTCTACTATCGCCTGGCGATTTCGCCGATTTCCGTTCCCCCGCTCCGGGAAAGGATTTGCGACGTTCCAGCACTCGCCAATGCCATGCTGGAACGGGTGACGGCACGACACGACATCAAGATTTCCGGCTTCACCGACGAAGCGCTCGACCGGCTCTGTGCCTACCCATGGCCCGGCAACGTCCGCGAACTCGAAAACCAGATCACAAGGATGGTCATCCTCGCGGAAGGCCGAGTGCTGGGTCCCGAACTCATCGAGCCCCATATCCTGCGGGCCGATGGCGCCACTTCTTCCCCGGAGCCGCTGGTGGATCGCTTCATCAGTGAAGGTGGCCTGCTGCGCAGCCGCGTCGAAAGGATGGAGGCCCGGATCATCCGCGAGACGCTGATCCGCAACCGCGGCAACAAATCGCGCGCGGCGGAGGAACTCGGATTATCCCGCGTCGGCCTGCGCGCCAAACTGTTGCGCTACGAGATCGAAGAGCCAACCAAATTATCGCTTATCCGCGGCGACGCCGATGGGGACGACGACGAGTGTTGAATGGCGCGTACCCGCCTGTCATCCCTCACGGATACGATGTTTCATAGCCAGTCCGCATCCGCTTGGCCCCGAAACCCGAGGCGCGCCTTGGCAAGCCGTGCGAACGATAAATCCTTCTGTGTAGAAACACAGGTCAAAATGGCTAGTTGAACGCGGTCATGATGGCCCTTCCGTGCGGCAGATAAAAAGAGTAGTTGAGTCCGTAAAATTACCAGGCGCGCAGGGTTGAGAATGAACGGTGTGGTGAACTGTCCAAAATGTAATTCCGAACACATCTATCAGGACCGGGGTCTATGGGTTTGCCCGGAATGCAGCCATGAGTGGAATGCCGAAAGCCTCGGGTCGGACGCAGATACTTTACATGACACAACCGTACGCGATGCACACGGCAACGTGCTTGTGGATGGAGACAGTGTCATCGTGATTAAAGACCTCAAGGTCAAAGGTGCCTCATCGACCATCAAGGGCGGCACTAAAGTTCGGAACATCCGCGTGATAGAGACATCAGACGGACACAACATCGCCTGCAAGGTTGATGGCATCGGCGCGATGAATCTGAAATCGGAATTCGTGAAAAAGGCTTGAGTTACCGAGCCAATAATTTCAGGGGTCCTCACATCCACACTTCCGGCATCACCAACACTCCCAAAGTCTATGCGCCGGCTCTGAGATCCGCCGCACTCTTCAGGCCAGAAAACCGGAGATCGCCCTCACGAAAGTTTCCGGCTCCTGCACCATAGGAGCGTGACCGCACCCGGGAATTTCCAGCAGTTTGGCTCCGGGAAGAGCCGCAGCCAGCGCCCGCGACATCTCCGGCGGCGTGGCCGTGTCGAGTTCGCCGACCACGACCAACGTGCGGTTATGGATGGTGCCGATTTGAGCGGTCAGATCCAGTCCCGCGAGGGCATGACAGGCTTCGGCAAAGAATTCGGGATTGGTTTTGACCAGTGCGCTTCTACGCCCGGCAACGATGTCGGGATGAGTTGCGATGAAGTCGTCGGGGAACAGGCGCTTCATCGCAACATCGACGATGGCTTCCATGCCGCTTTGGCGAACACGGTCGGCCATCGCATAAAACGATTGCTTGCCTTCCGGCGTGAAGGCGAGGCCGGTGTCGGCCAGAACGAGCCGATCGAACTTGTCGCCGTGACGAATGGCAAGCATGCTCGCAATGAAGCCACCAAAGCCGTTGCCCAGCACATCGGCTTCCGTGCCGAGCTTGAGCGCGTCGAATAGGCTCGCAACCCTGTCGGCGATGCCCTCGATCGTCGCGCCGGCCGACGATGAGCCACCAAAGCCCGGCAAATCGGGAACGATGACGCGCCGCTCCCTTGCAAGCAGAGGAACGATCGCGTCAAACACCGCGCGGTCTGCGAGCAACGAGTGCAATAGAACGATGGGCTTTCCGGAGCCCTCCTCGCCAACGTCAAGCACCCCGTCATCTCCCTGCAAGCGTACCGATTTCATCATTCACCCTCTCAATAAATACCCAGCAGTTGCTCCACCAGACGATCGTCGGAACGGAGTGAGGCTGCGTTACCAGCATGCGCGACATAGCCCGTGTTGAGCACGATCACCTCATCAGCGATTTCCAGCGCGAGCTTGATGTTCTGCTCGACCAGAACGATCGACAGTCCGCTTTCACTCAGCTGTTTCAGGATTTCCGCGACCTCCGCCACGATCTGTGGCGCCAGCCCTTCCGAGGGCTCGTCGAACAGCACCAGGCGAGGGTTGGTCATGAGAGCGCGGCAAATCGCCAGCATCTGCTGCTCGCCGCCGGACAACGATCCCGCAAGTTGCTGCTGACGTTCCGACAATCGCGGGAAGGTGGCGTAGACTCGTTCCAGTCCCCATCCCGCGCCATTTTCGGCATAACCTTTTCGCGCGGCGACCGTGAGATTTTCATAAACCGTCAGCGACGGAAAAATCCGCCGGCCCTGCGGGACCAGACCAACACCCTTCAGCGAAATGGATTCCGGCGACAGCCCCCCGATCGGCTGACCGAACAGGTCGATGCGCGACGCCTTCGCCTTGACCAGTCCCATGATGGCGCTGATGCATGTCGTCTTGCCCGCGCCGTTACGCCCGAGCAATCCCAGCACCTGTCCCTTCTTCACGCTGAACGACAGGTCATGCAGGACATGGCTTTCGCCGTAGAACGCATTCAGGCCGCTGATGGTGAGCGCGTCAGTGTCCAAGGTACACCTCTCGCGTCTTGGGATCGGCGACGACGTCAGCGCGGCTCCCCTCCACGACCACCTGGCCGTGCTGCATCACCGTGATCACATCGGCAAAGGCAAGCGCCACATCCATGTCGTGCTCGATCATGACGATGGTCACGTCGCGCGGAATAGATTGCAGAAGGCGCTGGACATCCTTTCGTTCATCCGCGGACAAACCGGCCAGCGGTTCGTCGAGCAAAAGAAGCCTCGGCTTTTGCGCCAGCGCCATGGCAATCTCAAGCCGGCGCCGTTCGCCATAACTGGTTTCCATCACAGTCCGCTCGGCCAGATGATCGAGGCCGACAAGCGCGAGCGTTGCCCGTGCTTCGTCCCAGAGCGCGGCCTGCCGCCTCAGGTCGGACCATGGATTGAACCGCAGCTTCCGCAATCCCACGAGTGAAATGACAACATTGTGGAGCAGCGTGTTTTTCGGAAACAGCGTGATGATCTGGTAGGTCCGCGCCATGCCGAGATGAGTGCGCTGGTTGGCGGACTTACCCGTCACGTTCTCTCCGAAAATTCGGATTTCTCCCTGTGAAGGCGGAAAATCGCCGGCGATAAGGTTGAAGAACGTGGTCTTCCCTGCCCCGTTCGGACCCAGCAACAGCCGCCGCTCACCGGCCGTCACGCGCATCGAGATGTCACGCACCGCCGGCAATCCACCGAAGAAACGGGAGAGTCCGCTCACTTCCAGAACCGGAATCGTCATAGCACGCGATCCTTGGTGATGGCGGATGCGCCAGTTGCCTTCCTGCCTCCGTGCAACCGCTCCTTGATCCGGCGCATCCAGCCAGCCAGCCCCGGCAGCAGCCCCTCAGGCATGAACAGGACGATAGCGACGAAGATGGCCCCGAGCAGGATCAGCCAGCGCGTGATGTAGGCGCTGACGACGTTCTTGAGGATCACCACCAGAGCCGCGCCGACCACGGGGCCGAACAGCGTACCGGTGCCTCCCGCGATCACCATCAGCAATGCTTCGGCCGATGTCGTCAGATGCAGCGTCTGCGGGCTGACGAACTGGTGATAGTAGGCATAGAGCAATCCCGCGACTGCGCCCCAGAATCCTGCAAAGACGAAACTCAGCCACTGGATCAGCCACACATTATAGCCTAGCGCGCGCATGCGGCGCGGCTGGTCGCGCGTGCCTTGCAAGCTTTGGCCGAGCCCCGACTGAATGAAGCGCGCAATGCACCAGAGCGCGAGACCGAGGAAAAACAATACGAAGTAATAGAAGATCGCCGGATGTGTGAGGTCGAGGCCGAACGGATGCGGCCGCTTCATTCCACCAAGGCCATTGTCGCCGCCGGTGAGACTCGCCCAGCGATAAGCGATGCCCCAGAGGATCTGACCGAGCGCGAGCGTGATCATGAGGAAACCGAGCCCCGATGCACGCAGCGAGAGATAGCCGAACAGCATCGCCAGCGCGGTGGTGCCACCGATGGCGATCAAGGCTCCCGAGAGCTGGCCAAATCCTGCTTGTGCCGTCAGGTAGATCGCAAGATAGGCCGAAACCCCGAGATAGGCCGCATGCCCCAGCGAGATCATGCCGCCGAAGCCGATCAGGAGATTAAGGCTCAGCGCAAGAATCGCCGCGATCACGATCTGGCTGGCGATGTTGATGTAGTATTCGGACGTCACCAGCCATGGCAACGCCAGCAACGCGGCCAGCCCGAGCAGCCACAACATCCAATGGAAGGTCGGCGTCCGCATCAAATGGCCTGTCTTCCGAACAGGCCGGTCGGCCGCAATGTCAGTACCAGAACCATCGGCAGGAACAGGATCATATAGGCAAGATCCGGAAACAGGGCCTGTCCGTAACTGTAGATGAAGCCGATAATCAGGCTGCCAACGAACGCGCCGAGCAGACTGCCGACGCCGCCCAGGATCACCACCACCAGCGCGAGCGGCAACATGTCGGTATCGAGGCCGGGATAGACCGACAGGATCGGCCCCGCCAGCACACCGCCCGCGCCCGCCAGCGCGGAGCCGAGGCAGAACACCACCGAAAACAACAACGATGTCCGGATTCCCATGGCGCGCGCCATGGCCAGATCATCGACGCCCGCGCGGATCATTGCGCCAAGACGGCTGCGCTCGAGCAAAAACCAGAGCGAAGCTGCAAGCGCGAACGCCACCCCGATCACGAACAAACGATAGATCGGAAACGCGAGATGCGCGACGCGGAACGCGCCGGTCAGTTCCGAGGGCATCGGCACCCGCCGCGGATCGCCGGTCCAGATCCAGACGCAGGCGTCGGCAATGATGAACGCGATGCCGAGCGTGACCAGCACCTGCGCCAACGGCTGCCCGTTCAGGCGGCGCAGGACGAACCGTTCGATCAGCGTGCCGAGGGTGCAGATCGCCACGCCGCCAAGCAGAATGGCAACCCAGAAATTGGCCCCTGCCTCGATTGCGGACAGGCCGACATAGGCGCCGAGCATGAAATAAGCGCCATGCGAGAGATTGACGATCCGCATGAGGCCGAAAATCAGCGAGAAACCGGACGCCAGAATGAACAGAAGGGATCCGAATGCCAAACCGTTCAGACCCTGGATGATCCAGAAATTCATGCGAATCCCTCCCGGCGGCGCGAATTACTTCGCCGGCGTCCAGTCGCGTGAATAAACCGGACTCTTGAGGAACTCCTCCGCACCGTAGGTCCAGAATTGGCTCACGGCCGGATAGGTCTTGATGACGACATTCTGCAACCGGCCATCCTTCTTCTCGACCTTGCGGATGGTGATGTCGAGAAGCGGCTGGCCATACTCGTCGATCTTCACGGGCCCATACGGACTGTCGGTGATGTTGACGTTGCGCAAGGCCTTCATGAAAGCCTCCTTGTTCGACGTGTCGCCCTTCACCTCCTCAAGCGCGTTGTTCAGGAACTGGCAGGCCATATAGGCGCCAACGGAATAATAGCCGGGATCGGCGCCGTAAGCCTTGCGCATCGCCGCGACGAATTTCTTGTTAGTCGGCGTATCGGTCGCGGCGCTGTACCAGCCCGCGGAAATGACCCCGAGCGCCTCATCGCCCATGCGCTTGAGGATGCCTTCATCCACCGTGGTCATGGAGCCGAGCACCGGCTTCTGCATTCCGTAATTCTTGTACTCGCTGAGGAACTTGATGCCGTTGCCGCCGGCGAAAGCCGCGAAAACAGCATCGACGCCCGGGTCGATCTGCGTGATGTAGGTGCCATACTCCGCGGTGTTGAGCGGAGACCACAGCTTCTGAACCACCTTGCCGCCGTTCTGCTCGAACGTGCGCTGGAAGCCCGCCGCGATTTCATGGCCGAACGCAAAGTCGTCGGCGATGATCGCGATCTTCTTGTAGTGCAGCTCCCTGGCGGCATACTCCCCGAACGGATGATACGGCTGCGCCGATGTGCCGACCGCGCGCACGAACCACGGGTTGGGTTTACGCTGGGTGAGATCTTCCGCGGCTGCCGAAGGCGAGATGATCGGTGTCTTGGTCTGCCGGATATATTCGTCGATGGCGAGAGCCTCGAATGCGGCAAGCGGGCCGATCAGAACCTGAGCGCCGTCGCGCTCGACCAGTTCCTGCGCCTTGGTCTTGGTCACTGCGGGTTGCCCTGCCGTATCGGCGGTAATCACCTCGATCTTGCGGCCGGCCATTTCGCCGTGATGCTCGTCGATGCAGAGCTTCAGCCCTTCTTCCATCTGCCGGCCGCCGGCGGCCAGCGCGCCCGATCGAACCGTCAGAAAACCGACCTTGAGCGGGCCGGTGTCCGCAGCCTCGACCGGCAGAGTGCACACCAGCAGAGCCGCCACGGCCGCTGAAACCAGAACGCTTGACCGCATCATCGTTTTCGCTCCCGACTAATTCTGACGTATCATATTTCTATTTTTTTGATTTTTGTAAGATGTCACTTTGCCTCGAAATGAGTCAAGATCAAAGCACAGATCCCTTTTGACTTATTTGCAGATCATACATTTTTATAATATGAATCAAAATGATACGCCTGAATTTATCCTCAACAGCCACCGCCAGCCTATCAAGGCAAATGCCCTTTACGGCAATGTCGTAATATCTTAGAAGACTAAACATGAGCGATCAAACCTTGGCTCCGGCCGTCATGCACGGGACACGAATCTACGACGAGCTGAAGCGCGGCATCCTCACCTGCGAGCTGCCGCCAGGCACCGACCTGCGCGAACAGGAGCTCGCTCAGCAATTCGAGGTCAGCAAATCGCCTGTCCGCGAAGCCCTTCAGCATCTCGTGCGCGACGGACTCGTGACCGTCATGCCGCGTCAGGGCTATCGCGTGTCCCCGATCTCGCTGACAGACGCACGCGACATGTTCACATTCCGCTGCGCGCTCGAAGTCGCGTGTATCGTCGAAGCCACGAAGAACGCCAGCGACGAACAGTTGAAGGCCCTGGACCGGTTCCGCCATTTTCACGGCAAGTCCGAAAGCGAATTCATCGTCTACAATCGCGACTTTCACTGCGCGCTCGCGCGATGTTCCGGCAACGGCCGGATGACGCGCACAACCTGCGACCTGATCGAGGAGGCCGACCGCCTCACCCGGATGAGCGTCGCCTCCTTGCGCGGGCATAACCCCGACAAGCTTGTCGAGGAACACAGCGCCATCATCACGGCATTGCAGGCGCGCAATTCGCGCCTTGCCGCCAACCTGCTGAAAAAACACGTCACCGCGGCAGTGAAGCGTTTCAGCGCAGCTCTCGAATGGGCTGTGCTGCAAGCATAGTGCGTACCATCGGAGGTTACATGTCTGTCCAAGCGAACCCGCAATCTGCAAAAAATATCGAAACACACGGACTTTTCATCGACGGCCGCGAGGTGGCTGGCGAAACCTCCGAGACGCTTGCTGTCCACAACCCGGCCACCGGCGACATCATCGCCAGGATCGCGCACGGCACCGCGGGCGACGTCGATCGCGCGATGAAAAGCGCACGCCGCGCCTTTGAAGGAAAAGACTGGGCGAGCATGCCGGTCCGCACGCGGGCCCGGCTGGTGAACAAGCTCGCCGATGCATTCGAGGCCAATCTCGACGAACTCTATCAGCTTGAAACCATCAACAACGGCAGGCCGGTCAACGAGACCCGCGCACAGCTCCGCCGCGTGCCCGATTTCTTCCGCTACAATGCCGGTCTGGCGCTTGCGCGGCGCGATGCGGTGATCCCGGTCGAGGGCGAGTATCTCAACTACACGCTGCGGCGGCCGGTCGGCGTTGTCGCCAACTGCACGCCCTTCAATCATCCGCTGATGATCTTGTCGAAAAGTCTTGCGCCGGTTTTCGCCTCGGGCTGCACGACCGTGGTCAAGCCTTCCGAATATACGCCGCTGACCACGCTGGCGCTGGCGCGCATTTTCTCCGAAGCAGGCCTCCCGGACGGAGTCTTCAACATCGTCACCGGCCTTGGCCCGACCACCGGCAAGGCGCTTTGCGAACATCCCGATTACAACAAGCTGGTTCTGACAGGCGGCACCGAAGCCGGACAAATCGCAGGCGCGCATGCGGGCCGCATCTTCGCGCATCAAACGCTCGAACTCGGCGGCAAGACGCCAGTGCTGACTTTCCCGGATTTCGACGTGGACCGCGCCGTCAACTATGCCGCGTTCGGCGCCTTCATCGGCGCGGGCCAGACCTGCGTCTGCGGCAGCCGCCAGATCGTCCATAAGGACGTCTATGACGAGTTCGTCGATAAACTGGCGAAAAAGGCAAAATCCATCCGCATCGGCGATCCTACCGAAACCACCACGCAACTCGGCCCGGTGATCTCGGAAAAGCAGCGCCAGCGCGTGCTGAATTACGTGAAGTTCGGTCTCGACGAAGGCGCGCGCCTGGTCGCGGGCGGCGGCGTTCCGAAGTATATGTCGAACAGCGGCGGCTACTACGTGGAGCCGACCGTTTTTGCGGACGTCAGCGCGAAGATGCGCATCTTCCAGGAAGAGGTGTTCGGTCCCTTCACCTCGATCACGCCGTTCTCGAGTGAAGAGGAAGCCATCGCGCTGGCGAACGACTCGCCGTTCGGGCTTGCCGCCGCGATCCGCACCAGGGATGTCTCGCGCGCTCATCGCGTCGCCAGTGCATTGCAATGCGGCATCGTCTGGATCAACGACCACCATCGGCTCGACCCGGCCTCGCCTTGGGGCGGCGTCAAGCTTTCAGGCGTCGGCCGCGAATTTGGGCCTGAGTCTTTCGAGGACCACTTTGAAGTTAAGAGCGTGATGGTCAACATGACCGACCAGCCGTTTGACTGGTACGAACAAACGACACAGCAGCGATTGAATTGACCGAGGCGCCGCTTTTAAAGGCGACAATCCATGTCGGGTCTGGATAGTGCAATTGAGGAAGTCTTACCTTCCTCAATTGGTATTTTCTGGCACGATCTTGTTTGTGCTCCGTGACGCGAACGTCGGGAACGCACCAGAAGAGGACATTGATTTGCCGCCTCAGGCCTTCATCCAGCCGTTCCGGTCACAACATTCCCGAACTTCGTGAAAAACTCGCCTGCGAGCTTCTTTGCCGTTGAATCGATCAGGCGACTTCCAAGCTGGGCAATCTTGCCGCCGACTTGCGCATCGACGTCATAATGCAGCACGGTTATGTCGGCGTCCTGTTCAAGACGCACATTCGCGCCGCCCTTGGCGAAGCCCGCAACGCCACCTGCTCCCTCGCCGGTGATGCGATAGCTGTTCGGCGCATCGATGTCCGTCAGCATGACTTTGCCGTTGAACGAGGCTTTGACCGGCCCCACCTTGAGCGTCACGGTCGCCGTCATCTCGTTGTCGGATGTCTTTTCCAGCTTCTGGCATCCGGGAATGCATTGCTGCAAGATCGCGGGATCGTTTAGCGCGGCCCAGACAGCCTCCTTCGAAGCCGCGATCCGCTCGCTACCGTTCATTTCCATGTCATTTTCCTTAAATCATTCGCGACATCAGACCGCGCAGTAGCGATCCTGAATATCCTTGTCCGCAAGGAGAGCCGCTGAGCTGCTTTCGTAGACGATTTCACCCTGATCGATAATGATCGCCCGGCTCGCCAGCCGCAGCGCCCATTCGACGTTCTGCTCCACGAGAAGCAACGTCACACCGGAGTCGCGCAGACGCCGGAATAAAACACCCATCTCCTCGACCAACACCGGCATGATACCTTCCGATGGCTCGTCGAGCAGAATCATCTTCGGTTTGGCGATCATCGCGCGGGCGATGGCAAGCATCTGCTGCTCCCCGCCCGACATGGTCGAACCCTGCTGATCGAGACGCTCTTTCAGCCGCGGGAAGATTTCCGCGATCTCATCGATTGCGGCGCGCTCATTGATATCCCTGTCGCTCGCCAAAAGACCGAGCTTGAGATTCTCGCGCACCGTCAGTCCCGGGACGATACGGCGCTCCTCCGGCACATAGGCCAAGCCAATCCGGAAACGCTCATGCGCCGCGAGCGGCATGATCTCGCGGCCATCGAACGCGACATCCCCGGAGGCACGCTGCATCAGGCCCATAACAGTGCGAATAGTCGTTGTCTTGCCGGCACCGTTACGGCCGACCAGCGCGACAATCTCGCTCGGCTCGACAGAAAACGACACGCCATGCAGCACATGACTTGCGCCATACCAGGCATTCAGTTTCTTGACTTCAAGCATAGCCATGACTTTGCCCCAGGTAGACGCGCCGCACTTCGGGGTCCGACTGAATCTGTTGAGGCGATCCATCGGCAATCAGCTTGCCATGGTGCAGCACAAGGATGCGATCGCTGAGCCCAAGGATCATTTTCATCTTGTGCTCGACCAACAGAATCGTTCGCTCGGCCGCAAGCCGCTCAATCAAAGCAACCATATCCTTGGTTTCCTCCGGCCCCATGCCCGCCGTTGGCTCGTCGAGCAGCAGCAATTGCGGGTCGGCAACCAGCGCAACGGCAATTTCCAGTGCACGTTGCTGGCCGTGTGCAAGAAACTTGGCCACGGCATCACGTCGCCCATGCAGGCCGACGGCATTCAAGGCTGCATCGGCCTTCTCATCGAGGTCCCTTAATCGCTCACGATTGGTCCAGATATTGTAACGCGAATGCAGCGCCTGCGCTGCAACGCGCACGTTTTCATGAACCGTGAGGAGCGGAAAGATGTTCGTGATCTGATATGAGCGCGCGATGCCCAGATGCACGAACCGATGCTGTGGCGTGCCGGTGAGGTCCTTGCCCTTGTAGGCGATGCGTCCGGTCGATGGCGGCAGAACACCCGACAGCACATTAAAGAAGGTGCTCTTCCCCGCGCCATTCGGCCCGATGACTGCCGTAACCTTGTTCTGCTCGAAATTTGCCGTGATCCCTTCAAGGGCTTTGAAACCGCCGAAAGTACGGCCGATATTCTCGACGGAAAGAAGGTGCTCACTCATTTCGGCGCCCTCCATGCCAGCACCGCTCCCCAAATCCCCTTCGGGAGGAAGAGCACGAACAGGATGAACACCGAGCCGACGACGATCTGCCAGTGCGACGTCCAGATCGAGAACACGTCTTCCATCAGCAGAAACGCCAATGCACCGACAAAGGGCCCGAAAAAAGAGCCAGCACCACCGAGGAGCGTCATCATCACGATCATGCCCGAGGTCTGGTAGTGCAGTGAATCGAGCGGCACGATGGCCAGATGCATCGCCGATAGCGTTCCGGCCAACGCGCAGATCAGGCCAGACAGCGTGAACGACATGAGCTTCGCCCGCTCGACATTATAGCCGCAGGCCCGTGCCCGGGTTTCGTTCTCGCGTATCGCCTCGATGACGGCTCCAAACGGCGAATTCAGAATCCGCGAGACAAACCACAGCGCCAGCCCCGCAAACGCCATCAGCACATAATATTTTTGCAACGGATCGAGAAAATTGATCTGAAGACCGAACAGATCGATCTTGCTGACGGTGAAGCCGCGCAGACCATTTTCACCGCCGGTCCAGTTCGATGCCTGCAACGCGACATAGTAGACGAGTTGCGCCAGCGCGAGCGTCACCATGGCAAAGTAGATGCCGCGGGTGCGAATAGATAGCGCGCCAATCACCAATGCCAGAAGCCCGCCGCCGAGAACTCCGAGCGCCACCGCCGCGTACCACGGCAACCCGAAATGCACGATCGCGATGCCGGTGATATAGGCGCCAGCCCCGAAAAACGCGGCATGGCCGAATGACAGCAGGCCGGTGTAACCGAACAGCAGATTATAGCCGACGCACACCACGCCATAGATCAACACGTTCACCGCGAGAGCCTTCGACGGCAACACCCATGGCAGCACGCAGAGTGCGAGAATCGACAGCGGCACCCGCCATTTCATGAGCCGTGCTCGCCATCCGCTTGTGACGGTGAGATTCGCCGGTGCGCGCTCTGCTGACGCCAGCGGCGATGCGACAGGATTGATGTCGGTCATGCGTGAGCGCCCGATTTTCCAAACAGGCCCTGCGGGCGGATCAGGAGGATGAGCGCCATCAGCGCGAACATCACGATCTGCGCCATCTCCGGCGCGATCAACGATGTCATGCTCACCGCGATGCCGACAACCAGCCCCGCGACCACAGATCCGGCCAGCGACCCCATGCCGCCGATCACGGTGACGACAAACGCTTCGGCCAGCACCAGCGATCCCATCTCGGGATTGACGGTGCGCATCGGCGCGGCAAGCACGCCGCCAAGCGCCGTGAGACCGACACCCAGGCCAAACACCAGCAGCCAGACCTTGCCGATATCAACACCCAGCACCCGCATGATCTGCGGATCGCGAGCCCCTGCACGCACGATCAGGCCGAATTTCGTCTTTTCCAGCAACAGCCACAACGTCAGCAAAATTGCGCCGACCACGCCGATCACGAACAACCGATAAATCGGAAAATAGCCGATGCCGAGATTCACCACCCCGCGCAGATGCGTGGGCGTCGGGAATGGAATTCCATCGCTGCCGAAAATAATGCGCACGGCCTCAACCAGCACGTAACCGAGACCGAAAGTCAGCAGCAGCGGATCATCGACGGACCGGCCATAAAGCGGACGGATCAGCAGAAACTCCACCGCCATGCCGAACACACCGATGGCAATCGGCGCAACCAGCAAACCCCACCAAAAACTGCCGGTGAGCGACGCGACCCACAATCCGGCATACGCACCCACCATGAACATGGCGCCATGCGAGAAATTCACGACTCCCAGCATGCCGAAAATAATCGACAGGCCGAGCGCAGCCATCACGAGGATCGCGCCGAGCGCGATCCCCGAAAACAACTGCATGGCAATGAGGCTGAAATCCATCATTCGTTCGATACCGTCAGGTGGGAAAGCCGAGTTCCGCGCAACTGCGCAGCACGCTTTCGGACGCCGGTTCGGTCGCCAGAATCTTGAAGAGATCGAGATCGCTCTTCATGTCGGCCTTCTTTTTCGACTCCAGAACGAGAACCGACTGCACCGACTGATGATCGCATTTGCGATAATACTGCGGTCCCTTGGCGACGTCGTATTTCAGCCCCTCCAGCGAGGCGACCATCTTCTCCGTGACCGTGCCGCCGGCGGCCTGCATCGCCATCAACAACGACATCACGCCGGTATAGCCATAGGCGCCATAGTCGGTCGGCGTGGCGCCTCCGTTGGCCGCGCGGAAAGCGGCATTGAAAGCCTTGGCGGACGGAACCGTATCCTCCATCCCCCAATAATAGTTTGCACCGCCGATGATGCCTTCGAATACGTCGGGGCCGACGGCGAGGCGCTGGTTATGCAGGATGACCGGAACGACGATCTTCATCTGGTCCTTCAAACCGAAATCGACCGCCTGCTTGATCGAGTTGGCCTGATCGCGCCCGAAATTGCAGATGCAAAGAATATCCGGCTTCATCGCGCTGATGCGTGGAATGAAGGTCGAATAATCCGGCGCTCCGATCGGATGCAGGATTTCTCCGACGGTCACCGTTCCGATCGCATCTCCCGCGCGTTTGAACCCGCGTAGCATCTCGTGACCATACGCATAGTCGGCGCAGAGATACGCAACCTTTGCACCCTTCTTGAAGGTGTGCTTCGCCACGGCCGCGGTGGTCATGGTGGGGTTCAGCGCCTCGTGGAATGTGAACTTGCTGAAATCCTTCACCTCGTTGATGCTGTCGGACTGGCTGATGGAGATATAAAGCACGCCACGGGCACGCGTGACCTCGTTGGTTGCGAGCTGGATCGCGCTCGACAACGCACCGACGATCGCATTCACCTTGTCGTTCTCGATCAACTCCAGTGCGCGCGTCGCCGCTTCGCCAGCGTTGAGCTTGTCGTCGCGGACCAGCAGTTCGACCTTACGGCCGACGACGCCGCCCTTGTCGTTGATCTGCTGGACCGCAAGCTGCGCGCTCTTCACCTGGTCCTTTGCTTCAGCGGCAAACGGGCCCGTCAGCGGCATCGGAAATCCGATCTTGATGACGTCGCTGGTTTGCGCACGCGCAACCCACGGCATTGCAAGAAAACTCGCACCAGCGCCAAGCCCCTTCAAGGCGGCGCGGCGCGAGAGCGGAAGGAAAGTCCCATGCTTCATGTTAGTCATTCGCTCCTCCAATGTGTTTCATGATCGTGTGCTTTTCTTATTCGTGGCCGAGCGCGCGGAGAATGCGCGCCGGCGTCATCGGGATTTGCCCGATCGTGGCGTTGAGCGGCAGCAACGCGTCGTTCACCGCATTCAACGCAGCGGCGGCTGCTGCGGCTGTCCCTGCCTCGCCGCAACCTTTGGCGCCAAGCTCAGTGTCATGCGTCGGGGTCTCGACATGCGCGACTTCGATGTCCGGCATTTCGACCGCCATCGGCACGAGATAATCGGCGAGCGATCCATTGGTGAGCTGGCCATTATCGTCGTAAAGGCATTCTTCAAAGAATGCCGCGCCGAGCCCCTGCACCACGCCGCCGCGAATCTGCTCATCGACCAGCATCGGATTGATGACGCGCCCGCAATCCTCGACGACCCAGTGCTTGAGGATCTTGACGAAACCGGTTTCGGCGTCGAGTTCGATCAGGCTGCCCTGGATGCCGTTGGTGAAAGCGAACGGATAACCCTGCGGCGCATAATGATGCGCGACAGTAAGCTGGGGATTCGTGTCCGGCGGCAATGTGTCGGAACGGAAATAGACGATGCGCGCGACTTCAGCGAGCGCGATGCGCTGCTGGCCGCCGTCGGCATCGACAATGTACCCATTCCGGATATCCAGCCGCTCCGGTTTTTCCTGCAAGATCGCTGCGGCGACGGAGAGAATGTTGGCTTTCAGCTTCTTCGTGCCTTGCAGCGCTGTTTCCCCGCCGATGCCCGCGCCCCGGCAAGCCCAGGTCGCACCGCCATGAGGCGTGTTATCGGTGTCCCCCGTCATCACCTTCACGCGCTCGCGATCGATGCCTAACGTCTCGGCTACGATCTGGCCGACAATGGTTTCAGTACCCTGACCAAGCTCCGTCACCGAAATCTGGCACTGTACCTCGCCCGATGGCGTCACCTTGATGATGGCGCCATCCTGCGCGGAAATGCGCGCGCCACCCACGCCATAAAATGCCGGCCCCGGATTCGTGATCTCGACAAACGCGGCGATGCCGATGCCGCGGCGGATGCCTTTTTTCAGCAACTCCGCCTGTTCGGCGCGCAAGCCATCGTAATTCATCATCGTCTTGAGGCGCGCGAGACAGACTTCGTGTGACAATGACTCGAACTTGAACCCGCTGGGCGAAGCGCACGGATAGGCGTCGTCGGGAATGAAATTCCTCGCCCGCATCTCGAAGGGATCGAGCCCTGCCCGCAGCGCAGCCATATCGACAAGCCGCTCGGTCACGGCACAGGCGATGGGATGGCCGACCGCACGATACTGGCTGGTCTGCACCTTGTTCTGAAACACCACCGACAATTCCGCGCGGTAGTTCTTGAACCGATACGGCGTGCCGATCAGGCGGACCACCTGATTGCCTTCCACCACGCTGGTGCGCGGGAAGCTGGAAAACGCTCCGACAGCGGTCACATCGTCGACATCCATCGCCAGAATCGTCCCGGCTTCGTCCATCGCCAGCCGGGCGCGGACGCGATGATCGCGCGCGTGAATATCCGACAGAAACGCCTCCAGCCGGTCGGCGACATATTTCACCGGCCGGCCGAGCATCATGCTCAGGCCGACCACCGCCATGTCCTCATGATAGACGTGCAGCTTCATGCCGAACGATCCGCCGATGTCTGGCGCGATCACGCGAACATTGGCCTCCGGCACGCCGAAATGCCGGGAGTAGAGATCCTGAAACTGATACGGGGTTTGCGTGGCGTGATGTACCGTGAGGTGGTGCTCGCTCGGATTGTAGTCGGCCACGATCGCGCGCGGCTCCATCGTCACCGCCGTATGGCGGCCGAAGGTGAACTCCCCTTCCACCATATGCTTCGCGCTCGCGAAAATGCCGTCGATCCCGCCGGTATCGATTTTGGTGTTGAAACAGACATTGGTGCCGAGTTCCGGCGCGATAATCTCGCTTCCGGCAGCGCGCGCCGCATCGATGTCCACCACGGGCGCGATTTCCTCGAACTCGATGACGACCGCCTCGGCGGCATCCTCGGCCTGCGCGCGCGTGTCGGCGACGACGGCAACGATCGCCTGCCCCGCCCAGACCGCCTTGCCCAGCGGCAGCGGCAATTGTTCGGACGATTTCATGCTCTTGAAATGATCGAGCACGCCGAGCCATGGCTTGCAGGTGCGCGAGAGGTCTTCGCCTGTCGCGATCAGCCGCACACCCTGCATGGCTTTGGCATCGGTCGAATCAATAGAAATGATCCGCGCGTGGGCGTAGGGACTGCGCACGAACGCCGCATGGAGCATACGCGGCAACATCAGGTCGGTGACGTAACGTCCGCGGCCTGCAAGCAGCCGTTTCGCGTTGGGGCGCGAGACAGAGCGGCCGATATAGGAATTTGGCCTGTCAATCGAGTGAAGCGGCGCGTTCATACGTCAGCCTCCTCCCGCACGCTGATCAGACCTGTCCTTCGATCCCGTGCCACGGTTTCGATCGCATCGACGATCGCTTCATATCCGGTGCAGCGGCAATAATTTCCCGACAAGCCGTCACGGATGTGCTCACGCGAGCCCGTGAGGTCCGCTTTGAGCAAGTGATACGCCGTGACGAGAACACCTGCGGTGCAGAAACCACATTGCAACGCATTGCGCTGATGAAATGCTTCCTGAATGTCAGCGATGGCGCCACGATCGTTCAATCCCTCGATCGTCTCGATCGTCATCCCATCGGCCTGAACTGCGAACATCAGGCAGGCATGGATCGGCTTGTCGTCGAGAAGCACAAGGCATGCACCGCACGCGCCCATCTCACAGCCCATATGCGTGCCGGTGAGTTGCAGATCCTGCCTCAAAAAATCCGCCAGCGTGTCCCGCGGCGACACATGGCGCGACACCACCTCTCCATTGATCGTCAATGTGATCGGCATCTTGTCGCTCATGCTGCCTCCATCACGCGATGAAGCAGTCGTCCGAGCACAACCCGCGCCAGATGCATCCGCATTGTCGCGGTCATGTGTTTATCGTCCGGCGGATCGAGGTCCGTCTCAAGCGCGGCCTGAGCGCGCTGGATCGTCTCGGCATCAAGCCTGTTGCCGATCAATGCGCTTTCAGCAGCCTTCGCGCGAACCGGAGTCGCGCCGACTGCAATGAATACGATGCGGGCATCGCTCGCCATGTCGCCGTCGAACGACGCGATCACACCGGCGCCCACAATGGCGTAATCGCCCCGGCGGCGGGCCAATTCGTCAAACGCATAGCGCTGGTTTGGCTTCACCACCGGCACATGCAACGCAACTAGCAACTCACCGGGATCGATCGCGGTCTGATAAAGGTCAAGATAGAAGTCATCGGCCGCGACGCGGCGCGTGCCCGAGGGGCCAGCGATTTCCATTTCCGCACCGAGCGCCAGCATCATCGCCGGGAATTCGGAGGCTGGATCGGCCAGCGCAACGCTGCCGCCCAACGTGCCTTTATTGCGGATTGCCGGGTGCGCAACATAAGGCGCCGCCTCGCTGAGCAGCGGCGCATGCTCGCGGATCAACGGGTTGCTAAGCGTTTCAAAATGCCGGGTGAGCGCGCCGATGCGCAGCCAGTTTCCATCAAGGGAAATCCCCTTCATGGAATCGATGTGGGAAATGTCGACAAGCAGTGACGGCGCCTGCAAACGCATCGCCAATGCCGGAACGAGACTCTGGCCGCCCGCGATATAGCTCGCGTCGTCACCCGATCCCGCATATGCGCCGAGTGCATCCTCGACCGTCGTCGGACGCACGTAGCTGAACGCTCTGGCCTTCAACGAAACCTCCCTCGAGGCAGCCATCCAGATTTGTGACCATCTGGTAACTTAATCCAACCACGCCGGAGGCAGGCTCGTCAACAGAAATGACCATTTGGTCACTTTTTTGGATTGCGGTAGCGTGACGCAGATTTGGAAGTCCGATTCACGCCATGGCCAAAAAGATCGCAAAATCAGTCAGAAAGATCGCGGCGGGACAACCGCGGCGGCGCAACATGCGCGCGGCGGACCGCGAGCAATTCATTCTCGATGAAGCCATCCGATTTTTTGCCGAACGCGGGTTCGAGGGACAAACCCGCGAACTCGCCAAGCGCATGGGGATCACGCATGCGACGATCTATCGGCACTTTCCGAGCAAGGAAGCCCTGGTCGAGCGCGTCTACGAGCACATTTATCTGAGCCGCTGGAATCCCAACTGGGGGCCGCTCATCCGCGATCGCACGCAATCTCTCGAATCGAGGCTCACACAGTTCTATCTCGAATATGTCGAGCGCGTATTCGACTACAACTGGGTGCGGATTTTCGTCTCGTCGGGTCTGAAATCGTTCGACATCACCAATCGCTATCTTGCAATCGTCAGCCGAGAGATTATTGACCCCGCCTGCCGGGAACTGCGCCACGACCTGGGACTTCCAAGCGCCGACGACGTGCCGCTGTCAGAGCGTGAACTGGAGATGTTCTGGGGCCTGCACGGTCGCATTTTTTATATGGCGATCCGGCGCTTCGTGTACTGCACACCGACCCCTTCGTATCTCGACGACATCGTGCATGATTCGGTGACAGGCTTTCTCAGTGGGTCGAAGGACCTGATGCCGAAACTGGTCGTGGAGCTTACGGCCAAGAGCGCATCAGCGGTCGCATCTGGCCCGAAAGCTACGATCTAGGTCTAAACCTACCCAGAAAAGAAGTCGTTGTTTGCTTTGGGCCATGAGCCAATTTGAGTCACGAGCCAACGCTGCGAAGCATCAGCATTGCGCCGGAAGCAGGCATCGCAACAATCTGAGTTCGCAGTTCTATTTTGAGTGGCGGCAATTTGGCGCTCCCTAGGGGAAACACCAAAAGCATTAACAAGCCTTTGATACATCGAGGTTTTTTAAGCCGCCAGAACACCCTTGTGTAGCAGATATTTGGATATCAGTCGAGTATCGAAAGTCCGGTGCAGGACGGCCTCAGGTTAAAAGACGTCCGCAACTCACGTCTCATCCTTATTATCTTTCAAGTCGTTGGTGAGGACACTCTTGAGCACCGCTATCCATTTCTCATTAATATCCGTCAGCATTAGCCGCGATATATTTGATGGGAGAAGTGGATCATGATCGAGAGATAAAATTCTGTTCTCCTCCACCACGTCACTTTTTGCTACATTTACATCGAGCTTTTTCAACGCTGTCGATAATCGTGTCGTGAGTTCGATCTTTCGTTGCCTACTTACTCGCTCCTTAAATTCCGACCGAAGCCAATCATTCAGAAACGCTTGCTGTCCGTGATTTAGTCCAAAGTCCCCGTCGCGAGAAACAATAACAATATTTTCTCGGTTGGGGGCCTCGCAGGCACACTCAATAATCCATTCCCAATTGATCGCGTCTCCCATACGCAAAGTGTCGTCCTTGCGGGGAGGGTATCCGAGAGCAAAACGCTTTCGCGCGAGATGTCTTATTGCATAACGCCGTTTGCTGGGCCTCTTTAGAATAAAGCTGGACTGTGCCTTGAATATTCGACTCAGAGATTGAAACACTGCGTCGTTGCGTTCCGGATGCTGTAAGATTTTTTCAATCTTCTGAACGACCTTCTTGTGATGAGCTAACGCGCTTTTTTGCTGACGCACGAAGCCCTTGGCCGCTTGAGCTTCACTCAAGATGGACGGCATGTTCTGTTGCGTGGGTTTAGCCAAGTCTTTGAGAGTTTGCGTTATGACTTTCTGTCGGTTTTTTAGAAATTCCATCCAAACCTGATCTGTCAAAATCAGGGCACCAGCATGTTTTTCCAAGGTTGCGAGCGTACGTTTCGCGCTTTCATTGCCAAGTCGATAGAAGTCGAGAAAAATATTCGTATCGACAAAGACCAGCCATTTCTCTTGCTTCTTCCTCGTGCGTTTGGGCTTCGCGCTCATTTCGATGCACCTTCAATTAAAGCCAAAATAAAAAGCTTCTTAGCCCTCACAGATTGGGGACCGCGCAAAATAAATTCTTGTCATACGAAAACCCCGGAGCTAGTTTCCGAATGTCATACGGAAATGATTCGTGGAGATCGTCAAGATGGGAAGGCCGAAAGCAAAGACTCCACGAAAAGCGGTTGCCAATGTTCGCCTGACCGATGCCGAACATCAAGAGATGGAAGCCACGGCGAAAGCGCTGGGATATTCATCAATGAGCGAATACGTTCGATTCCTGCATCGGGAACGCGCGGACGCGCTAGCTGTACCTGCGCCGCCCCCCATTGTGCCAAACGTCCCGGCTCCCCGACTTTTTCATACAACGAGACATGGTCAGATTTACCATGGCGACTCCCTCGGACTTTTGCATAAGACCCTGAAGCCGGGCTCCGTCGACTTAATCGTCACATCCCCGCCGTTTGGCCTAGTGCGAAAGAAAAGCTATGGCAATGAAGACGCGGATGAATATGTCAAATGGTTCCGGCCCTTTGCTGAAGGCTTCAAGCGCGTCTTAAGTAAGCAAGGTAGCCTTGTCATCGATATTGGAGGCGCATGGAAGAAGGGCCTAGCCACTCGAAGTCTCTATCACTTTGAGCTTTTGATCTCGCTCGTACGCGATCACGGGTTTCATCTTTGCCAAGAACATTTCTGGTGGAATCCAGCCAAGCTTCCCTCGCCAGCCGAATGGGTCAATATTCGTCGGATTCGAGTGAAGGATGCGGTCAATTGTGTTTGGTGGCTATCACCGAGCCCTTGGCCAAAGGCTAGCAATAAGCGCGTTTTATCGCCTTACAGCGACTCCATGAAAGACCTTCTCGTCAATGGGTACACGGCGAAACTGCGACCCTCCGGCCATGACATCTCAACAAAGTTTCAAAAAGATAATGGCGGGGCGGTGCCGCCTAATCTTCTCGCGATAGCGAACACAGAGTCTAACGGTATCTACCAAGCGTACTGCAAAGCACACGGCATTGATCCTCACCCTGCCCGCTTTCCGCCAGGTCTCCCAGAATACTTCATTCGTATGCTGACTGATCGCGGAGATACTGTACTCGATCCATTTGGCGGCTCATGTGTAACGGGCGAAGTAAGCGAACGTCTTGGACGGAAATGGATTTGTTCAGAGATCGATGCCGCGTTTCTAACAGGCGCACTCGCTCGCTTTGATCCTAAGCTTGCTGCGCGACAAAGCTCGCTCGGGAAACCTTACGAGATTTTCCCTCCCTGCTCTCTGCCTATTAATGATAGCGAGCGGCTACCGGCTGGCGGTGGCAAAGAGCGGATTTCCGGTAACGTGAACCAGATCAGCAGGGCGGCTCCAAAGTCGAAGAAACAATCGAAGATAGTTCAAGCGGCGGTTTAAATGGCAGCGGCCTTCGCTGCACGGTCTGACCACTCGTGCAAATTTCCTTCGATCAAGTCCACGAAATCCAGAGCTACCGGCTTATCGGCCAGTAGTGAATTAGGTCGCTCTTCTTTCGGGTAATGCCAGAGAGCTATAAGTGACCGGCTCAACAATTCGTGGAGAGCCGAACCGCTCGCATAGCCGCGTCCATATCGAACAATCTGAGCCGTGGCCTCGCGGAAAGCGCTTCGCCAGCTTTCCATCTCATTCGTAAAGAACTTGGCTTCGCCAATCGCGATGATCGCTCCGTCCTCTTTGACTAATACGATGTCCGGACGATCACTTCCTGCTGCAATCCCATATGCAGTGAGGATTCCATCTACGATAACTTCGGAGGGCTCTGCCTCCGGCTCTGAATACGATGATGTTCGATTCTGCCAATAAATCCGGCACGTTCCAATCTGAATCACCGCCTTTGCAGAGCCTGGATATATTGGAAGTAATCGGAGTGGTTGGGACGTTTTATCTGAAAACGCCGTGGCCATGCCCAGCGCGAGGGCTAGCTCAAATGTCTGCCAATCATGAAGCGGACCGAGAAGGGTCTCACGCAACATTTCAACGATGGTCTCAGGATCACCGTCTTCGATCCTCTGGAGAGACCTAAAGGCTGAGTACGCGAGACGATAAAGTTTCTTACGCGACGATGCCGCCTGAACGAGAGATTGTGGCGATGGGCGCTGCGAAGCATCTGTTTCGTGCATGGCCTGAGCGACGCTTGAAATGCGCCGCACGGTGCCAATCAACTTCGCCCCATCAATAATTGAGTTGGCATAGTCAGATGTAGTTCCTACCTCCTCCATAAAACGCGAAAGGAGAATGTTGGTTCTCTGAAGTACCCAAACAAGCACGTGGTTTGGACCCGAAGTGTAGACCCGCATGGGCTGCGCAAAAACTACTCGCGTAGGGTGTCCGCTCAGCGCTCGCGCGACAACGGTTTTCCGAGCGTCTATCCGACCCCGCACCATCGCATCGTCAGTCCGGACAATCTCACCTAGTGCGGATTGAACCTCGTGTCGATTGTGGACTAGATGATTGCAAAGATCAGAAACTGGACGTGAAACTGCCCAATGATATCGAAGTATTTCAAGGTCTTCCGTTTTGCTGAAACGAGGGTCAACAGGCTTCGCTGACCGCGCCGAGCGAAAGTATCGTAACAGGAGTCTGGTTGCGAAGTCATCGAGATCTGACGTCATAGCGCCAACGATAATAACTTTCGCGTAAGCTCTTTCGCTTCTTTTGAATCAGTGGTCAGACCCAGTACATTCGAAATGTTGACGGCGATTCTATTTGCCTGCTCGTGAGCGACGCCATCTAACATAGGCAAGATCGATACTTGGAATGCACTGAGATAAATCGACTTGCTCTCCCCCTCTGCTCCCACGAAGAAATTGAAGTCTGGAGCCGCCGCTTTGCAATATGCCATGACATCGATGAAGGGCGCGGCGCCCATGGGACGTATGTCATTAACGATCGACCAAATATCAGCGATTGGGGACTTTGCACTCTCTGGAGGTTCTTCGCTCCAATATCCCTTTAATGCACCGAAGTCGCGGACGAATTGATTTAGGTCCTCCGGTGCATCGACCAATATCCACGCGAAGCGCCGAGTGAGCGCATATGACATCTGATATAGCGAGGCCTTATCAATGCTATTGAGGGTAGCCAACAGCCGCCAGTTTTGCGTAGGGGCGAACTCATGCTGTTTGGCATTGGCTTTGGCTGCCGGGAGGATTACGAAACGCTCCGAATTTTCATCTGCCGGATTTCGCAGATAGGGGAGCGTAGTTGGCTGTCCGCTGAGCACGGTAAATAGTGGCCCGAGCACGCGATCGATATCACAGCGATTTAACTCGTCGATGATTAGAGGCTTATCAAAGTGCTCCAGCAAAATTCCCTTGGAAAACCTAATGCTACCATCGCCAGCAGGCTGATAGCCTCCAATGATATCCTGCGACGACCAATCGGAAGACCCGGTCACCATCCTATGCGAATTGTACAAGTGCCCAGCAACAAGCTCTGCCAGTGATGTTTTCCCCGTACCGGGGGGCCCATAGAACATCAAATGCCGCTTGCCCGATTTAAGAGCATTGCGAATCTGATCGTAAACTTCAGTCCGAATGCCGATTAGCTGGGAAAATGCTGGAATGTTGAAGTCGGGGGGCGTCTCAACATCCAACGTGTCGCTAGTGGACGGTTCAGTCTCGACAGGTTCGTCAAGCACAGGCGATGCATTGTCGAGCGCCTTTTCGATTTCGGCGAGTGCTCGGTTCAAGTCCGATGGGGAAGTAGCATCAAAGACGGGAATCTGTGTCATGTGGTCTTTGTGGAGCGCCCTCCGGTGCGATCAATGTCGAAGTACCATCGCTTCGTATCTTCGTCCTGCCGGAGGTCGCATATCCGTAGCTGGGCGATTTCATCTAGACGCATACCGGACAGCAGGCCAATCAGCGGAAACCAGAATGCCGCTTCCCCACCACCACCGACTGGCCGTTCGTTTTCCGCATAGACCGGCGACGTGAAGATTGCCTTGAGATCGGACTTCTCGAAATGCTTGCGCCGCGTTTGATGAGCGTCGACGGTATACCGAATGGCCTTGCCAAAAGGATTCACGAAGCCCGGTACCTTGTCGAGAAAGCCTTCACGTTCAGCCCGCGAGACGATTCCACCAAGCACCTGCACGATCTTGTTTACCGTTGTCGCCATACGAGGCTTGAACGTAGAGAGGTCTCGCTTCAGCAACTCTGGCAAGGGCAGCTTGCGTAGATCACGCGGCAATGATGCAGGTACCTTGGCAATGGCATCGCGAAACTCGCGGGCCTTCTCGCGGGTGATTTCACCAAGCCGCAGATCACCGTGAAGCTCCTTAAAATATCGGAAGGCCTGCTCCGCCTCTGTCACGGTGTTGGCATTCGGCTTCTTGGCATTATGCGCCGAACCACCAGCAGCCCAAGAAGCCATCGCCTCGGAAAGCTTTGGGCCTAACTCTTGGGAAAACTTTGAGCCTGACTCTTCAGTAAATTTCCTGACTGCTACCGGCGTCGGAACGATTTCCCCACGCTGGCGCTTACCCATTGCGTCATAGGCCCGCACGTGAGCCTCAAGGACGACGAGGGCTGCCTTCTGAAACTCCGGCGAGGATTTATTCAGATGAATGCCACATTTCTGAAGCTCTCTGGTGGTCTCCGGGTAAACGATCTTCGGGTCTCGTTGCGCATAGGCAGCGCGAAAGTCGTCTTCCAAGTCCGACAGCAACTCGCCATAGGCATAAAAATGATCCGGCGTCATTCCTATCTGGGTGCTTGGCGGCATATCCACGAGATGGGACCATCGAGCACGATCTTCAGGCGTCTGCAGATGCCGCCTGTCATCGCCCTCGGTCCGCTCGGCCTCATCGTTCGCAAGGAGGTTCGCAAAGACATCGTCGCCAAGTTGCTTCAGATCGAGAGCCACCGGCTGCACCGTCACCGCAGGAGGCGCGAGGGCCTTCACGGCTGCGTCGAACAACTCAGACGCCTTCAAGGCCGCCTGATGGTCACGCCGCTTCGCCTCGTTCAAATTCTTCGTAGCGAGCGAGCGAACAAGTTCGCGCTTGAAGTATCCTGTCTTGGTGTTGATCAGATCGGAGAAGTCTTCCCGCATATGTGACGGGGCAGGCTTTCCGGCCAATGACTCCGGCAGCCTTTTTCGAAATTCGTAGGTGCCCGATGCACGCCGCTGCATGTAACTCAAAGCCGCCATTGTGGACCACCTTTGTGGGCTACGGTTGTGTAGCAAGGCGGCCTCTCTAAGCTCATGATTGCTTAGAGTTTTCAGCTTTTCAATGGCTTAGAAATTTTTGGCGCTCCCTAGGGGAATCGAACCCCTGTTTCAGCCTTGAGAGGGCCGCGTCCTAACCGCTAGACGAAGGGAGCGTTGGGGCAAGGGATAGCCGCCACGGGCGCAAATCGCAAGGTGCGAAACCAGGCAATAAACCTTAAGGCTCGCTCGCGAACCGCGCCCGGCCCAGCAATTTGAAGGTTTTGGCGTCATAAGTGCGGATTTCGGTGGCTCCCCCGATATCCAGCGTCACCGCGATCCGGTCCTCCAGCGCCGCCGTGGAGACGATCCGGGCACCCTTCGGCACCATGATCGTGGCTTCGGCGGCAGTCGTGGCCCGGCCCTCGCCGCGAAACAGCTTGTAGCCGATGGCGATGAACACCGCGCCGATCCCCAGCGCCGTGGTCAGGCCCGCGATCAACATCAGGCGCTTGAGCCGCGCCATCATGGCGGCCTGTTCAGGCGTCAGTTCGGCAGCTACATGTTCGGTCATGCAAGGGTCTTCTTCAAATCACCGGGGTGCGGAAAGCACCGGCGAGCGCCGCATTATCACAGCTCCCGCCGCAGGCAAATCGCCAGGCCAGTCGCCAGGCCAGTCTCAACGGCTCGACCGCGTGCTCGCCGAACAGGTCGAGGACCTGTCACGCACCCGGCTGAAAGCCCTGATCGTGGCCGGCCATGTCAGCATCGGCGGCGCTCCGATCCTTGATCCCGCCTATCAGGTCAAGGCGGACGAGACGATCATCATCGAGGTTCCGCCCGCCGTCCCCCCGGAGCCGGAAGGCGAGAACATCCCGCTCGACATCGTCTACGAGGACGACGATCTCCTCGTGCTCAACAAGCCGAAGGGGCTCGTGGTGCATCCGGCGGCGGGGCACGAGACCGGCACGCTGGTCAACGCGCTCATTGCCCATTGCGGCGCAAGCCTTTCCGGCATCGGCGGGGTGAAACGCCCCGGCATCGTGCACCGGCTCGACAAGGACACCACCGGGCTGATGGTGGTTGCCAAGAACGACCGCGCTCATCAATCGCTCACGGCGCAGTTCGCCGACCATGGCCGCACCGGCGCGCTGCGGCGCGGCTACATGGCGTTCGTCTGGGGCGCACCCTCACGGCCGCACGGGACCATCGACCAGCCGATCGACCGCCATCCCTTCGCACGGGAGAAAATGGCGGTGCGGCAAGGCGGCCGGCACGCCATCACCCATTGGGAGATGCTGGAGAGTTTCGAGGGAGCGGACGGCAAACCGCTCGCCGCCCTGCTCGCCTGCCAGCTCGAGACCGGGCGGACCCACCAGATCCGCGTCCACCTCGGCCATATCGGACATCCCCTGATCGGCGACGACGTCTATGGCTCGGGCTTCCGCACCAAGGCCAACCATCTGGGCGGAGCCGCCAGAACTGTGGTGGCGGCTCTCGGCAGGCAGGCCCTTCATGCCTACCTCCTCCAGATCGAACATCCGGCGACAGGAGAAATAATGAACTGGCAATCGGGGCTGCCGGAGGATTTGGTTCTCTTGCAGAGCGCCCTGCGCGCGGCGGCTTGACGCAGATAAATTGGAAAAGCTCCAAGGTTACATATATTTAACAGGCGTCACGGGTTCGTGACCCTGTTTTGTTCTTCCCTTTTCGCGCCCCTTGGGTATGCTGCACCTGCGTGACGGAGATGTCCCGTCGCGGAACATTGCAGCTCCGCTGGCTTTGACAAAGCAGCAGCCTGCCTGGCCCGCCGATGTCGGGGGCCTGAACAACGGAGGGCGCTACCACATGGCCCGTGCAGCCACTTTGCCGGTTCTCAACGGAGAGTCCGGTCTTTCCCATTACCTCGCCGAAATCCGCAAATTCCCCATGCTTGAACCGCAGGAGGAATACATGCTCGCCAAGCGTTGGCGCGAGCATGACGATCGGGATGCGGCGCATAGACTCGTAACCAGCCATCTGCGGCTCGTGGCGAAGATCGCCATGGGCTATCGCGGCTACGGCCTGCCGATCTCCGAGGTCGTCTCGGAAGGCAATGTCGGCCTGATGCAGGCGGTGAAGCGCTTCGAGCCCGAAAAGGGATTCCGCCTCGCCACCTACGCGATGTGGTGGATCAAGGCGTCGATCCAGGAATACATCCTGCGTTCGTGGTCGCTCGTGAAAATGGGCACCACCGCGAACCAGAAGAAGCTGTTCTTCAACCTGCGCAAGGCCAAGAGCAAGATCTCGGCGCTGGAAGAAGGCGACATGCGCGAGGATCAGGTCAAGCTGATCGCCAAGCGTCTCGGCGTCACCGAGCGCGACGTGATCGACATGAACCGCCGCCTTGGTGGCGACGCCTCGCTCAATGCGCCGATCCGCGACGACGGCGAACCTGGCGAATGGCAGGATTGGCTGGTCGATACCTCGCCCAACCAGGAAGCCATCATGGCGGAGAGCGAGGAATACGATCACCGCCGCAACGCGCTGACCGGCGCGATGGGCGTGCTCAATCCGCGCGAACGCCGCATCTTCGAGGCGCGGCGCCTGGCCGAAGAGCCGATGACGCTCGAGGACCTCGCCGCCGAATTCGGCGTCTCGCGCGAGCGCGTGCGCCAGATCGAGGTCCGCGCTTTCGAGAAGGTGCAGGCCGCGGTGAAGAGCACCGTGGCGCGCCAGGAGCAGGCGGCACTCGAGGCCGCTTACTGAAGATCGGCTCCATTTTCAAAAGACGAAAGCCGGCGGAGACGCCGGCTTTTTTGTATCAATAATAATCCTGCAAGAATTCCGACAGCGAATCCGGATCGTAGATGTCATTGCCGCCGAGAGGATCGTTCAGCATCGTCAGGGCGTTCGTTTTGTAATCGGCCTCGACATCGTTGGGCGCGGCTCCGAGCGGCTGCGACAGGATCGAGCGATACGACAGATAATTGTCCTTGCTGCCGACGAAGATGCAGACGCATCTCCTGGGGTCAGCGAACAGATAACGCGTCACACCGTTGACGGTGTGCATCACGAACCGATGCGGCGGCAAGGCGTGCAGCGCCTTCTCTCCCTTCGGTCCGTTCGCCGGCTGAACCTTGAACCCGGCGGACGACAGATAAAAATCGTTCTTGTCCAGAAAGGAAAGGCTGAGTTCCTCATCGGCCAGCAGCGGGCTGCCCGACAGCAGCGAGATCAATCCAACTCCAAACGACAGGCGTCGCGCTCTTGTGAAATTCATGAACTATCCTCCAGCCGGAACCGAGGATGGGCCGGGACTATCGGCCGATCAAGGGAAAATGAAAGGGCTGCTGCAAGCGCGAGCCTTTTGAACCCATATCGATTCCAAAGCGACTAATCGCCACCACCGCATGCGATGCACAAGATGTAGTGCGGCCATCACGCTTCGCCGGCAGGCGTTCTTACAATCACGTCATGAAGCAAAGCATGAAGAAAATATGAATTGAGGAATTCTGAATCCGCGCACGCCGATTTGTTTTCTTTCACTCCCACATGACTCACAACGGCCTCAATGCACCTCGATGGTGCGCCGGTCATTGAACCAAGGAGACGCGCATGATCAATCGTCCGCCGGAAACTTTCAGCGCAGAAACCGTGGCTGCCTTGCGCGAAGTGCTCAACATCGCCGTCGCCCAGATCGCCGAGCAGAACAGAACGCCCGCAACCAAGGCCAAGATGGCCGAGACGATCGTGCGGCGCGCCGCCGAAGGCGTTACCGACGCCGTCGATCTCGTCACGTTAGCGGTCCGCGAGGGTGAAACGCCCGCAGCCTGATGCAAAAAGATAGAAGAAAGAGAAATGCAATGCCCGGTTCTGTGCCGGGCATTTTCATTTTGGCTTACGCCTCGGCGGGAGCCTTGATGCGCGGAGCCTGCGTCGCGAACTGCTCGTCCTGCGGCTTGGACGGCAGCGAGCCGAACGCCTTGGCGTGATCGATCACGCGCGCCATCAGTTTCAGCCCGAGCGGCGCCAGCGCGCGCTCCCACAATTCACGCGCGGTTTCGCCCTTCTTGACGAAACACCATTCCTGCGCGGCGATCGCGCCGCCGTCCATCTTCTCGGCGAGATGATAGATCGTGCCGCCCGTTACCGGATCGCCTTCGTTGATCGTCCACTCGACCGCGGCGATGCCGCGATGGCGCGGCAGCAGCGAGGGATGATAGCCGATGCCGCCCAGACGCGAGGCCGCGAGCGCATCTTCCGTCACCTTGGCGTGGCTGTGCGCGGTGATGATGAGATCGGTACCCGGCGGAATCTCCGAGGCTTCGATCGCCTTGGGGTGGGCCTGCACGTGAACATGTAGCCCCGCGGCGCGGCCGGCCGCGGCCAGACGATCCTCGCCGTCGGCCACGATCACGCCCGCGATCTCCACGCCATGCGCGAGCAGCATCTCAAGCGTCTTAACTCCGAAATGACGGGAGCCGGCGAGCGTAATCCGCAAGGTCATTGTCCCCAGGCTGAGAAGGCTTCGTTGAAAATGCGCTCGCCCGGCGAGCCCTTCTCGACCGACAGGATGGCGCGCTTGCCGTTGCCATAGACGATCGGAATGTCGAGCGAGGAGCGCTCCTTCAGCACCTGGATGTTACGGGCGCGGTCGACATCGACATTGGACAGGCCGATCAGGAAATAGCCGTCCTGCACCTTGACCGACGTGGCCGCGAGCGGCGTGCCGCGCGGCTGGTCCGGTGATTTGGCGTAGACACCCGGCACGTTGGCGATCGTGGTGCCGAAATCGGGGCCGACCGTGAACACGATCTCCATCGTATGGCTGGTCGCCGGCATCGACGGATCGGTGTTGCGCATGATCGTCAGCGCCACCTTCATCTTGCGGTCGGGCAATTCGATGTCGGCCTTGATCGCGGTGTCCGGCTTCTGCTTCGGCGATGCCGCGACCTGATCGAGACGCCACACCACGGTGCCGACGGTCTGCTTGCCCTGCGGATCGGACGAATCCTCTTCATAGAGGATCGCGCGCTGCGCGACCTGTGCGACCTGCTGGTTGGAATCCGATTGCCCGACGCGGTCGGTGATTTTCGGACGGGCGCTGGTGTCGCTGCCCGCCCCGTTCTGGATCGCGGTCCGCGGCGACGGCTTGAACATCGACTTCATCGACGCGCCGTATTTCTGATACCCCAGAATGCCGCCGCCGATCAGAATGAGCGCCAAGCCCGCGAACAGCACGCCCTTGAGCGGAAAACCGCTGCGCATTTTCTCGGGACGGCTGTCGTAGCCGCGCCGCACTTTCGCGGGCGCAGGCTCGTGGCCGGTCAACTCCTCATAAGATTCATCGTCGGGATAGCCGGCATACGCGCCGCGCTGTTCCATGTCCGGCTCGGAGCGATCGAACTCCGGCGTCGGCGAAGACACATTGGCGAACGTCTTGCGCGCGGAGCGATTGGCCTGCGAAGCGGCACGGCCGAGTTCATCGGTATCGGCGACGACATCGCGGAATCCGCGCGTCCCGACACCACCCTGATGGGACGGACGGCCCTGCCCCTGACCTGCCGGTGCATGCGGCTGCCCTGAAAGCGAATCCGACCCCGGCCCGCGCGGACGGCCGGGCACGCGAGGACGATCCTCGAAAGACGGCGGCGCATCGTGACGCGATACAGGCGGGCGAGCCATCGGAGCGCCGGGCTGCGCGGCGCGCACACCGGCCGCGGCGCGGGCGCTGTCGCGCAGGATATCGCCCCGGCGCGGACCTTCGCGAGGCGGGGCTTCCGGCCTGCCGCGCGGCGGCTCGGCACGATGCGAGTCTCCTCGCGTGCGATGAGCGGCTTCCGCCTCGACCTTGCGGACGGCTTCTTCCAGCGCCAGGCGCTCGCGGGTGATCTCGGCTTCGGTGAGGGGCGGCTGCACGCCGCGCAACTGCGCGATCAGCGCCGTGCGGGCACGCTCATACAAGGCACGCCGGCTTTCCCCTGAAGCGTTGGGATCGAGGCCGGCGACGGCACGCGCGATGAGGGGATAATAATCAGCCATTCTTGTTCAGCCGGCGAACCCTTTACACAGCCCGATTGCGAAGGCGCATGCTTGTCACGACATCATGCCTCGAATGGGTTTTGCACCAGAATAGTATCTTCGCGTTCGGGGCTCGTGGAAAGCAGGGCGACCGAACATCCCACGAGTTCTTCAACCCGCCTGACATATTTGATCGCCTGCGCCGGCAAATCGGCCCACGAACGCGCGTTCGCGGTCGGTTCCTGCCAGCCCTCGATGGCCTCATAGATCGGCTTGACCCGCGCCTGAGCCCCCTCGCCTGCCGGCAAATGGTCGATCTCTTTACCATCGAGCTCGTAGCCGACACAAACCTTGATCTCCTCGAAGCCGTCGAGAATGTCGAGTTTGGTCAGAGCGAGGCCGTGGATGCCGCAAGTGCGAACGGTCTGGCGAACCAGCACCGCATCGAACCAGCCGCAGCGGCGCTTGCGGCCGGTGTTGACCCCGAACTCGCGGCCACGCTGGCCGATCAGTTCGCCGGTCGCATCCGTCAGTTCCGTCGGGAACGGACCCATGCCGACGCGCGTGGTGTAAGCCTTGCAGATGCCGAGCACGTAGCCGAGCGCACTCGGGCCCATGCCCGAGCCGGTCGCCGCCTGCGCCGCCGCCGTGTTGGAGGATGTGACGTAAGGATAAGTACCGTGGTCGACATCGAGCAACGCGCCCTGCGCGCCCTCGAACAGGATGCGCTTGCCCTCGCGGCGCTTGTGATCGAGCAGATTCCAGACCGTGTCGGCATAAGGCAGCACCTGCGGCGCGACCTGCACGAGGTCTTTCAGCACCTCGCCCGCATCGATCTCCTTGAGCGAAAGCCCACGGCGCAGCGCATTGTGATGCGACAGCAGCCGCTCGATCTTGTGCGGCAGGGTCTGCGGATCGGCGAGATCCATCAGGCGAATCGCGCGGCGGCCGACCTTGTCTTCATAGGCCGGGCCGATGCCGCGCTGGGTGGTACCGATCGCGGTCGCCTTGCTGGCGTTCTCGCGCACCGCATCGAGCTCGCGATGCAGCGGCAGAATCAATGTGACGTTCTCGGCGACGCGCAGATTGTCGGGAGATACCGCGACGCCCTGCTCCTTCAGCCGTTCCACTTCCGTGACGAAGGCCTGCGGATCGAACACCACGCCATTGCCGATGACCGACAATTTCGAGGATCGCACCACGCCGGACGGCAGCAACGCGAGCTTGTAGGTCTTGCCGTTGATGACAAGCGTATGGCCGGCATTGTGCCCGCCCTGGAAACGAACGACGATGTCAGCCTGCTCTGACAGCCAATCGACAATCTTGCCCTTCCCTTCGTCGCCCCATTGAGCGCCGACGACCACAACATTAGTCATTGGGGTAAGCCATTTTCGGAAGCATCCTCACGTTCGTCTCAAGCAGCCGGACATGGCTGCGCCTACCGGCAGGAACGCTCGCATGCCAGGCCACCACCCGATAAAGGATGATGGGATGTGACGCAAGCAAAACAGCCCTTTGACGGCGCCGTGACTTCTCTTCAAAGTATTGAAATCCCCAGTTAAATCGCAACATCGCCGGAATTCCGCCGTCTCACTGGTACCGCTGCCGACATGACCCCGCCAAAGCCGCTTTTTCCGTCTTTCCGCCTGATGGACAGGCCCTATCTGCTGCTCTCTCTCACCATGCTGTTCTGGGCGGGAAACATCGTCATCGGCCGCTATGCCGCCGGGCAGATTCCGCCGATGGCATTGTCATACCTGCGCTGGCAATTGGCCTTCCTCTCCCTGCTGCCCTTCGCATGGTCCGACCTCCTTGGGGACTGGCCGACCATTCGCCGAAACCTCGGCATGATGATCCTGCTCGCCTTCACCGGCGTCGCGACCTTCAACACGCTGGGCTACTGGAGCCTGCAATACACCACGGCGCTCAACGCGCTGCTGCTGCAATCCTCCGGCCCGCTTTACGTGGCGCTGTTCGCGCTGGTGCTGTTCAACGTGCGCCTGACATGGATGCAGGCGTTCGGCATCGTGATTTCGCTGACGGGCGTGCTGACCATCATCCTGCAAGGCCAGTTGTCGGCGCTGCTGCAAATTCACTTCAACAAGGGCGACATCGGCTACACCGTGGCGCTGTTCGTGTTTGGGCTTTATTCCGCGCTCGCCTCGCGGCGGCTGGCGCTGAAGCAGCTTTCCTTCCTCGCATTCAACTGCGGGGTCGGTTCGCTGTTCATCCTGCCGCTGTTTGTGTGGGAAATGGCGTCCGGCCGCGTCACGCCGCTGAACGCCCACACCATTCCGATTCTGATCTACGTCGCGATCTTCCCCTCGACGCTCGCTTACCTGTTCTACAATCGCGGCATCGAACTGATCGGCGCCAACCGGAGCGCACCGTTCCTGCATCTGATCCCGGTGTTCGGCTCTGCGATGGCGATCGGACTGCTCGGCGAGGAGCCGCATCTGTATCACATCGTCGGCTACGCGCTGGTGTTCGCCGGCGTGGTGATCGCCGCGCGCAAGCCGAAGCAGCCTGAATAAAAACACCGCGGGGCCGCCGCGGCCATGATGCGCTCAGAACGATGATCCGGTCGGTCTAAAGCCTGTATTCTGCTCGCGGAACGGATTTCTCAGTGTGGTCGCTCCGGTGTCCGGCTTGCTTCCCGGCACCGGGAAGGCGTAACCGATGATCGTCTTGATCACGATGCGGTCCGAAGTGGGCGTAAGGCCATATCCCACGCCGAAGTTCACATCGAAATCACCGGCCTTGAAGTCCGTGACCGCGAACAGCGTGTGCTGCTGATCGCGGACCGCCGCGAAGCGGCCGATCTCGCCGAAATCCGCATAGTATTCGAGGCCAACCTGCACATCCGGCGCAACCTTCTTCGCTGCCCGGAACGCGGGGGCGAAAGTCGTTTCACCCAACCGGCCAAGCCCGATGTCCACGATCGGATTCACGATGAACTCGTAGTCGCCTTTTCGCATGCCGACGATTGGGCGAATTTCGAGTCCCCACCGGGTCTGGGAAAATTTCGGCGTCTCGTAGCCCAGCTCGAAATTGACGCCGTAGAAGAACTCACGCTGGCCGGCATTGGGCGATACAAAGAGGGTTCGCAGCTTGAAGCCGTCGGACAGGAGTTGCCGATCCTGCACGGCGAACGGCACATAAAATCCGAGCTCCCACCAATCCGTCAGGCCGTAGGCGAATTCCGGCGTGCCATTTAGGCTGCCATCGGAGCGAAAACCTCCCGGAAACGGCGGCAAGGACTGACCACGCGCGACATAGTTGAGGTGCTGCTGAATGGTCCATTGGCCCACCGCCGCAATCGACGCATCGTAGACCTGAATCTCGTCTGTAGCATGGGCGGCAGCAGAGAGGCCAAATGCCGCCGCGGCACCGACCAGCATATGACTGATAACACAACGGAATCTTGCCGCGACCGGACAATTCACCTGACTCGCCCCCGTCGCTGTCTTTAAGTCCGCTACAAAATTAGAATGGTTCTAAATTAATTATTGCCAGCTCTCCTGTCAAACGCGAAAGGCGGCTGCCCATCCGGTTGCAGCCGCCTTTCAAAGTTCAAAAGAAGCCCTTTCGGGCTGGTGCGCTCAGAACGTCAGCGCCTTGGCCTGCTTCACGTGCGGCAGCTTCGCGACCTTGGCAAGGACCTCTTGCGGCACCTGTCCATCAACCTCGACCAGCGCGATAGCGTCGCCGCCCTGCTGATTGCGGCCGAGATGGAAGGTCGCGATGTTCACCTTGGCATCGCCGAGCATCGAGGCGAACTGGCCGATGAAGCCAGGCTTGTCCTCGTTGGTGATGTAGATCATCGACTTGCCGAACTCGGCATCGACGCGGATGCCCTTGATATTAACCAGACGCGGCGCGCCATCGGCATACACCGTGCCCGACACCGAACGCTCCATGTTGTCCGTGGTCACGGTGACGGTGATGAGGCTTTCGTAATCGCTTTCGGCGGCGCGCAGCACTTCGTCCACCACCATGCCGCGCTCCTTGGCGACGACCGGCGCGGACACGACGTTGACGTCGCCCAGCATCGGACGCAACAAGCCGGACAATGCCGCCGCCGTCAGCGCCTTCACCTTCATCTCCGCAACCGCGCCCTCATAGGTGATCTGCACCTTGGCGATGTTGCTCTCGGTGAGCTGGCCCGCGAACGAACCGAGCTTTTCGGCCAGTTCGATGAACGGCTTCAGCTTCGGCGCTTCTTCCGCCGTGATCGAGGGGAAGTTGATCGCGTTGCTGATCGCACCGGTGAGAAGGTAGTCCGACATCTGCTCGGCGACCTGCAACGCGACGTTCTCCTGCGCTTCCGAAGTGGATGCGCCGAGATGCGGGGTGCAGATCACATTGGGATGGCCGAACAGCACGTTGGCCTTGGCCGGCTCCTCGACGAACACGTCGAATGCCGCGCCCGCGACGTGGCCGCTGTCGAGCGCCGCGCGCAATGCCGCCTCATCGACCAGGCCGCCGCGCGCGCAATTGATGATGCGCACGCCCTTTTTGGTCTTGTTGATCGCGGTGGCGTCGAGAATGTTGCGGGTCTTGTCGGTCAGCGGCGTGTGCAGCGTGATGAAGTCGGCGCGCTTGAGCAGGTCCTCGAGTTCGACCTTCTCCACGCCGATATCCCTGGCGCGCTCCGGCGACAGGAACGGATCGAACGCGACCACCTTCATCTTCAGGCCGAGCGCGCGGTCCGCGACGATCGCGCCGATGTTGCCGCAGCCGATCACGCCGAGCGTCTTGCCGGTGATCTCGACGCCCATGAAGCGGTTCTTCTCCCACTTGCCCGCCTGCGTCGAGGCATCGGCCTGCGGAATCTCGCGTGCCAGCGCCAGCATCAGGGTGATGGCATGCTCGGCGGTGGTGATGGAATTGCCGAACGGCGTGTTCATCACGATGATGCCGCGCGCGGTGGCGGCCGGGATTTCGACGTTGTCGACGCCGATGCCCGCGCGGCCGATCACCTTGAGGTTCTTGGCGTTGGCGAGAATCTTCGCCGTCGCCTTGGTGGCGGAGCGGATGGCGAGGCCATCATAGTTGCCGATGATTTCGGCGAGCTTGTCCTTGTCCTTGCCGAGCGCCGGCTGGAAATCCACCTCGACGCCGCGATCCTTGAAGATCTGCACGGCGGCGGGAGACAACGCGTCTGAAATGAGAACTTTTGGTTTGGTCATGGGAGCGATCCTGTGTTCGTCATTCCGGGGCGCGAACAGCGTGAGCGAACCCGGAATCTCGACATGAAAGGGAAAAGCATCAGAGGATTCCGGGCTCGCGCCTTTGGCGCGCCCCGGAATGACATCGCGTAATGCGTCACGCCGCCTTGGCGAGCGAAGCCTTGGTCTCGGCAAAGGCCCAGTCGAGCCACTTCGTCAGGGCCGCGACATCGGCGGTCTCGACCGTCGCGCCGCACCAGATGCGAAGGCCGGGGGGCGCATCGCGATAGGCACCAAGGTCATAGCCCGCGCCTTCCTTCTCCACCAAAGCGACGAGCGCCTTGGCGAAAGCAGCCTGCGCGTCAGCGGCCAGCGACGTGATCGCCGGATCGACGACCTTGAGGCAGACCGAGGTGTTGGAACGGATCGACTTGTCGGCCGCGAGGAAATCCACCCACGGCGTTTTTGCCTGCCAGTCGGTCAGCACCTTGGTGTTGGCGTCGGCGCGCGCCATCAACGCCTTGAGGCCGCCGAGCGACTTCGCCCAGTTGAGCGCGTCGAGGTAATCCTCCAGCGCCAGCATCGAGGGCGTGTTGATGGTTTCGCCGACGAAGATGCCTTCAATCAGCTTGCCGCCCTTGGTCATGCGGAAGATTTTCGGCATCGGCCATGCCGGCGTGTAGCTCTCGAGCCTTGCCACCGCGCGCGGCGACAGGATCAGCATGCCGTGGCCGCCCTCGCTGCCCAGCGCCTTCTGCCAGGAGAAGGTGGTGACATCGAGCTTGGCCCAGTCGAGTTTCTGCGCGAACGCCGCCGAGGTGGCGTCGCAGATCGTGAGACCTTCACGGTCCGCCGCGATCCAGTCGGCGTTCGGCACGCGCACGCCGGAGGTGGTGCCGTTCCAGGTGAAGACGATGTCGGAATTCTTGTCGGCCTTGGCGAGGTCCGGAATATCTCCGTAACCGGCGGTGAGCTTGGTCACGTCCTTGAGCTTGAGCTGCTTCACCACGTCGGTGACCCAGCCTTCGCCGAACGACTCCCAGGCGATCATGGTGACGGGGCGTGCACCCAACAGCGACCACAGCGCCATTTCCACCGCGCCGGTATCGGACGCAGGCACGATGCCGATGCGGTAATCGGCGGGAATTTCAAGCACCTCGCGCGTCAGGTCGATCGCGAGCTTGAGCTTGGCCTTGCCGATCTTCGCGCGATGCGAGCGGCCGAGGGCAGCGTCCTTGAGATTTTCGGGGGTCCATCCGGGGCGCTTGGCGCAGGGGCCGGAGGAAAAATGCGGCACGTTCGGCCGCAAAGCGGGCTTCGCTACAGTCATCGTCTATCCTTCCAGATAGTAAGCCTCCCGTTGGGGGGAGGTGTCCCACTGACGGGGATACGCGACGAAGCCCGGCCCGGTCAAGCGATTTCGCAGGAGCAGCAATACGCGGCGGCGGATTGTGACAGTTTAGTGAATGTGACAGGGATAGCGGGTCAGTCACGCCGAAACGGAACCCGCCGATGGCCACCCATGTGCTTCTGCTCGTCCTGTTCTCAGCGCTGATGCATGCGAGCTGGAACGCCATCGTCAAATCCGGCGAGAACAAACTCGAGGAAACCGGGCTGGTCGCGGGCGCAGCCGCCGTCATGGCGGCCTGCGTGCTGCCGTTCGTCGGCCTGCCCGCTCCGGCAAGCTGGCCCTGGGTCATCACCTCGGCGGCGGTTCACCAGATTTACTTCATGCTCGTGGCGGCGGCCTATCGCGCCGGAGACATGGGCCACACCTATCCGCTGATGCGCGGTACCGCGCCGCTCATCGTCGCCCTTCTCAGCGCCGAACTGCTCGGCGAAACCCTCACGGCGGCAAGCTGGGCGGGCATCGGCCTGATCTGCGGCGGCATCCTGCTGCTGGCGATCCATCGCCACGCCAGCCATCGCGCGACCATGATCGCCGTCGCCAACGCGATGGTGATCGCGTTCTACACCATCGTCGATGGCCACGGCGTGCGGCTCTCCGGCAATTCGGTGGCTTACGTTCTGTGGCTCAATCTTCTGAGCGGCGTTCCGCTGTTCCTACTGGTGTGGCTGCGCGACCGGCCGAAGGTGTGGGGCATGATGCGCACCAACAGCCTGAATGCCGTGGTCGGCGGCGGCTGCAAGCTCGGCGCTTACGGACTTGCGCTGTGGGCGATGACGCAGGCGCCGGTCGCCGCGATCGCCGCGCTGCGCGAGACATCGGTGCTGTTCGGCGTTGCGATCTCGACGCTGATCCTGCGCGAACGCAGCGGCTTGCGCCGCCTCGTCACCGCCGCGCTGATCGCCGCGGGCGCGGCGGCGCTGAAGCTCGCGTGAGTTTTCAGGACGTCAGAATTTGTAGCCGAGGCCGCCGCGCACGGTGTTGATGTTCACATCAGCGCCAGCGTTGACGAAGCGAATGTATTCCCACTCGGCGCGAGCGAAGACATTGCCGAACAACATGGCTTCCGTGCCGATGCCAGCCGTATAGCCGTAGAGCATCTTGCCGCTTATCCCGTCGCTCGCCGACAATGTCACAGGCGTAGCGGCTTGCGCCGCAGCCGAATCCGCTCCTTTCTGATCCGAAACGGAAACAGCACTGTAGATATTGCCACGCCCTAACGCGGCACCGCCAAAAACGTAGGGCATGAAATTGCCCCAAACATATCCGGCACGAGCTCTAATCGTTCCCATATCGCTGATGGATATCGACTTGGACGAATTCACCGTGACGATGTGATATTGGCTATCGCTGGTCAGCGTCATACCCCTACTGACCGGCGTAGAGACAGACGCCCCGCTAAATGTCCCATGCATGTAGTTGGCTTCAACGCCAAGAACGATGTCGTCCCATTGGCTGTTGTAGCCGACGAATCCACCAACCTGACTTTGGTGGGTATTCGTCTTGCCACCAAGCAACGGCCACGAGGAAACATTCATCTCGCTTTCGATATTTGTATTTGCAAGCAAGGCTGCAATCATCGAACTGTTTGAGTTCGCGAAATTCATATCGGCGGAGCCATAGCCCGCCTGCCCGCCGGCATAGAAGCCCTGCCAGTTGACGACGCCACGGCTGATACCGACCGGCCCGCGCAAGGCTGAAAAATCCGGAAGGTCCGCGGCCTGCGCGGCCTGTGCCGCTCCCGCAACCATCATCGCCACCACCAGCCGACGCATCGCAACACTCCTCGATACCAACGCTTAACCCTGTCCAATCATCGCCCGTTAACCCTAACAAATCGTGTCCAGACCCTGTCCGCGCAAAAGAAAACGGCGCGGAAATCCGCGCCGTTTTCGAATTATATCGTGCAGCGACAATCAGCCCTTGGTGATGAGCGGGGGCGCGTACATCGGTGCTGGATCGATCGCCCAGCGCACGCCGAGTTTCACGTCATGCGAGGTGATGCGGTTGAAGTGCATCGCCTGATTGATCGTCGTTCCGCTGGTATTGTAAAGGATGCCTGTCACGCCATCGCCCATGTCAACGTAACGATAGGCCAGTTCCATCGTCCAGTTCGGCGAGATCTTGTAGGCAAGGCCGGCGTGCAGGGCCCATGCGAAATTCCATTTCGAAGCATCGCTCGCTATGCCGGTGAGGGTGCCATCGTCATGATAATCGTTGAAGCCAGCCAATGTCACACGCGCCGCGCCGATGCCCGCGCCGACGAACGGCGTGATGCACCACCATGTTCCGAGATCGGCATAAGCATTGGTCAGGAAAAGCCATTCCGACTTATGGCCGGTATAGTTATCGGGAAGACCCGCACCGCCTCCGGCAAGTGTGAAAGTATCCCGCCCGGTATAATTCGATTTGGCGCGATACTCACCGGTCACATCCATGCGAAACCACGAATTGAACTGATAACCTGCGCCGACCCCGAAGATACCTGCCTGGCCGAAATGCGTGCTCTGCTGTAGCGAGCTCGGGATTATTTGGGCTGGGTTGTCGTATGTAGCGTAATGCCGGTCCTTGATGCTCTGATTGCTCAAACCGATATCGCCGCGCAGGTACCAGCCACCGAATTCCTGCACCGGCGGCGGCGCGTAAGGCGGCGGCATCGGCAGGTCGGCGGCGAGCGCCGCGCCCGACAACAATGAAGCCGCACCGGCGGCAACAATGGATTTCACGTAACGCATCGGATGGTCCTTTCGTCCAGTGAGGCAGGACGACGCAAAGGCCTCACTCAAAAATCCTCAGCCGGACGATGGCACCAAATGCTTAAGCCGCACTTAACCCTAATTCTTAACCGCGATTTTTAATGCAGGTGAAGAGATGCGATTAACGCTCCGCTAACGCGCGCGCCCAAAGCCTTAACGAGAGGTTGATGAAAGGCGTGCGCAGCCGACCGAGCGCGAGAGAGCACTCGCGCGTGGCGGCCGAGCCTCAGGAAAATGTCAGGCACGCTGACGTTTCAGTTGCGGCAGGAACACCGCGAGCAGCCCGATCGCGGGCAGGAACGCACACACCTGATAAACGTAGTCGATGCTGGTGCGATCCGCGACATAGCCGAGCACGGCCGCGCCGATGCCGCCGATGCCGAACACGAACCCGAAGAACAGGCCGGAGATCATGCCGAAGCGATGCGGCATCAGTTCCTGCGCATAAACGATGATCGCGGGCATCGCCGAGGAGATGATGAAGCCGATCAGGATGCTGAGCACGAGATTGCCGGTGAGGCTCGCGTAAGGCAGCATCAGCGTGAACGGCAGCGCGCCGACGATCGAAAACCAGATGACGTATTTGCGGCCGAACCGGTCGCCGAGCGGGCCGCCGAAGAACACGCCGCAGGCACTCGCAGCGAGAAACACGAACAGATAGATCTGTGCGGTCTGCGTCGAGACGCCGAACTTATGGATCAGGAAGAAGGTGTAGTAGCTGTTGATGCCGGCGAGATAGAACGCCTTGGAAAAACACAGCACCACCAGCACCACCAGCGCGAACTTCACGCGCCCCGAGGACAGGCCGACGGATTGACGTTCCGCATGCGCCTGCTTCCGTGTCGTCATGCGCGGCTTGTACCAGGCTCCCAGCCGCCACAGGATCACGATGGCAATCGCCGCCACGCCGGAGAAAGCGACGATGCTGCCCTGCCCGAACGGCACGACGATCAGCGCCGCCGCCATCGGGCCGAGCGCCTGCCCGAAATTGCCGCCGACCTGAAACACCGATTGCGCGAGACCATAACGGCCGCCCGACGCCGCGCGGGCGATGCGCGCCGATTCCGGATGGAAGACGGCCGAGCCGGTGCCGACCAATGCCGCCGCGATCAGGATCACGTAGTAGTGATGAGCGACGCTGAGCAGGATCATGCCGACAAAGGTGAAGCCCATGCCGAGCGCCAGCGATTGCGGCTTCGGGTGACGATCGGTGTAAATGCCGATCAACGGTTGCAGCAGCGACGACGTCACCATGAACGCCAGCGTGATGAGGCCGATCTGGCTGAAGTCGAGGGAATAATTCTCCTTCAGGATCGGATAGATCGACGGCAGCAGCGATTGCAGCAGATCATTCAGGAGATGCGACAGGCTCACCGCGCCCAGCACGGCGAACGCCGCCGTCGATGCCTGCGCGGGCGGCGGATCGTCGGTCACGATGGGGGCTGACGTGAGATCTTCCGAAAGAATGACTGGCTTGTTCAAATGCGCACCGGAGCCGTTGAAAATCGCGTTCCAACCTACGGGCAGATTCCCCGGCCCGCTAGGCGGCTTTCGTCATATCCGAAATGCAACAGACCCGGCCGAGAGTCCCGCCGATGGCGGCCTTCAGGCCGCCGCGCCGAGGCTCAAGGCAGATACGATCATATCGACCGCTTCCTCGACACGGTCGCGGTCGTCGCCTTCGCCCATCACGCGGATCACCGGCTCGGTGCCGGATGAGCGCACCAGAAGGCGGCCGTTGCCGTTCAGCTTCTTCTCGGCATCGGCGATCGCCGATTTCACCTGCGGATTCTCAAGCGGCTTGCCTGCGCGGTAGCGCACGTTCTTCAGGATCTGCGGCAGCGGCTCGAAACGGTGACACACTTCCGAAACCGGACGGCCGAGCTTCTGCACCACGGCGAGCACCTGCAACGCCGCGACGAAACCATCGCCCGTGGTGGTGAAGTCCGACATGATGATGTGACCGGACGGCTCGCCGCCAAGGTTGTAGCCATGCGCCAGCATCTGCTCGAGCACGTAGCGGTCGCCGACCGGCGTGCGCACCATCGACAATCCCTCACCCGCGAGGAACCGTTCAAGGCCGAGATTCGACATCACGGTGGCGACGATGCCGGGCTTCGCCAGCCGGCCGTCTTCCTTCCAGCTCTGCGCGATCACGGCGAGCAACTGATCGCCATCGACGAGATGGCCATGCTCGTCGATCACCAGCACGCGGTCGGCGTCGCCATCGAGCGCGATACCGACATCGGCACGCATCTCGCGCACCTTGCGGCTCAGCGTCTCGGGAGAAGTCGAGCCGCATTCCTTGTTGATGTTGAAGCCGTCGGGCTCCGCGCCGATGGTGATGACATCCGCACCCAGTTCCCACAACGCTTCCGGCACCACCTTGTAGGCAGCACCATTGGCGCAATCGACCACCACGCGCAAACCCTCAAGATTGAGGTCACGCGGCAGCGTGCGCTTGGCGAACTCGATGTAACGATCATGAACACCATCGATGCGCCGGGCACGGCCGAGATGCGCGCTCTGCGCCAGCCGCTTGTCGATGTTCTCGTCCATCAGTTCTTCGATCTGCAACTCGACCTCGTCGGACAATTTGAATCCGGACGGGCCGAACAGCTTGATGCCGTTGTCGTCGAACAGGTTGTGGGAAGCCGAGATCATGACGCCGAGATCGGCGCGCATCGATTTGGTCAGCATCGCCACCGCGGGCGTCGGAATGGGGCCGAGCAGCAGCACGTCCATGCCGACGGAGGTGAAGCCCGCGACCATCGCGTTCTCGATCATGTAGCCGGACAGCCGCGTATCCTTGCCGATCACGACGCGATGCCGGTATTCGCCGCGCTGGAACACGAGTCCCGCGGCCTGCCCCACCTTCAACGCCAGCTCCGGCGTAATCAGGCCATTGGCGCGGCCACGAATACCGTCGGTGCCGAAATACTTGCGAACCATCTTTGTCCCCGAAAACTTGAACCCCGCCGCGAACGCCGCCAAACGGCGCGCTTCGCCAGAATGCTTTTTCAAGCATGCTCCTCAATCGAGCATGCTCCCTTATAAAGAGCAGGCGGTTGAAACCGCTTCAAAAAATATGATGAATCATTACGGCCGCCAAGCTGCCCAAAGGCGGTAATCCCGATCCTGCTTAACGCCGGACTTCCATCTTAAGGCATTGAATTCATTGAATCCGTCAAGTGCCGCCGGGCCGTTTCCGGCGCGCCGGGTGTGGCTGGGTCACGCTGACCGGATCGGACGCGGGGAAGGAATCCTCCAGCCCCTCCTCGAGCTGATCTTCCAGATCCTTCCGATAGTCCGGCGCTTTCGGATCGCCCTTGGCCTTCTTGCCGGCTGCCGCAGTATGGTTCCGATCGGCCATGATCGCCTCCATGGACAAATGTCCCGGACCGAAGCGCGGCCGCCGTCACGCGACATCACCGGCCGCCGGTCCCGAACGACCCAACGATACCCCCAAACGGGTGCGAGGCATATCGGTGTCTCGCAGCGGCGCGCATGGGCGCGGCGACATCACATCGGCGGCGTCAGGCCGTCGATGCCAACGCTGACGCGCGATGTCTCCAGCGCGCCATCTGCCGTGCGCGCCGTCGCGGCGATGATGTGGGCGCCTTCCCGAAGATCGGAGCGTTTGCCTGGCACCAGTTTCACCACCGCCGTCTCCGGCGTGACGACGACCTGTTTTTCGCCGCCACGGTATTTCACCGTCAACGTGGAGCCATCATTGCTTTCCACCATCTTGTCGAGGCCGCCATTGGTCATGCTGCTGTTGGGCGCGGTGTCCCAGGGCCGCGTTCCTTCGCCCGCGCCGCGCAGCGAATCCGGGAACAGATGAATCTCGGTGGCTTTCTGGTTGCCCTGCGCGTCGGCGACCGAGGTAACGCCGATATAAGCGCCGGGCGCGATGTCCGGCATCGCTATCTTCTCGACGCCGGTGATGGCGGCATTCGGCGTCATCTTGATCGTGACGTTGTGACCATCGGTTTTCTTCACGATCAAGAGATCGCCATTGATGGATTCGATCATGCCGCGCACACGGGATGCCGGCGGTTGCCGCATGTCGGCAAAAGCGGATGTCAAAGTCAGCAGCGAAGCGGCGAGGCAGATGGCGAGAAGGCGTAACAACGGCATGATCATTCTCCTGATTCCGCCATCAAGTTACGCGGCAAATCTGGCAAGCGTTTCGACGCTCACGCAGAGGTGAGATCGGCCTCGACCAGCGCGCGCAATTCCGGCGTCACTTGCGGACGCTTCCCGAACCACAGCTCGAACCCGCGCACGGCCTGATGCAGCAGCATGCCGAGACCATCGGCGGTCCGCAGACCACGCGCCTTCGCAGCCCTCAGCAACGCGGTTTCGAGCGGCACATAGACGAGATCGGCGACCGCCGCATCCGCCCGCAAGGCAGATACGTCGAACGGCAAGGACGGCTGCCCTTTCATGCCGAGCGAGGTGGTGTTCACCACGAGGCCCGCCTTCGGCAGGATCGCACCCACATCGTCCCAGGCGGCCACGCGAACCCGCTCGCCGTAAGGCTGCGCCAGTGCCTGCGCGCGATCGCGGCTGCGATTGACGAGATGGATGCGCGCAACGCCACGCTCGATGAGCCCGAACACCACCGCGCGCGCCGAGCCGCCCGCGCCCAGCACCACGGCCTCGCCATCCGCATTCCAATCCGGTGCGGATGCATCGAGATTGCCGATGAACCCCTCGACATCGGTATTGGTCGAATGCAGGCCGCCGTTCGCGAAATACAGCGTGTTGGCCGCGCCTACCGCGCGGGCGCGCGCGTCCGGCGTCGAGAGCGCGAGCGCCTGCTCCTTGTGCGGAATGGTGACGTTCGCGCCGCGATAACCGCGCGCGGCAAGCGAACCGATGAAATCCGCGAACGCCGCTGGCTCCACCGCCTCGATGCGATAGTCGCCCGCGATGCCGAATTGCTTCAGCCAGTATTTATGAATGATCGGCGAACGCGAATGCGCGGCCGGCCAGCCGATCAGGCATGCGGCAGGATCTGCGTTCACGGGATTTGCGTTCACCGACAGCGCTCCGTTGGATTCGGCCAGCCGCGCAACGTCGCACGGATCAGCGGTCAGATCACGCGGCGGCGGAGGCTGTCAATGCAGCCTGGCGCTTGATCTCATCCACCGCACCCGAAATGTCGCGGCGATAGCGCACCATGGGCGGGCGGGCGCCATGGACCAGCAATTCGCGCCGCGCCTGATGCGACGTGCCGGTCAGAACGACGCGGATGCCCCGTTGCCGGGCCTTTGTAGCGACGCGCGCGATGACATTGGCGGCGGAGGAATCGAGCAGCGGCACGGCCTCGAAATCGATCACCAACCCCTTGTGACCGCTCGGAACTTCGTCGAGCACCGCGCCGATGGTGGACGCCGCGCCGAAAAAGAAGGCGCCGGAAATGCGGTAAACGATGACATCCGGATCGGTGGCCAACGCCGAATCGTAAGGAGTGCGCTCGCTGGAACCGTCGGCCTTGTCGTCTTCCACCCATGGGCCGGGAATTTCAGTCGCGGTCGCCGCCGAAGCCATCCGATGGATGAACAGCATCGCGCCGAGCGCAAAGCCGACCACGATGCCTTCGGTGAGATCGCGAAACACGGTGAGCAAGAACGTCGCGAGCAGCACCGCGGCATCGCCCCAGGACGAGCGCACCAACGTCGCGAACTCGTGCTTCTCCGCCATGGTCCATGCGACCACGACCAGCACCGCCGCCAGCGTGCACAGCGGAACGTAACTCGCAAGCGGCGCAGCGATCAGGATGAACAGCAGCACGGACACCGAATGCATGATGCCGGATACCGGGCTGCGCGCGCCGGCGCGAATGTTGGTGGCGGTGCGCGCGATCAGGCCGGTGACGCAGATGCCGCCGAACAGCGCCGACGCCATGTTGGCGACGCCCTGCGCCACCAGTTCGCAGTTCGAGCGATGCCGCCGTCCCGTCATGCCGTCTGCGACCACGGCCGACAGCAGGGATTCGATCGACCCCAGAAGTGCGAAGGCGATGGCGTCGGGCAGCACCGCCTGAATCTTCTGTAGCGAGAAGACCGGCAGCACGGGGGCTGGAATCGATTCAGGAATGCCGCCGAAGCGCGAGCCGATGGTTTCCACCGGCAAGCCCAGCATCGCGGCTGCAACAGTGGCAAGCACCACGCCGATCAGAATGCCCGGCCAGTTCGGGCGCAGGATGCGCAGCACGACCATCACCGCAATGGTCACGACCGCCAGCAGTACCGCCGATGGATTGATTGTCCCGATCACGCCGCCGAGCGCGGCGAGCTTGGGCAGGAACGCCGCCGGTTCGTGGCCCGGCAGATTGAGGCCGAGCAGATCCTTGATCTGGCTGGCGAAGATGATGACCGCGATGCCCGCCGTGAAACCCACTGTCACCGGATAGGGAATGAACTTGACGTAAGTCCCGAGCCGCAGGAATCCGGCCGCGATCAGGAACACACCGGCCATCATCGTCGCCAGGATCACGCCGTCGAGGCCGTGATTTTGCACCGTCTGGGCAACAAGGACGATAAAGGCACCGGCCGGGCCGCCGACCTGGAAACGGCTGCCGCCGAGCAGCGACACGAAAAGACCACCGACGATGGCGGTGTAAAGGCCGCGATCCGGTGTGACACCCGAGGCGATGGCGATCGCCATCGACAATGGCAGCGCGACGATCGCAACCGTCAGTCCCGCCACCACGTCGGCACGGAAACTCGAGAGGTCATAACCCTCGCGCAGCACCGTGACGATCTTGGGTGTATAGAGTTCGACAAACGTGGGGCCGACGGGCTTGCCTGACGATACGGGCGATGCTTCGGAAGCCCGATGTCCCGCCTGACTATTCACCGGCCCGGCCGAAGCTGGAGGCTTTGCACGCCCGCCGCGACGCTAAGCCCCGTTTGTCCCTGCACGCTCAATGGTTGCAGGGCGAAGGAATTGGCCGAGCCCCCGACCAGCGCATTGGCGCCGAGGCCGACGCCGACCGCGGCGCTCGCATCGACACCGGCGTAGTCGCCGGACAAATCACCAGCTCCAAGCTGAACAGTTGGCGCGAACACGACCCACGAGACGGCGGTCTGATCCGTGATGCCGAGGTCGAGGCCAACCTTGGTGACGGTCGCTATGTAAAGATCGTCCGGTCGGCCGTTGGCGCGAAAGACGCAGCCGAGATTGTTCATCGATCCGACCACCAGCCCGACATGGGGCCCGCCACGGCATTCGATGACGCCCGCCTGCACCCGGCCCTGCTGGGCGTTGGCAGCGGCGGTCAGCGCAAAAAGAGCGGCGGCGGCAAAGGACGAAACTGCGAGAGCGCGGCGCATGAAATCCCCCAATCAGGAGCCGCGCACGGACTCAGGAAGCGGCCCTTCCCTTTTTATCCCCAGCCGTGGGGGGACTTCAACCGGATCGCATCCGGGAGCCACCAAAAGCCCATAAAAAAACAGGCCCGCTGACGCGGGCCTGTCCGATATATTCCATCCGCCAGAATTAGCGGTGATGACGATGGTGGCGGTGATGCCGCTTCTTGGCATGGCCACGGTGCACATAGCCAACCGGGCGCAGCTCGAGGTTGACGATACCGCCCGAGACATTGAGGCCGGTCTGGCCCTGCAAGCTGAGGGGTTGCAGCGCGAACGAGTTGGCCGAGCCGCCGACCAGGAAGTTGCTGCCGCCGCCGACGCCGATCGCGGCATTACCGCCGACGCCCGCGTAGCTGCCGGAGAGATCGCCCGGGCCGACCTGGACGGTCGGAGCATGAACGCGCCAGCCGAAATCGGTCTGGCTGGTCGCGCCGAGGTCGACGCCGAAGCGGCGGACGGTGGCGACATAACCTTCGGGACGACGGCCACGGCCCTCGAACACGCAGTCAAGATTGGTCGTGGAGGTCAGGATCTGGCCGACATTCGGACCACCGTGGCAGCGAAGAACGCCAACCTGGACGCCCTGCTGCGCATTCGCAGTCGCGAACGACGCAAGAAGAAGGGCAGATGCTGCGCCGACAAGGTAAGAAAGTCGCATGGGAAGTCTCCGGCTACACGAATCGATATCGATGCGTTGGGAAAGGAAGGAAGATAGAGAGAGGAAAGCGCATAACACGCTGCCCTCCCGCTGCAAGTCACAATGCCGAGAATAGTTACAAATATCTACCGCAAATTCGCACAGAACCGCTGGATGCGATTGCATGCTTCTTCGAGATCGCTGTTCTTGGTGGCGTAGGAAATACGGAATGCCGGGCCCAGGCCGAAGGCCGATCCGTGCACCACCGCGACGCCCTCGCTCTCCAGAAGCTCGGTGACGAAATCCTCGTCGTTTTCCAGCTTCTTGCCGGAGGGGGTCGTCTTGCCCATGGTCCCGGCGCAGGACGGATAGACATAGAACGCGCCTTCCGGGCGCGGGCACTGAATGCCGTTGGCCTGGTTCAGCATCGAGACCACCAGATCGCGCCGTCCCTTGAACAGCTCCGCATTGGTCGCGATGAAATCCTGCGGGCCGCTCAGGGCTTCCAGCGCCGCCCACTGCGAGATCGACGACGGATTCGAGGTCGATTGCGACTGGATCGTCGCCATCGCCTTGATGAGCTGGGTCGGGCCGCCGGCGTAACCGATGCGCCAGCCGGTCATGGAATAAGCCTTCGACACGCCGTTCACCGTCAGCGTGCGGTCGAGCAGCTTCGGCTCGACCTGCGCGGGCGTGACGAACTTGAAGTTATCATAGACGAGGTGCTCGTACATGTCGTCCGTCATCACCCAGACATGCGGATGCTTCACCAGCACGTCGGTGAGCGCCTTCATCTCCGCTTCGGTATAGGCCGCACCGGTCGGGTTCGACGGCGAGTTCAGGATGATCCACTTGGTCTTCGGCGTGATCGCCTTTTCCAGATCGGCGGCCTGTAGCTTGAAGCCGTGTGCGGCGGTGCAGATCACCGGCACGGGCTCGCCACCCGCCAGCGCCACCATTTCCGGGTAGCTGACCCAATATGGCGCCGGGATGATGACCTCGTCGCCCGGATTGATGGTCGCCATCAGCGCGTTGTAGAGCACCTGCTTGCCGCCGGTGCCGACCGTGATCTGGTTCGGTACATAGGTCAGGCCGTTCTCGCGCTTGAACTTGGCGACGATCGCCTCCTTCAGCTCGGGGATGCCGTCAACCGCGGTGTATTTGGTCTTGCCGGCCTCGATGGCCTTGATCGCCGCCAGCTTGATGTTGGCCGGGGTATCGAAGTCCGGTTCGCCCGCGCCGAGGCCGATGACGTTGCGGCCAGCCGCTTTCAACTGCCGCGCTTTATCCGTGACCGCGATGGTCGCGGACGGCTTCACGCGGTCGAGGGCGGCGGACAGGAACGGCATCATTGTCTCCATTTGGGCAAGCGAAGGCCGGGACGCACCGGGATTCGCGGATTTTGGCTAAAAGTGCGCCGCACACTAGGACCGGCGGCGGTGCATCGCAAGAAGGTTCGCTGCAAAGCTGGGAAATTTCGGGATTGTGAACGAAAAAGCTCCCTGAATCGGGCTTGAACGCGGCACTCGCCTGCCCGCCCCGGAGACAGGCATTCCCTCGATCTTAACGGGACGCGAACCCGGCCCTGATAAGCCGGACATCGGTTACCTCTCTCGTTTCAGGCCCCGGAATGGATGTCTTCCAACCCTCCTTGCAGCGGCTCAACCGCGCGATCTGGATCGTGGTCGCGGCGATGGGCGCGAGCATCGTCATCGCATCGCTGATCGGGCCGTTTCACATCGAATGGGCGTCGTTCACGACAGCGACGGGCGCCTGCATTCTGTTATGCGCCGCGAACTGGTTCTACACTTCGGTCCGCCGGGACCCGAACATCGGCGGTGCGCTGATGAGCACCGCGCAGATCGTTGCGTTCACCGCTGTCGGCGCGCCGCTATCCTACGTCGCCGCAAGCGCCGGGTTTCCCTTGCAGGACGCCCTTCTCGCCAGTTGGGATCGTCATCTCGGCATCGACTGGTCTGGATACGTTTCCTTGATCACCAGCCATGCATGGCTCTCCCGGATTTTCGCGTTGGCCTATGCGAGCTTCACGCTGCAAGTCATCACGACAGTACTGATACTTGGATTCGCCGGGCACATCCGGCGCCTGAACGTCTTCGTTCAGGCATTCATGCTGACGACTCTCCTCACTATCGGCATATCCGCCGTCCTCCCCGCCATGGGGCCGTGGCTTTTCTACCATGCGCAACCCGCTATCGCTCATGGTGCTGTCCCCGCGTCGTCGACAAGCTGGCCCGTCTTCCTCGGTCTTCGAGACGGCACATTCCATGCGATGTCGGGGTTGAATTCGGAAGGCATCATCACTTTCCCGAGTCTGCACGCGGCTCTCGGCGTGCTTTTCGTGCTGGCCCTTTGGCGTGTGCGCGGACTGCGATGGATATCGCTCGCCATCAACATGATGATGATCATGGCAACACCTTTCGCGGGCAGTCATTATGTCGTGGATGTCATCGCCGGAATTGCCATCGCATTTGCCTGCTGGCTGATAGCGCACCGGATCGTTCGCAACGATCTGGCAAACGATATGACGCGACTTCCCCCGGTCGCGGATTCTCCCTCGATCGTGCCGCCCATCGAGAGCAATGGAACAGGCGCAATCGTGACGGACGGTCTCGCCCCGACGCGAGTCTCGCCCGGGACCGCAACCGTCAGGCGCCCGGATATCGCCAAAACGTGATCCTGTCGCGGCGCGGCAAAATCCTGCTGCAAGGGCGGCTTGAAAGAGAGCTTTCAACTATTCCAGGCCGCCGGCCTTGCGGGGACATCGCCCGCACCTCATTGTCTGGGCCAACGATTTTGCGGTCCGCCGCCCAGTGAGACGAACGACGGATGTACAAGCTCTATTCGATGCAGCGCTCCGGCAACAGCTACAAGGTCCGGCTGGCGCTCGCCCTCCTCGGCATTCCCTTCGAAGTGGTCGAGATCGACATTCTTCGCGGCGAAAGCCGCACGCCGGATTTCCTCGCGATGAATCCGCGCGGACAGGTGCCGCTGCTGGAGGTCGCCGAAAAGCACTACCTCGCCGAGTCGAACGCAATCCTGTGGTATCTCGCCATCAACACGCCGCTCGCGCCGGAAAGCGCCATCGAGCGCGCCGAGGCGCTGCAATGGATGTTCTTCGAACAGCACGCGCTGGAGCCGAGTGTCGGCGCGGCCTATTTCTGGCTGGCGCTGGTGCGCGGCGGCCGCGACCTGCAAATGCACGCGCTGGAAGACTGGATGGAGCGCGGCTACGGCGCGTTGGGCATGGTCGAAGCCCACCTCAAGGCGCACGACTATTTTGTATCGGGTCACCTGACCGTCGCGGACATCGCGATGTACGGCTACACCCACGTCGCCGAGCAATGCGATTTCAGCCTGCGAGAATTTCCCGCGATCCGCGACTGGCTCAAGCGCGTCGAAAGTCATCCGCGCTTCGTGCGGATGGACGGGATTCGCGAGCCCTCCCTCAGTGCGGAAAGGGCGTGAGCTTGCAGCACTGAGCGGCCGGGGATAACGGGCACAACCCTGGAACCCGCCGCGTTTCCGCCATAGTTCTGGCCACTAGCGCCAAATTTCAAACGGTAAAATCTGTCACATCTGGATGCGTGGTGATTCGCGCCACGTCCAGGATGCCGTGCCATGATGCGTTCGAAGATCGTTGACCGGGGCTTCCAGTATCCTTCCGCCCCCGCGCGCCGCGCCGCCCATGACCTGACGGCCGCAGCCATTGCAGCTGCGTGCCTGTCCGTGTGCCTCGTCGTCTCGCTTGCGATACTTTCGATCTGGTTCGTGAGCAGCATCGCTTGAATTCCCGCCCGCCCTTTTTCTCGGGGTTGCCGATGAAGATACCCGTCATCTTCGTCGCGGTGTCGCTGGCCGCCGCCATTCTCGTGCTGGCTTCGCTGCTGATCCTGACGCGGGCGGACAGTAGCGACACGAAAATTCTCGGCAGCACGGCGCTCACGGCGCCCGGACTTCGCCCCTCTCAACCCTTCTGGAAGATGAAGAACGCGCCGACCGCTATGAAGGCAAAGCCGACCGCCTGATTCCAGCCCAGCGGCTCCTTGAGATAGAACGCCGAAAATCCCGCGAACACGATCAGCGTAATCACTTCCTGAATGGTCTTGAGCTGCGCCGGCGAATAGACCGCGCTGCCCCAGCGATTGGCCGGCACCGCCAGCCAGTACTCGAACAGCGCGATCCCCCAACTGACCATGATGACAAGAACCAGCGGGCTCTCCTTGAACCGCAGGTGCCCGTACCAGGCGAAGGTCATGAAACAGTTCGAGGCAAACAGCATCAGGATCGGCAAAATCGTGGGCGAAATGGTCGGCATCGGTTTTCCTTGATGAAAATAGGGGAAGGCTGGTTCAACGCCCCCGGCCCCGAATGGATCGTTGTGCCGGAGAAAAATCTGTCGCGCGGATGTAACAAACTCCGGCTAGCTTTTGGAAGCGGGCACCTTTGCCCATCGTTCGCCTTTGCGGCCTCAGTCAGCCCATGCAGCTCCCCCTGCACCATGACTGGCGGTCGCATTTTTTTGCGACCTGCCCTGCGGTAGCAGGATATAAGCGGCTCGCCCAATGTCTTGTTCCGGTTCGTGATGATCCGCGCCGCTTCCGCCATTCTCGCGCTGAGCCTGACCTTTCTGGTGCTGGCGCCGTTTCATCTTCTCGGCCTCGCCTTGCAGAACGATTTGCAGCGCAAGGTGCCGGTGCTGTTTCATCGCATCGTCTGCCGCATCCTCGGCGTGCGCATCCACGAGATCGGCCAGCGCGCCTCCGCCGGACAGACCCTGATCCTGTCGAACCATGCGTCCTGGCTCGACATCTCCGTGCTCAGCGCACTGGCACCGGTGGTGTTCGTGGCGAAATCCGAAGTCGCGGGCTGGCCCATCTTCGGTACGCTCGCGAAATTGCAGCGAACCGTGTTCATCGAGCGCGAGCGACGCCACAAGACCGGCGAGGCGACCGCCGAAATGGCAAACCGTCTGCACAATGGCGACAGCGTCGTGCTGTTTCCGGAAGGCACCTCAAGCGACGGCATCCGCATCCTGCCGTTCCGTTCGGCGCTGGTCGGCGCGGTGCATCACGCCATGGGCGACGGCAGAAAGAATATCGTGGTGCAGCCGGTGTCGCTCGCCTACATGAAGTTCGGCGGCGTGCCGGTCGGCCGCGCGCTGCGCGACAAGGTCGCCTGGTATGGCGAAACCGATCTCGTGCCGCATCTTCTGGGCGTGCTGGCGGCGGGCGCGGTGGATGTCACGGTGAGCTGGGGCGAGGCCATCGCCTGCGATCTCGATGCCAGCCGCAAGCAGATCACGCGTAACGCGGAAACCGCCGTGCGCACGATGACGGCGTCAGCGCTTCGGGGCACCCCGCAACAAGCTTAGACGATCAGCCCCTGCATTGGCCTGACGGCGGCACTGTCCGGAAAGACGCGGTCCGCAAGCACCCGGTCGCCGAGACCGAGATGGTCCCGCAACAATCCCTTCAACACGCCGCGCAGATCAGTGGTCGGTTTGAGATCCCGGTCCTGATACAGGTCGGCGACCTTCAGCCCCGGCCAGTCGGAGATCACGCGCCCGCCCTTGATGGCTCCGCCCGCGAGCAGCGCGATCGTGCCGGTGCCGTGGTCGGTGCCCGAGGTGCCGTTGATACGGGCAGTGCGGCCAAACTCGGTCACGACCACGATCGCGGTATCGCGCCATTTGGCGCCGAGACCCGTTTCGAAATCTGCAAGCGCGCCGTCGAGGCCCGCCAGCAATTGCGCGAGCCGCCCGACCGGCCCGCCCTCGTTGGCGTGCGTGTCCCATCCGTCAAACGCGAGCGCGGCGACCCGGGGACCGTCATCCTTCGCCATGATCCGTGCAGCGCCCTGCGCGGCCAATCGCATCGCGTTGACACCGTTCATGTTCGGCTTCATGCCGCCGTCGTTTGTCGCGAGCTTGTCGATCTGCAAACCCTGCGACAGCGCGCTGGCGAGCGAAGGATCGCGATGATTGTAGAGATCGAGCAGGCGCATGGCGGTGTCGTCGGCCGCCTGTGGAAGCCGCGCGGGCACCCAACCGACCGTCGGCGCCGGGCCGCGCAATACCAGCGGCGTCGTCGCGCCGACGCCGAGGCCGCGTCCGGCACGCTCGCCGCGCGGCAGATTTTCCAGGGCGCGATTGAGCCATCCGCTCTGCACCCGGCCGGGGCCGGCAAAGCCGCTCTCCAGCACGTCCTGCCCGTCGAAATGCGAACGGTCGCGATAGGCGGTGGCGGTCGCATGAATCACGGCGGCGTTGCCGTTTTTATACATCCGCGCGAATTCCGGCATCGATGGATGCAGCGCGAAAAAGGAATCCAGCGCGATCGCCGGATGAGGCCCATTAAGCGCCAGCGCAATCGAACCGTGCAGCCCCGCATAATCGGGATCGCCAACCGGCGCGACGGTCGCAAGCCCATCGAGCGCACCGCGCAGGATGATCGTTATCAGATGCGGATCGCGCCCATCGGCGGCACGCGCGAATTTCGGCAGATACGCCCATGCGGCGAAGGCCGCGCCACCAAGAAGCAGCGTGCGCCGGGACAGACCGCGCGGCGTTCCATCTTCGCAGCATTCAAGGAAACGATCATGCATGGTTCATCTCCTCTGGAATTCCGGCGACATCAAAAGCAGAGCCAGAGCCTGCTGGCGCGTTTCCGCGCGCGCGATCGCCTTGCGTGTATCGTCCGAGGCCGCCTCGCCCGCGCAGGCTTCCAGCACATCGTTCGGATTCAACATGTCGGCGATGCGTGAGGAAATCTGCGAGGCGACATCCAGCCGCAACTTCATGTTCTCGGGCGACGCCCATGTCGCGCTTGCATCCGAAAAACCATTCGGTCCGGGCGGCGTCCACAGCGGCTGGCCGAGAAGATTGAGCGCGCCGAGATAGCGGCCGGGATCGTCCGGAATGCGGCCCATGACCCGTCCGGTGGCCACGAGAAATTCATCCGGCGTGCGGATTTTCGTCATCGGCGCCGCCCAGACTTCGTCTGAATCGACAAGCGCCGTCGCGAGCGCCCTGAGATCGCCGTCGGTGTTCCTGAATGTTGTTTCCAGTTTCGCCACCAGTACAGGCGGCGGGTTATCGGCGACGAAATGCGAGGCCAGTTTGTGCGCGATGAATTTTGCCGTCGCCGGGCGGCGCGCGATGTCGCTCAGGGCTGCCTCACCCTGCCTGACGCCCGTATCGTCGTAAACCTTGCCCAACAATTTTTGCGGGCCGGGTTCATGCGCGTTGGCATTGAAGATGAAAGTGCCGGGCTCGCCGAGCCGTCCCGCCCGCCCGGCAAAAGTCCATCCCGTCAGGATGGCGGCAAGCGTGGTCACGTCCTGCTGGGTATAACCGTTGCCGACGCCCAGCGTGTGCAACTCCATCAGCTCTCGCGCGAGATTTTCATTGAGCCCGCGCTTGCGATTTCGTCCCGCGCGCGAATTCGGCCCGATCGACTGCTGGTTGTCGAGATAGAACAGCATCGCCGGATGCTGCTCCACCGCACGCAGCATGTCGCCGAACCGGCCGAGCACATGCGGCCGGATCGCTTCCCGCTCAAAAGAGCCGGCCCATATGCGCGCAAGCTGCCCCTTGTTCGCCGAAATGCAGAAATGGTTCGACCAGAATCCGACAAGCCGCTCCACAAAACCGCTTTCGGCCATCGTCGCGCGCTGCACGCGCGCCAGCGCCTCGGCACGATAGGTTCGCTGGATCACATTCGGAGGCTGAGGCGAAGACGGCTTCGCGGCGACCTCGTTCGCGAGCGGCCGCATGATGGCGGCAACCTTCGGAGCCGGCTTGCCCGTATCGGCCGACTTATCGTCGGATGCCATGGCAAGCGCTTGCGCGGCCGCCTTGCGCTGCTGTTTGACCTCGGCCTGATAGTCGAAAGCGGCCTGCGCCAGCACCGGCGTTGCCTGCAAACCGGGAACATCGAGCAAAGCGATATTCCGGCGGCTGAGTTCCGCCTTCACGAAATCCCGCGGGTCTGAGGCCGCGCTGGCAAAGTCACCCGCACCGCCGCCGCGCGCGCCCAATCCAAAACGATTTAGAGCTACCAGCGCCGCCTGCGGATCGCGTGCCATCTTGCAGATCGCCTGTTCATCGGTTCGTATAGACGCGGGCCATAACGCACCGCTCCATATGAACATGATCTGAAAGTTCGGCTAAACCCTGTGTCCCGTCATGAAATCTTCGTCACAAAATCTCGATCAATCCCGCCGGATCACCTGCGTCCGCTGCGGCGCGGCCTTCACATGCGATCTGTCGGGGCGTTGCTGGTGCGCCGGGGAAACCGTGCGCCTGCCAATGCCGCGCGAAGGCGAGGACTGCCTGTGCCCCGCCTGCCTGCGCGCCAGCGCCCACGGACCCGATCAATCGAACCCGTGAGCCACACAGAAATCTAGGCGGCCACCACCGGCGCTTTGCGCGCCATACCATCGAACAGATCGAGCATGCGCCCGCGCCATGCATGGATCAGGTCGTCGGGCTTCAGCAGTTCGAACGGGCTCGTGACCCGCGCCCACTGGAACGGGCCGAACACAATATAATCGGCATAGTTCGGCTTCGCGCCGCCGATGAAAGGCTGCGTGCGCAACGTCATGCGCAAGGGATGCAGCCATTTGTGCAAACTATCGAGACGCTGCTCGCGCCCCGCGACCACTTCTTCCAGCGGCCTGCCCATGTTCTTCTCGCGGGTCCGGCGGAAATAATCCTTGTCGCCCGCATCGAGCTGGTCGTGGATGTCGGCGATGATGAACGGCGCGATCTGACCGACCGAGACATCGCTCCAGTTGTTGAGGAGGCGCGCCATGCCGCGCCCACCTTCGCCGCCGAACAGCGACGGCTTGTCCGGATAAGTGTCCTCGAGATATTCCGCGATCGCCCATGAATCGTTGACGCGGGTCTCGCCGTCGATCAGCACCGGCACCTTCTCCGAGCCGAGGGTCCTGATCGAGTCCTTCTGCGCGAATCGCCACGGCACCGTCGCGAAATCCAGGCCCTTGTGGGCCAGCGCCATGCGCGTGCGCCAGCAATACGGGCTGAAGAGACGCGCGGGATCGCTGCCGGCGAGTTCGTAAAGCTGTCGTGCCATCAGTTCTTGCCCGCAACCTGACCGAACAGGATCTTCCTCGAGTCCTCGTTCACCGTCGGCGTCTTGTCCGGGTTGATCTGCTTGGCGAGTTTGTAGGCGCGCGCGGTGGCGGGGCGCGCATAGATCGCCTCGAACCAGCGCTTCAGATGCGGAAAATCTTCCAGCTTCTGCAACTGGCGCTCATGCGGCACGATCCACGGATAGCAGGCCATGTCGGCAATGGAATATTCACCGGCGATGAATTCGCGATCGGCGAGGCGCTTGTTGAGCACGCCATAAAGACGATTGGTCTCCTTGACGTAGCGATCCATCGCGTAGGGAATTCGTTCCGGCGCGTATTGCACGAAATGATGGTTCTGCCCGGCCATCGGGCCGAGGCCGCCCATCTGCCACATCAGCCATTGCAGCACGTCGAAGCGCTTGCGCATGTCGGTCGGCAGGAACTGTCCGGCCTTCTCCGCGAGGTAGATCAGGATCGCACCCGATTCGAAAATTTTCACCGGTTCGCCGCCATCCTTCGGCGCGTGATCGATGATCGCGGGCATGCGATTGTTCGGCGAAAACGCGAGGAATTCCGGCTTGAACTGATCGCCCTTGCTGATGTTCACCGGCACGATCTTGTAGGGAAGCCCGCTCTCCTCCAGGAACATCGTGATCTTGTGGCCGTTCGGCGTGGTCCAGTAGTAAAGGTCGATCATTTCGGGCGTCCTGACGAGAAAAGACAGATTCATGCGAATGCATGAACTTTGCGCGATTGCCCCTCGAAGTCAACCAGAACGCCCCACGCTCACCGATTGTTCATCGCCGGACTGCGAACAGAGTCCCGCATTGAACCGCTGCGTTCCCGATGAGACAAACAACGAGTCGCCTTGATCAAGAATCTGCCGAGGACGCCATGACGTATTCCAGGACCGATCTGCAAGCTGCCTCCGAAGCCGGCATCATTTCGTCCGGACAACTGGAGACGTTGCTGGCGTTCCTGCAATCGCGCGGAACGGCTTCGCCCTCATCTCCGAAGTTCGATGTGGTGCATGTGTTGTGGTACGCGGGCGCGCTGATCGTGATGGCCGCCATGGGGTTGTTCAGCACGCTGGCGTTCTCGCAGATGGGCGGACAGGCGCTCACCGCGACGGCGCTCGCCTACGCTGCGCTGTTTGCATATGCCGGTCATTATCTCTGGACGGTGAAGAACCTGCGCACGCCTGGCGGACTGCTGATCGCGGTGGCAGTGTCGATGGCGCCGCTGGCGGTTTACGGCATTCAGGATTCGCTCGGCCTATGGAGCAAATTCGGCAAACCCGGCGCCACGCGTGACTTCTACATCTGGGTGCGCGGAAGCTGGATCTTCATGGAGATCGCGACCATCATTGCGGCGGCGCTGGCGCTGCGGTTCTACCGCTTTCCCTTCATCGTCTTTCTCGCCGCGTTCGCTTTGTGGTTCCTGTCGATGGATATCGTGCCGTGGATCACAGGCTCCAGACTCCGCGATTTTGAAACCGCGCGGATGGTGTCGATCTGGTTCGGCCTCGCCATTCTCTGCATTGCTGTTGTGGTGAATACGTATCAGCGCAGCGGCGATTTCGCCTTCTGGCTTTATCTGTTCGGCGTGCTGACGTTCTGGGGCGGCATTTCCGCGACCTCGGGCGGCACCGCGCTACAAAACGCTCTTTATTGCGCGATGAATGTCGGCTTCCTGTTCCTCGCCGTGTTCCTGGGCCGTCGCGTGTTCGCGGTGTTCGGCACCATCGGCATCGCCATATATCTCGGCGATCTCGCCGAGAAGGTATTCAAGGATTCAATGCTGTTCCCGTTCGCGCTGTCGCTGATCGGCATCGCGATCATCGCTTTCGGCCTCTATTACCACCGCCACCAGACGGCCATCGCGAGCTGGATCGATGCGCGGATGCCGGAAACATTGAAACGATTGCGGCCCGCGAACGCCACCTGAACCCTTTTCCCGCGCGCCCTGCGGCCCCATATTCCGCGCATGGCGAAAAACCCCGATTCCCCGAAAAAGCCGGCGAAAACGCCAAAATCCAAAGCCCACCGCGCCGATGTGAAACCCATCGGCCCAGCGCTGGCGGAGCTTTTGAATCCGGCGATCAATCGCGGCGAGAGCGGCATGGGTTCGGGCACCGGCCTGCAACCGCCGCCGGACAATTCGTGGGATCGCCGCAATGGCGGCGAAGCCGCCGCGCATCGGGCGCGCAAATCGACGCCGAAGACATTCGATCAGGACAACAAAACGCAGACACACGGCTTCGGCGAAGCTCCGCAAGCCAATTACGGCACCAGCGCCCCCATTCCGACGCTCGACCCCGAACTCGCCAGGCAGCTCGGTTACGATGTCGATGACGACGATGCCTTCAAACCGGCACGCAACAAGATGGAGTCGCTCGGCGTCAAGGCGACCGCCGAAGCGCTGGAGTCACTTATTAAAGAGGGCCGCCCTGAATTCCGTGGCGACAAGATCTGGACGCCGCATCGCCCGCCGCGCCCGGACAAATCCGAGGGCGGCGTCCACTTCGAGCTGAAATCCGAATACCAGCCGAAGGGCGACCAGCCGCAGGCGATCGCCGAACTCGTTGAAGGCATCAACCGCAACGACCGCACGCAGGTGCTGCTCGGCGTCACCGGCTCGGGCAAGACCTACACCATGGCGCAGGTGATCGCGGCAACGCAGCGCCCGGCGCTGATCCTTGCGCCGAACAAGACGCTGGCGGCACAGCTTTACGGCGAGTTCAGGAATTTCTTCCCCGACAACGCGGTCGAATATTTCGTCTCGTATTACGACTACTACCAGCCGGAAGCCTACGTTCCGCGCACCGACACTTATATCGAGAAGGATTCCTCGATCAACGAGCAGATCGACCGGATGCGCCACGCGGCAACGCGCGCGCTGCTGGAACGCGACGATGTCATCATCGTCGCCTCGGTGTCGTGCATCTACGGTATCGGCTCGGTCGAGACCTACACCGCGATGACCTTCTCGCTGAAAAAGAGCGAGCGCATCGATCAGCGTCAGATCATCGCCGATCTCGTGGCGTTGCAATACAAGCGCACGCAGGCTGACTTCACGCGCGGCACCTTCCGCGTGCGCGGCGACACCATCGACATCTTCCCGGCGCACTATGAAGACCGCGCGTGGCGCGTGAACCTGTTCGGAGATGAGGTCGAGAGCATCGAGGAGTTCGACCCGCTCACCGGCCACAAGAGCGACGAGCTTGAATTCGTCAAGATTTACGCGAACTCGCACTACGTCACGCCGCGCCCGACGCTCATTCAGGCCATCAAAGGCATTAAGACCGAACTGAAATGGCGGCTCGACCAGTTGCACGCGCAGGGCCGCCTCTTGGAAGCGCAACGGCTCGAGCAGCGCACGACGTTCGATCTCGAAATGATGGAAGCGACCGGAAGCTGCGCCGGCATCGAGAATTATTCGCGTTATCTTACCGGCCGCAAACCGGGCGAGCCGCCGCCGACGCTGTTCGAATATGTGCCGGACAACGCGCTGGTGTTCGCGGACGAAAGCCACGTCACCGTGCCGCAGATCGGCGGCATGTTCAAAGGCGACTTCCGCCGCAAGGCGACGCTCGCCGAATACGGTTTCCGCCTGCCCTCCTGCATGGACAATCGTCCGCTGCGCTTCGAGGAATGGGACATGATGCGCCCGCAATCGGTCGCGGTGTCGGCGACGCCCGCCGCGTGGGAGATGAACGAGAGCGGCGGCGTGTTCGTCGAACAGGTCATTCGCCCCACCGGGCTGATCGACCCGCCGGTCAACATTCGTCCCGCGCGCACGCAGGTGGACGACCTCCTCGGCGAAGTCCGCGCCACGGCGGCGAAGGGCTATCGCTCGCTCATCACCGTGCTGACCAAGCGGATGGCGGAAGACCTCACTGAGTATCTGCATGAGCAGGGCATCCGTGTGCGCTACATGCACAGCGACATCGACACCATCGAGCGTATCGAGATCATCCGCGACCTACGGCTCGGTGCATTCGACGCGCTGGTCGGCATCAACCTGTTACGCGAGGGTCTCGACATCCCCGAATGCGCGCTGGTCGCGATCCTCGATGCCGACAAGGAAGGCTTCCTGCGTTCCGAAACGTCGCTGATCCAGACCATCGGCCGCGCCGCCCGCAACGTCGATGGCAAGGTGATCCTCTATGCCGACCAGATGACCGGCTCGATGCAGCGCGCCATCGCGGAGACCGACCGCCGCCGCGAGAAGCAGGTTGCTTACAACGAGGCCAACGGCATCACGCCGGAGAGCGTGAAGAAATCCATCGGCGACATTCTCAATTCCGTCTATGAGCGCGACCATGTGCTGGTCGAAGTCGGCGACGGCGGCATGGCGGACGATGTCATGAGCATCGGCCATAATTTCGAGGCGGTGCTGGCCGATCTCGAAACCCGCATGCGCGATGCGGCCGCCGATCTCAACTTCGAGGAAGCCGCACGGCTACGCGACGAGGTCAAGCGTCTGCGCGCGACCGAGATGGCGGTGGTGGACGACCCCACCGCGAAGCAAAAGGCTGTCACCGGCAAGGCAGGTTCTTACGCGGGCGCGAAGAAATACGGCGACAGCGCCAATTTGCCGCCGAAACAGAAGTCGCGCATCCACAAGCCCTCGCTGGATGAAATGGGCATCGCCACCTGGCACGAGGTGCTGCCGGACCGCAAAGGCGCGAAGCGCCCGCGCAAGCCGACGCTCGATGAAATGGGACCGGGCACGGAAAGCAAAATCTACAAGCCGAAATCGATGCGCGACGGCGGCCAGGAATTCGGCGGAGTCGTCAAGGGCCCCTCACCGCGCTCAACCGGCGGGGCACCGGGACACAGAGGTGGGTGGAAGAAGAGGTAGCCAAATTGGTTTCTTGATAAATCTCAAAACGCCAACGTATGCTGGCGTCGATGAAACTTGGATTCGAAGAACCTCAATCTTCCTACTCCAGCGGCTCCCAGAACGCTCGTGCCTGGACCGAACGCTGGGTCCGCAGTCGGGCTTATTGTCCAAACTGCGGCAATGAAAAGCTAAGTCCTTTTCCCAACAATCGCCCTGTTGCGGATTTCTTTTGCTCATCCTGTAAAGAGGAATTTGAACTTAAGAGCAAGAAAGGGAATTTCGGCTCAAAGCTTGTCAACGGGGCTTTTAAAACGAAATGCGAACGTCTAGCCGCGAGTAACAATCCAAACTTCTTCCTGATGAACTACGATCTCCAGACGCTCGCAGTCGTCAATCTGTTCATTGTACCCAAGCACTTCTTTGTGCGCGAAATCATTGAAGAACGGAAGCCGCTAGCAGCTACAGCACGACGAGCGGGTTGGGTGGGCTCGAACATCCTTCTCGGCCGCATCCCCGACACCGGTAAAATTCATATCGTTCAGAATGGTCTCGTTCGCCCGAAAGACGTCGTTCTTGAGGAGTGGCAAAAAACACTCTTTCTCAGACAGGAATCGCAAGAAACCCGCGGATGGCTTCTTGATGTCATGAGGTGCGTAGAATCCCTCAGGAAACCCGAATTTACTTTGGAGGACGTCTACGCCTTCGATCGTCATCTGGGCCAACTTTATCCCGGCAATCAAAATGTTCGACCGAAGATAAGGCAACAACTTCAATATTTGCGCAATCGCGGCTACATTGATTTCGTTGGGCGCGGCAATTATCGATTGCGATCCTAGGACGCAGCCATGGCTTGGTTTCTTAACCACTACAAGTGCGAACGCTGTCATCGCCGTTGGTCGGATGAATGGTCCTGCATGTGCGACGACACATGCCCGCACTGTGGAGCAAGAGACATGACTCCCGCGACAAGCGATGACCTTACGACGTTAATTGAGAAGACCGGCAGCGAATTTGTCGTGTTCTGGTCGCCGGAGACGGCCGAACACGACCCGGCCTATCGCGAACTCGGTCGATTTCCGACTGAGCAGCAAGCTATTGAATTCCTATCGTAGGATTGAACTCTATCTGCTTACCCCACCCCCGGTGCCTCATGCCCGGTGCGCGCGACATATTCCGTATAGCCGCCGCCATATTGATGGATGCCGTCGGGCGTCAATTCCAGCACGCGATTGGAGAGCGCACCGAGGAAGTGACGGTCATGCGAGACGAACAGCATCGCGCCCTCATACTGCGACAGCGCCGTGATCAGCATTTCCTTGGTCGCGATGTCGAGGTGGTTGGTCGGCTCGTCCAGCACCAGAAAGTTCGGCGGATCGTACAGCATCTTCGCCATCACGAGCCGCGCCTTCTCGCCGCCGGAGAGCACGCGGCATTTCTTCTCGACGTCGTCGCCGGAAAAACCGAAGCAGCCGGCCAACGCGCGCAACGACCCCTGCCCGGCCTGCGGGAATGAATCCTCCAGCGACTGAAACACGGTGCGCTCGCCGTCGAGCAGATCCATCGCATGCTGGGCGAAGTAGCCCATCTTCACGCTGGCGCCGACCGCGACATCGCCCTCGTCCGGCTCCGACGCGCCCGCGACGAGTTTGAGCAGCGTGGACTTGCCCGCGCCGTTGATGCCCATCACGCACCAGCGCTCGCGGCGGCGGACCTGAAAATCCAGCCCGTCATAGATGCGCCGTTCGCCGTAACCCTTCTGCACGCTTTTCAGCGTCACCACATCCTCGCCCGAACGAGGTGCTGCCGGAAAATCGAACGACACGGTCTCGCGGCGCTTCGGCGGATCGACGCGCTCGATCTTGTCGAGTTTCTTCACCCGGCTCTGCACCTGCGCGGCATGCGAGGCACGCGCCTTGAAGCGCTCGATGAACTTGATCTCTTTCGCCAGCATCGCCTGCTGGCGCTCGAACTGCGCCTGCTGCTGCTTGTCGGCCAGCGCGCGCTGCTGTTCGTAGAATTCGTAATTGCCGGAATAGGAGGTCAGCGTGCCGCCGTCGATCTCGATGATCTTGTTGACGATGCGGTTCATGAACTCGCGGTCGTGCGAGGTCATCAGCAGCGCGCCGTCGTAATTCTTGAGAAAGCCTTCGAGCCAGATCAGGCTTTCGATGTCGAGATGGTTCGACGGCTCGTCGAGCAGCATCACGTCCGGCCGCATCAACAGAATCCGCGCCAGCGCCACGCGCATCTTCCAGCCGCCGGAGAGATTGCCGACATCGCCGTCCATCATTTCCTGCGTGAAGCTCAGGCCCGCGAGCACCTCGCGCGCCCGGCTTTCCAGCGCGTAGCCATCAAGCTCCTCGAAACGCGCCTGCACCTCGCCGTAACGGGTGATGATCTCGTCCATCTCGTCCATGCGATCCGGGTCGGCCATCGCAGCTTCGAGTTCCTTCAACTCGGCCGCGACTTCGCTCACCGGCCCGACGCCGTTCATCACCTCGGAGACGGCGCTGTGCCCCGCCATCTCGCCGACGTCCTGGCTGAAATAGCCGATGGACACGCCGCGCTCGACCGCGACCTGGCCTTCGTCGGGCAGTTCCTGCGCGGTGGCGAGGCGGAACAGCGTGGTCTTGCCCGAACCGTTGGGGCCGACGAGGCCGACCTTCTCGCCCTTAAGGAGAGTCGCCTGCGCCTCGATGAAAATGATCTGATGGCCGTTCTGCTTGCCGATATTGTCGAAACGAATCATGACGCCGTTGAATGATGAGAGATGAAAGGATTTGCGCAGGCTCTTAAGCCATGCGGAGCGTTTGCGAAAGGGCGCAGTTCCCTTGCAAAGGGCCACGGCGCAAATTTCAGAATTACGACAGCATTGCGGCACCGCGCATGAGAAATATTTGTGCATGGCGTGAGGCACCGAGGGCTGAACCGCACCTCCGAAACATGTTATTAACCGCCATCGTTTGAGGTCGGCGGCCTGTGGCCCCGTCTTGCGAGAAACCGATGATCTCTTTGTTTGCCAGAGTTCCGCGCCAGATCCGGGCGGACTGCGTTTTGCCTGCCGCGCTGCTGATGCTGTCAGTGGCGACGGCGCACGCACGCGCGCAGGACGATGAATCCAGCCAGCCGGCGCAGACCCAGGACGAGGCGGCTGCGGACGTGCCGGAGCCGACCGCGTTCGAATGGAGTCTGCTGGATCCCTCCATTCCGGTGACGGCCGACAAGACATATAAATATCGCGCGCCCGCAACACTGTCCGGACCCGCCGCGAACTGGGATCGCACGGTGAAGGACGACGGCGGCTCATCCATGACCGTGAAACAATCGGTGCTGCCGTTCGCGGACGCCAAGGTCGGCGCCGACATGAACGTCGCGCCCGATGGTCCGGTGACTTCGGGCGAACTGCTCGCGCGTCAGGCGCAGGGCGATACGTCATCGCTGCAATCCGGCGGCAGCCTCTGGGCGACCATGAGCGCGCCCGGTGTCGCCGGCATCTGGGACAAGACATCGCTCAACGCGCGGATCGATCCGTCCGCCGACCAGAACAAGATCGGCACCGCGATCAGCAAAACGATCCCGATGGACAACAACCAGTACGCCCTCACCGTGCAGAACGGTTATGCCGTGGTGCAGCCGCTGGATACGCCGATCGCGGGCCTTGGGCCGCGCACGGGCCGCAGCATCGAAGTCGATCGCTCGGCCAAGCTCGAATTCCGCGATACCGGCACGAGCCTGATCGCGGGCGAGACCCAATCCTCGCTGGATAATAAGTGGCTCGGCCGTGTCGGCGCGGAACAGAAGCTGTTCGGCGGCGTCAGCATTTCGGGTACCTATGCGCAGACCGCCGACGGCTTCGACAACAAGAGCCTCACCGCCGGATACAAATATCACTGGTAGCAGCGTTCCCGGACACCGGCGGGAACCCGTTCATTTCGCAATACGATGTAAATGCGAACTTAACGCCGGCACGGCCGCGACAGCCATATCGTCTTGTCCACAAAAGGCGCGGACGATGACCCCAGTCCTGCCTCGTTATGGTCACGATCCGTTGAAGTAATGCGGCCTCAGCTTCGTCGTGCGGGGGACAACCGCTCGCAAGCCTTGCGAAAAGGAGAAAGCCGATGAACGCCATGCCGTCAGAAAAAATCGAGACCAACGAAATCGACGACAATCTCGCCGCCGTGACCGATGTCGAGGCCGGCATCCGCGATTTCGTCCGCAACGATATCGCCTACCTGCGCAAGACGCCTTCGATCCTTCACTCCGGCGATGCGCCGGATGCGGCTGCCGAGGCCACCGTCAACAACGTCAACACGCTGATCCAGCGTGTCGCCGGTGCCTCCGCAAGCGAGATCGATACCCTGATCGCCGAGCTCGAGAGTCTGCGCGGCTTCATGCATGAGGAAGGCCAGCGCGTGCAGCGCGAACTGGCGAGCTTCGCCCAATTGAGCCAGACCGCGATGAAGTCGACCCGGATGATCTCCGACAGCATCGCCCAGTGGAAGCGGCCGTCCGAGCAATAGGACCCGCCCCATGATCGGCAGGGCCGCCCGTCCATCCGGTGCGGCCCCGTTGCCGGTTTGAACCCGCAGCGCGTCTCACGCGACTGAATGAATGCGCCATCCCGGCGCGTCATACAGGGTCAAACCGTGAAGATCATCAAGCCCGATACCGCGGAGCCGATTCCGCTTCCGTCCTCAAGACAGAACATCGCGATCATCCTGATCCGCTTCGTGCTGTTTCTCGCCATCGCAGTCGTGGTGCTGTCGCTTGCCTACATCAAATAGCCCCTCGAAAAAGAACGCCGTTGCGGCTTTCTCCGGCGCATCCGCCGTGCGAGAATTGAATCAAACGCAACAGGGGATTTGCGCATGTTTCAGATCAACGATCTTTTCCAGTGGGACCGCTTCATCACGCCGACGATCATCAAGACCTTCTACTGGCTGGTGATCGCGCTCGTCATTCTCGGCGGCATCTCGGGGATTTTCGGCGGGCTTTTGCAAATGGCGATCAGCCCGTTCGCCGGATTCATCATGGTGCTGATGGCGATCGCGGGCGTCGTCGCGGGCGTGGTGTTCTCGCGCATCGTCGCCGAATTCGTGCTGATCGTATTCCGGATCAACGAACACCTCGGCGCGATCCGCGAGCAGGGGCGCACCGACACGCAGCCGCGGTTCTGAAACCGCGGCATTCCATTCAATCAGGTATTGAACCGGAAGTGCATCACGTCGCCATCGGCGACCACGTATTCCTTGCCTTCCAGCCGCAGCCGGCCCGCATCGCGCGCGCCCGCTTCGCCGCCCAGCGTGACATAATCGTCATAAGCGATGGTTTCGGCGCGGATGAAGCCCTTCTCGAAATCGGTATGGATCACGCCGGCCGCACCCGGAGCCTTGGTGCCCTTGGTGATGGTCCAGGCGCGGGCTTCCTTCGGGCCCACCGTGAAATAGGTGATGAGGTGCAGCAGGTCGTAACCGGCGCGGATCAGGCGATCGAGACCCGCCTCCTCCAGTTCAAGCGTTGACAGGAAGTCCGCGCGCTCCTCGCGCGACAGTGTCGCGATCTCGGATTCGATCTTGGCGGAGATCACCACCGCGACCGCGCCCTCCTTCTTCGCGTGCTCGAACACCGCCTTCGAGAAATCATTGCCGCTGGCGGCCGCGCCTTCCTCGACGTTGCAGACATAGAGAACCGGTTTCGAGGTCAGCAGGCCAAGCATGCGGAACGCCCGTTCCTCCTCCGGCTTGCGTTCGAGAAAGCGCGCGGGCTTGCCGTCGCGCAGCAGCTTCAGCGCGCGCTCGACCAGATCGAGTTGCTCCCTGGAGTCCTTGTCGCCACCCTTCGCCTTCTTGCTCAGGTTATCGACGCGCTTCTCGAGGCTTTCGAGATCGGCGAGCATCAGTTCGGTCTCGATGGTCTCGATATCGGCGAGCGGCGCGATCTTGCCCTCGACATGGGTGATGTCGGAATCCTCGAAGCAGCGCACCACATGCGCCACCGCGTCCACCTCGCGGATGGTCGCGAGAAACTGGTTGCCGAGTCCTTCGCCCTTGGACGCGCCCTTCACGAGGCCCGCGATGTCCACGAACGTCAGTTGCGTCGGGATGATCTGCGCCGACTTGGCGGCAGCGGCGAGCTTGTCGAGCCGAGGGTCAGGCACCGCGACCGCGCCGACATTCGGCTCGATGGTGCAGAACGGATAGTTCGCCGCCTGAGCCGCCGCCGTTTCCGTCAGCGCGTTGAACAGCGTGGACTTGCCGACGTTCGGCAATCCGACAATGCCGCATTTGAATCCCATGATATCCCCTCGATCGTCAGCGCCAGATCATTTGTCGCTGGTTTCGTCCTTCGGGCCGAAGCCCTTGGCGTCCATCGCAAGATGAACCTTGTTCTGAAACGCGGAGTCCTTGCCCTGCGCGAGCAGCGCGGCGTTGTCCGAAACAATACTGCACAGCGCCTCGACCCAGGGCCGCTCCGCTTTCGCGAAATCGTTCAGCACGTGGATATGCACCAGTTCCTTGACGCCGGGGTGGCCCACCCCCATCCGCACGCGCTTGTATTCGTTGCCGACATGCGACGAGATCGAACGCAAGCCGTTGTGTCCGGCGATGCCGCCGCCGACCTTGACCCGAACCTTGGCGGGCGGCAATTCGATCTCGTCGTGAAACACCACGACATCGCTCTCGCCGAGCTTGAAGAAATTCGCGGCCTCCTGCACCGCGCGACCGGATTCGTTCATGTAGGTCGCAGGCTTCAGGAGAATGACGCGCTCGCCGTCCAGCACGCCCTCGGAGGTCTCGCCCTGAAAGCGACGGCGCCACGGTGAGAAACCGGGGCGCCGCGCCATTTCGTCGAGAACCATGAACCCGATATTGTGCCGGTTGCCTTCGTACTTCGATCCGGGATTTCCCAGCCCGACGAACAGGCGCATGACTCGGGTTCTCTTGCTGGTCTCTTACTTCTTCTTGTCGCCACCGGCCGCAGGGGCCTTGGCGGCACCGGCAGCGGCGGGAGCCGCAGCACCGGCCGCAGGCGCCTTGGCCGCGCCACCCGCAGGAGCAGCGGCACCGGCCGCAGGAGCCGCTGCGGCTTCCGCGGCAGGCTTGGCTTCTTCGCCCATGCCCGACGGCGGCACCACGGTGACGAGCGTCACGTCATCGCGCGAGACCGGCTTCACGCCCTTCGGCAACTGAACATCGCTGAGGTGCAGCGAGTTGTTGATTTCGAGCTTGGACACATCGACCTCGATGAACTGCGGAATGTGCTCGACATCCGCCTCGAGTTCGACCGTGTGGTTGACGATGTTGACCGTGCCGCCACGCTTCACGCCCGGCGAGACTTCGGCGCCCTTCACGTGCAGCGGAACGCTGACGCGGATGGTCGCGCCTTCGCCGAGGCGGAGGAAATCGACATGCAGCGGAAAGTCCTTCACCGGATCGAGCGCGTAGTCGCGCGGAATCACCCGGTGCTTCTGGCCATCGAGATCGATGTTCAGCAGCGTGGTGAGGAAGTGGCCTGCGAAAATGCTCTGACGCAATGCCTTGTCGTCGAGCGAGATCGTGACCGGCGGTTTGTTGTCGCCGTAGATCACAGCCGGCACGCGGCCAGCGCGACGTTCAGCCCGAGCGGCCCCCTTGCCGGCCTTCGGACGAGCGGTCGCCTTCAATTCCTTGACGGTCGCCATAGTTGTAAGTCCTTGTTTTTGCAAAATTTAAGGGCCGCAAACGCGGCCCGTTCGATCGCCGCGGCAAGCCTCCAGGGGTGCGGGGGCCGCGAACGAGCCGGTTCTTAGCCCCAACGGCCTGAAAAGACAAGGAATGGCGCTCGAAAACCGGGCCGAATCCGCTCCGGCGCCCCCCGAAGTTTCATCGGCAAAAACGGCTGACAGGTAAAATTCTAAGGGTTCCGAAACGGTTTTGTCGGAACTTTGGCCTAGGTTCCCGGTGCCGGAAGAACGCCAGGCCCGGCAAAAATCGGTTCCAGAAGAGGCCCAGATGACGCTTGCATACAGGTCCGCCGCCAGAAGGCGCGTGCTCCTTGCATCCGACCGCAACGACCGCAGCGACGACCTCATCGCCATCCTGACCAGGGCCGGCGAGGTCGAGCGCATGACGACCGACGAGATGCCCGACAATCCGGATAATTATGCGGGCATTGTCATCGACATCGATCTGTCTTCGGTTCCAAGCGTCCAGACGGTTCGCCGCAAGCTGACCGGCAAGGCCTATCAGGGCATGCCGCGGCTGTTCGTACTGTCGGATTCACTGCACCGGGAGGCGACCCAGGCATGGTCGCTCGGCGCAACCGACACCATCCGCTGGCCGTTCGACCCCAAGACCATCCTGCAACGCGTTGCCCTCTCTTTCCCGCAGACGGAGGAAGAAACCAGCGCGAGCATCGTGCTCAGCGAAGGACTCTCCGCCGCTCAGGACGTGATGGTCCGCATGTTTGAAAAACTGCCGGCCGGCGTGCCGCTGTCCTACAGCGATATCGTCCATGCCGAGGACAAGATCCTGCGGGCGCTGCGCCGTTCCAGCCTGCGCGAATGGCTCGTCGCCATCAACAAGCATCATGTCCGCAGCTACCGTCACACGCTGTTCGTCACCGGCTATGCCGTCGCTTTCGCCCAGCATCTCGGGATGCGTAACGAAGACCAGCGCCGCCTCGCCCGCGCGGCCCTGATCCACGATGTCGGCAAGGCGTACATTCCGGCCGCGATCCTCGACAAACCCGAGGCGCTGACGCCGGACGAAGAAGCCGAACTCGCCAAGCATACGCAGATCGGCCACGACGTGCTCAGGGCGCACGGCGATTTTCCGCCGGAAATGCTCGACGTGGTGCTGCATCACCACGAACTGCTCGACGGCAGTGGCTATCCGCAGCAACTGAGCGGCGATCAGATATCCGATATCGTGCGCATGATCACCATCGTCGATATCTTCGCGATGCTGGTGGAGGACCGCGCCGACAGCCCTCCGATGTCGCATCAGGATGCGATCGCGGCGATGGAGCAGATGCAGACGCAGATCGACCAGCCCCTGCTCCAGGCGTTCCGCCCGGTGGTGCTGGCGACGTAACGGCTTTCCTGCTTTCCGCTAGCCGCCGCCGAGCCTGGCTTCGAGCGCGGCGATCCGCGCCTTCAGAGCCTCGTTCTCCTCGCGCGCGAGCCGCGCCATGTCCTTGACCGCGTCGAACTCCTCGCGCTTGACGAGATCGAGATCGTTGAGGATGCGCTCGGCCTGATGCCGCACCACCGTGTCGATCTCGCGCTTGACGCCCTGGGCGGCACCGGCGGCGTCGTTCATCAGCCGCGCGACTTCATCGAAAAAGCGGTTGTTGGTCTGGGTCATCTTCATCTCCGATGGCGGCCACGGCCGGTTCTGGAGAACACAATGGGGATCGCGGCGCGCCCGCGCAAGCCGTCTCGCGGCACTTTAATGTCATCGTTCCATGAACAGGCCGTGGTCTGCTTGACTTTGCCCCACGACAGCGGCCATGACCGCATGACGTGATGACCGTCCACCGGGATTGAACGCCGATGCCGTCCACCATCCTCCTTGCCGCGACGCTCATCCCGCTGCTGCTCCAGTTTCCGGCATTCGATCCGATCGCGATCAGGCTCGGGCCTCTGGCGATCCGCTGGTACGCGCTGGCCTATATCGGCGGCATCGTCATCGGCTGGCTCTACGCCCGCAGCATCATCCGTACCGAGAAATTGTGGGGCGGCCGCGCGCCGATGACCACGCTCGATTTCGACGATTTCATCCTGTGGGTGACGCTCGGCATCATTCTCGGCGGACGCACCGGCTACGTGCTGTTCTACAATCTCGATTTCTTCATCGCGCACCCGGCGCAGATTCTTGAATTGTGGAATGGCGGCATGTCGTTCCATGGCGGGTTCCTCGGCTGCGTCGTCGCGGTGCTGGCGTTCGGCTACCGCCGCAAGATCCCGGTACTGTCGCTAGGCGACGTCACCTGCGCGGTCGGCCCGATCGGGCTGCTGCTCGGGCGGCTGGCGAATTTCATCAACGGCGAATTGTGGGGCCGCCCGGCCGATCCCACCCTGCCATGGGCAATGGTATTTCCGACCGGCGGCCCGGTGCCGCGCCATCCGAGCCAGCTCTACGAAGCGAGCCTCGAAGGCGTGCTGCTGTTCATCGTGCTCGCGGTCGCTATCCGCTGCGGCGCGCTGAAGCGGCCCGGGCTCATCATCGGCATTTTCGCAACCTGTTATGGGCTTGCACGCATCACCGGCGAATTTTTCCGTGAACCGGACCCTCAACTCGGATTTCTGTGGGGCGGTTTGACGATGGGAATGATATTGTCGGTCCCCATGATCGTGGCGGGGCTGGCATTCATCGGCGTGGCGCTGCGGCGCGGCGCGCGCAACAACGAGGCATCGTGATCGATACCGAATACACGCCGTTCGAGCTTTATCTGCGCCAGTTGATCGCGACCGCGGGGCCGATGCCGGTTTCGCGCTACATGCAGCTTTGCATGACGCATCCGGAATACGGCTATTACGTCAACCGCGATCCGCTCGGCCGTGGCGGCGACTTCACCACCGCACCGGAAATTTCCCAGATGTTCGGCGAACTGATCGGCCTGTGGGCGGCCTCGGTCTGGAACGCGATGGGCATGCCCGAGCGCATCCAGTTGATCGAACTCGGTCCCGGGCGCGGCACCATGATGGCGGACGCGCTGCGCGCGATCCGGATTCTGCCCGCGTTTTTCGACGCCATCGACGTGCATCTCGTCGAGGTCAGTCCATCGCTGCGCGCGATCCAGCGCGACACGCTCGCCGACATCAAGCCGTTTCAGTGGCATCATCTGCTCGGCGACGTGCCGGAAGGACCTGCGATCATTCTCGCCAACGAATATTTCGACGTGCTGCCGATCCATCAGATGGTGAAGAAGGACACCGGCTGGCACGAGCGCATGGTGGGCGTCGATGACGATGTTTTCATCTTCACCACCGCGCCCGAGCCGACGCCTCGTTTCGAGGTTTCGGTGCCGCCGCATGTGCGCAACGCGCCGAACGGCACGATCTTCGAGTGGCGCGAGACCAACGAGATCATGGCGCTCGCGCGCCGCATCCGCGAATTCGGCGGCGCCGCGCTCCTGATCGACTACGGTCATATCCGCTCTGATGCGGGCGACACCTTCCAGGCTGTCGCCAAACACAAATACACCGATCCCTTGCGCGCACCCGGCACCGCCGATCTCACCGCGCATGTCGATTTCCAGGCGCTGGCCGATGCCGCGCAATCGATGGGCGTGCTTGCGCACGGCCCCGTCGAGCAGGGCACGTTCCTCGGCCATCTCGGCATCGAGACGCGCGCACAAACGCTCATCAAGCATTCCGCCTCGCAAAGCGCGGGCGATATCGCCAGCGCACTGAAACGGCTGGTCGAGAGCGGCCCGAAGGCGATGGGTTCGCTGTTCAAGGTGCTCGGCCTGTCGCACCCCTCCATTCCGGCGCTCGCGGCGCTGTCCGATACGCCTTCATGATCGTCACATCGTCCTTGCTGTCGGAACTGCCGGGGCTGCGCCACGCCTTCTTCACCCGCGAGGGCGGCGTGTCGAAAGGAATTTACGGGAGCCTGAACGGCGGACTCGGCTCGAAGGACGATCCGACCCGCGTGCATGAGAACCGCCGGCGCATGGCGCAGGCGCTCGATGTCGAGCCGTCGCATTTCCTCACCGTCTATCAGGTGCATTCGCCGGATGTCGCGATCGTCACCGCGCCATGGCCGAACGATGAGCGGCCGCATGCCGACGCGCTGGTGACGCGCACGCCGGGGCTCGCCATCGGCATCACCACCGCGGATTGCGGACCGGTGCTATTCGCCGATCCCAAGGCGCGGGTGATCGGCGCCGCGCATGCCGGATGGAAGGGCGCGCTCAGTGGCGTGGTCGAGGCGACGCTCAAAGCCATGGAAACGCTCGGCGCACGCAGGCAAGACATCCGCGCGGCGATCGGCCCGCTCATTCGCCAGCCAAGCTACGAAGTGGGCGCGGAGTTCGTCGAACGCTTCAGCGTGACCGATGCCGACAACGCACGCTACTTCATCCCCTCGTCCCGGCCCGATCACGCGATGTTCGATCTCGCAGGTTTCATCCGCACACGGCTCGCGCGCGCCGGGATCGAGGCCCTCGACGACGTCGGCATCGACACCTATGCCGATCCGCGTTTTTTCAGCTACCGCCGGACCACGCATCGCGCCGAGCCCGATTACGGGCGAAATATCCACGCGCTGGTGCTGGATTAACCACGCTTCGACGGCCCTCCCTCTGCCCTAGACGTTAATGCATTTTAACGATATCGGTTTGGCCTACGGCGCGGCAGACGCCGGCAGGGAAGCGATTTGTGACCCCTTCAATCCTGACGATGGCAGCGAGCATGCTGGGCCGGGCGAAAATGCCTCGCCAGAAAAAGGCTTTCGGCTGGCTGGCGCTTGGCGCCCTGGCGCTGCTGACCGCAGGCTGCACGGCGGAAGGACCCGGCCCGACAGCTTCCTCGCAGGGATTCGGCCCGACCGTCGCCTTCGAATCCGTCGATGGACCGCCGCCGCAGGTGTTCCAGCGCCTCGTGAAGGTGCTCGAGACCGAGGGGACCACCCGCCATATTTCCGTGGTGTCCCGCGATGCCAACCCGACCTACCGGGTGCGCAGCTATTACGCGGCCCAGGTCAAGCGCGGCACCCATAACGCCTCCATCGCATGGGTCTGGGATGTCTATGCCGGCGACCAGAGCCGCGCCGCCCGCCTCAGCGGCACCGAGCCCGCAGGCACCGCCGGAGCCGATGCCTGGGATGCCGCCAGCGATCAGGTTCTGCGCAGGATCTCTCAGGCCGGCCTCAGCGGGCTGACCAATCTGGTCAATGGCGGCGCTGCGCCGGTCCAATCGGCCCCGCCGGTTCCCGAGACTGCCGGTCCCGCCGTGGCGGGCCTGCCGGCCGCCGGGACGCCGGAAACTGGCGCTCCCGCCCAGGCATTGGCCTTCAGCGGCCAATAGATTCCGGGATTCAGCGGAAAAAAACACACGTCTTATTGCCAGCGGCGGTATGCGCTTGTTATCACCCCGGCAACTGAAAGAGCCGGGTAAACAGGGGCCTGCCGATATGCTGACGAGCGTGGGAACGAAGACGCGGGACAAGACCTCCGCGTCGGCGAAAAACGGTTCGATCAAGCTCGTCACCGGCAATTCCAACCCGGCGCTGGCTCAGGCCATATCCAGCTATCTCGACCTGCCGATGACAAAGGCCGTGGTCCGGCGCTTTGCTGACATGGAAATCTTTGTCGAGATTCAGGAAAACGTCCGTGGCTCGGACGTGTTCGTGGTGCAGTCCACGTCCTACCCGGCCAACGACCACCTGATGGAACTGCTCATCATCATCGACGCGCTGCGCCGCGCCTCCGCGCGCCGCATCACCGCAGTGATCCCGTATTTCGGCTATGCCCGGCAGGACCGGAAAGTCGGCTCGCGCTCGCCGATCTCCGCAAAACTCGTCGCCAACCTGATTACCCATGCCGGGGCCGACCGCGTGATGACGCTCGATCTGCACGCCGGACAGATCCAGGGCTTCTTCGATATCCCGACCGATAATCTCTACGCCTCGCCGGTGATGGTGAAGGACATCCGCGACCGCTTCCAGCTTGAGAACGTGATGGTGGTGTCGCCTGACGTCGGCGGCGTGGTCCGCGCGCGCGGTCTCGCCAAGCGGATCAACGCGCCGCTCTCGATCATCGACAAGCGCCGCGAGCGCGCCGGCGAATCCGAGGTGATGAACGTGATCGGCGACGTCTCCGGCTATACCTGCGTGCTGGTGGACGACATCGTGGACTCCGGCGGCACGCTGGTGAACGCGGCCGACGCGCTGCTCGCCAACGGCGCCAAGGACGTTTACGCCTACATCACCCACGGCGTTCTCTCGGGCGGCGCCGTGGCCCGCATCACCGCCTCGAAGCTCAAGGAACTGGTCATCACCGACTCCATCGAGCCGACAGAAGCCGTACGCAACGCGCCGAACATCCGCTCGCTTCCGATCGCCACACTGATCGGCGAGGCGATCGACCGCACCGCTTCCGAAGAGTCGGTGTCGAGCCTGTTCGACTGAACGGCCGCCCCTCGCAGCCCCTCCCTTTTCTGCCAATCCGGTTTGCGCGGCCTTCGCCGTGCGCCGCATCGATTCATCCGGACGGCCCCCGGCGGGACTCGCATGACGCGAAATCTTCGCGCCGGAGTCGCAATCGCCGGTTTGATTCCGGTTTGTTCTCTTTTCGCCTGTTGATGACTTCATTTTTTTCCCGAATGCCTGTGGAACGAGTCTGCGTTCGATTGCGCCCGAGTCGCAAATCACCGATCAATTCTCGTGCACCTTCGGACGGCCTGAACGACCAAGCCGGTTCGGATTTGTGGCGACGATGATCGTCAAACCGTTTTGCATCTCGTTCCGCGTGCACCCATCAACAGGATGAAGCCGGCATGTCCCTCTTGGACATCTCTCTCGATTCAGCATCCAGCCCGCTCGCGGTCGTCGAGGAAATCGCGGCCAGCAACGATCTTGCCTTCGAGCGCTCCGGCGAGGACGAAGTCACGATCGTCTACAAGGGCCGCTTCACCGACTATCAGATCTCCTTCACCTGGATGCCGGAGATCGAGGCCCTGCACGTCGCCTGCGCCTTCGACATGAAGATTCCGGTCGCACGCCGCGCCGAGGTGCAGCGCCTGATCGCAGCCGCCAACGAGCAGATGTGGGTCGGCCATTTCGATCTCTGGTCGCAGTCGGGCGTGGTGATGCACCGGCAGTCGCTGCTGTTGCCGGGCAACATGAGCGCCTCGAACGCACAATGCGAGACGATGTTCGAAACCGCCGTGATGGCCTGCGAGCGTTACTTCCCCGCCTTCCAGTTTGTGGTCTGGAGCGGCAAGACCGCAGTCGAGGCGATGTCGGCGGCGATGTTCGACACCATGGGCGAGGCGTAAGGGGCTTTGCCGTCATGCCCGGGCTTGACCCGGGCATCCATCGCAAGACAATTTGCCAGGCGATGATTGCTGCGGCCACGCCCGCAGCAAGTCCTGAAAGGCGGCTTTGATGACCACATCCTCCAATGCACCCGCAAACCTGAACGGCTCCATCGTGCTTGCGGGCGCGGGCAAGATGGGCGGCGCGATGTTGTCGGGCTGGCTTGCGCAGGGCGTGGCCGCCGACAGGCTCGCGGTGATCGATCCCGCGCCTTCGGATGACATCACGTCGCTGACCGCGAAGGGCCTGCGCATCAATCCAGCTCAGCCCGGTGACGTCGCCGTGCTGGTGATGGCCGTGAAACCGCAGATGTTCGCGGACGCGGCACCTCAACTGCGTACGCTCGTGAAGCCGGCCACGCTGGTGATTTCGATCATGGCGGGCATGCCGATCGCCAAGCTCTCGCAGGCCTGCGGCGGCAAGGTGGTGCGGGCGATGCCGAACACCCCGGCCGCGATCGGACGCGGGATCACCGTCGCGGTTGCCGAAGCAGGCGTCGGCCAACAGCAACGCGATATCGCCGATGCGCTGCTGCGCGCCACCGGCAGCGTCGAATGGATCGACGACGAGGCGCTGATGGACGCCGTCACCGCCGTGTCGGGTTCGGGACCGGCCTATGTCTTCCTGCTCGCCGAAGAGCTTGCCCGCGCCGGCATCGCGGCAGGCCTGTCGCCGGAATTGGCCACGCGGCTTGCACGCGAGACGGTGGCGGGCTCGGGCGAGTTGCTGCACCGCTCGGAATTGAGCAGCGAGACGCTGCGCAAGAACGTCACTTCGCCCGGCGGCACCACCGCAGCCGCGCTCGAGGTGCTGATGGGTCCGGGCGGCTTTCAGCCGCTGCTGACGCGCGCCGTGGCCGCCGCAACAAAACGATCGCGGGAACTGGCGAAGTAACTCTTACACCGGCACGCGCACCGCTGCGCGCAGGCCGCCGAGCGGGCTGTCGCCCAACGTGATGTCGCCGCCATGGGCGCGGGCGATATCGCGGGCGATGGCAAGGCCGAGGCCGGTGCCGCCCTCGTCCTGATTGCGCGCATCGTCGAGCCGCAGGAACGGCTTGAACACTTCCTCGCGCAGATGCAGCGGAATGCCGGGGCCGTCATCATCCACCGTCACCGTCAGCCAGCGGTCGTCGCGATAGCCTGTGATCGAGATCGTATCGGCGTGGCGCGCCGCATTCGAGACGAGGTTGGCGAGACAGCGCTTGAACGAGGCCGGGCGCACCGTGACCATCGGATCGCCATCGAAAGTCACGGTCGCCGGATGGCCGTGCCGTTCCGCGTCGCCGCGCAATTCCTCCAGCGCCTGCGCCATGTCGGTCGGCGTCGCCTGCTCGCCGCTGTCACCGCGCGCGAAGGCGAGATAATCCTCCAGCATGCCGCTCATCTCGTCGACGTCCTTGCGCATGCCATCGGCTTCCGTACCGTCGCCGAGCAATGCCAGTTCGAGCTTGAAGCGGGTCAGGATGGTGCGCAGGTCGTGGCTGACGCCCGCGAGCATGGTGGTGCGCTGTTCGATGCTGCGCTCGACGCGCTCCTTCATCTCCATGAAAGCCTGCGCCGCTCGCCGCACCTCACGCGCGCCACGCGGCCGGAAGTTCGGTGCGTCGCGCCCTTTGCCGAAGTTCTCGGCGGCGTCGGCCAGATGCAGGATCGGCCTGATCTGGTTGCGCAGGAACAGCACCGCGACAATCAGAAGAATCGACGACGTGCCGAGCATCCAGAAGATGAAGATCTGCGAGTTCGAGGCATAGGCCGCGCTGCGCTGCGCGTAGACGCGCATCACCGCATCGTCGAGCTTGATGCGAATTTCCACGAGGCTGGATCGTCCCACCGTATCGATCCAGAACGGACGGCCGATCTGTCTGCTCAGTTGCAGCGACAGCGCCTGATCGAGCAGCGAGAAGAACGGCTTCGGGCCCGGCGGCGGCATGTCGTTGGGCGGCAGGAAATCCACCACGAGACCGAGCCGCGTCTGCGCGATGCGCTTGAACTGCACGCGGTCCTTGTCCTGCGGATAGGTCTTGTAGACATCGATCAGCGCGGAGATATCCTGCACCACCGCCGCCGACAGGCGCCGCGTCACCGTGTTCCAGTGCCGCTCCATGAACACGAACGCAACGACGGATTGCAGGATCACCATCGGCACGATGATGATGAGCAGCGCGCGCGCATAAAGTCCCTTCGGCATCAGTTCCTTGAGGCCGCGCGCGAACCATTCGTTCAGCGTCGAAAGTCCCCGCAGCAGGGGATGCAGCACTGACTTTACGGATTCGAGAATATTCATATGCGGACGACTGGGATCATGGCGAAGCCACCAAACGGTAGCCGACACCACGCACCGCTTGCAGGAACAAGGGATTGGCGGGATCGCGTTCGATCTTGCGGCGCAGGCGGTTGATCTGGACGTCCACCGCGCGCTCGTTGCCGTTGGCGCCATTGCCGGTCAGCGCGCCGCGCGGCACGGTTTCGCCCGGCGAGGTCGCGAGGATGCGCAGCATTTCGCGCTCACGGTCGGTGAGATGGACGACTTCCTCGCCGTTGCGCAGTTCGCCGCGCTCCAGATGATAGACGTAAGGCCCGAACGCAACCGACTCCACCGCCTCCACCGCGGCCGGCGCCACCCGCTTGAGGATGTTGGCGATGCGCAACAGCAGTTCTCGCGGCTCGAACGGCTTTGCGACATAATCGTCGGCGCCGATCTGCAAGCCTTCGATCCGGCTTTCCGCTTCATGCCGCGCGGTCAGCATGATGATCGGCACCTGCGAGGTTTCGCGCAAGCTCCGTGCGAATTCGAAACCGGTCTCGCCCGGCATCATCACGTCGAGGATCAGGAGATCGAAATCCAGCCCGGTCAGTTTGGCGCGCGCGGCGGCGGCGCTTTTCGCCGTGGTGACGCGATAGCCTTCATTGCCGAGGAAGCGCGACAAGAGATCGCGGATGCGGCGGTCGTCATCCACCAGCAGCAGATGCGGCGCCTCGTCGTTGATCGGCTTCAGCCTTTTTGCACCGGCCGCCGTCTCGCTCACGATCTCGTCCTCATGTCCGGGCTGGCGCCCTTGAGTATGACCTCAAGCACCTTGTCGGGATCGTCATGGTCGATGAGGCCGAGCAGGAACTTGCGGACACTGATAGCGCCCTCCGGGCCGAGCTGCGCCAGCGCACGGTCGATGCGCATGGTCTGAAGGCTTGCCAGTTTCACCACCAGCGCTTCGCCCTTGGCCGTGGCGAAAAGAAGACGCTGCCGACGATCGCTGTCGCCGGCCCGCTGGATGATGTAGCCCTCGTCGAGAAGCTGCTTCAGCACCCGCCCGAGCGATTGCTTGGTGATGCGCAGAACCTCCAGCAGGTCTGCGACCTTCAGTCCCGGATAGCGCTGGACGAAATGCATCACGCGATGATGCGCGCGGCCGAAGCCGAATTCCTCCAGCACATGGTCGGCATCGCCGACGAAATCGCGATAGGCGAAGAACAGCAGTTCGACGATGTCCCAGCGCACCTCGGGCGGCAGGGATCGGCTGCCCGAAAGCTCGGTTCTGAGGGTTTTCAAATTTATGTCAGCCATATTGACATATTTTGGTTTTACATTACAAAGCTGGTGCCTTTCACGAAACTTTCGGAAAAATCCGGGTGTTCCGCGAAAGTCTCGGGAAATGACACGGCGGCAGGCCAATCTAGCGATTGATTGTCCGGCTGCCCGGCGCGAAACATACTGGACTTCACGGATTTCGCGAAATTGTAACGGCATCCGTGCTGGCCATCCGGAACGATCCGACCGGCGACATTGGGAGACAAAATCATGGGCGTGTCCTTCGACAAAATCGATGGCGCGGTCTTGCTGGAATTCGACAAGCAACTCGCAGCGAATCCCACGCCCGCAAACGACCGCATGGCAAAACTCGCCGATCCCGGGTTTGGCCGCATTTTCACCGATCACATGGCTGTCGTCCGCTACAACCACACGAAGGGCTGGCACGGCGCACGCATCGAATCCCGCGCGAGCTTCGCCCTGGACCCCGCGACGGCCGTCCTGCACTACGCCCAGGAGATTTTCGAGGGCCTCAAGGCCTACCGGCGCGCCGATGGCGGCGTGAACCTGTTCCGCCCCGACGCCAATGCGCGGCGTTTCTGGAATTCGGCGGAACGCATGGCGATGGCGCCGCTGCCGGAGCACGTGTTCATCGACGCCGTCGAGCATCTGGTGCGCACCGACCGCGACTGGATTCCGGGCGGCGAAGGCAGCCTCTATCTGCGGCCTTTCATGATCGCCAACGAGATCTTCCTCGGCGTCAAGCCGTCCGCTGAATACATCTTCGCCGTGATCGCATCGCCGGTCGGCTCCTACTTCAAGGGCGGGCCTGCCCCCGTCTCGATCTGGATCTCGGAGAATTACACGCGCGCGGCTGTCGGCGGCACCGGCGCGGTCAAGTGCGGCGGCAATTATGCCGCCAGCCTGCGCGCGCAAGCCGAAGCCATCGAGCATGGCTGCGATCAGGTGGTGTTCCTCGATGCGGTCCAGCGCCGCTATATCGAAGAACTCGGCGGCATGAACATCTTCTTCGTGTTCGACGACGGCTCGCTGCTGACGCCGCCACTCGGCACCATCCTGCCGGGCATCACGCGCGACTCGATTATCACGCTCGCACGGGAAGCCGGGACGCTCGTGCGCGAGGAGCCCTACACCATCGACCAGTGGCGCGCCGATGCCGCCAGCGGGAAGCTGAAAGAAGCCTTCGCCTGCGGCACGGCGGCGGTGATCTCGCCGATCGGCAAGGTGCATTCGACGAGCGGCGATTTCGCGATCAATGGCGGCACGGCCGGTCCGGTCGCGATGGGCCTGCGCAAGCAACTGGTGGATATTCAGTACGGCCGCACGGCGGATGCGCACAACTGGATCAGGAAAGTCTTCTGATCCGCTTCCCTGACGGATTTGAATAACGCCGCAGCCTACGCTGCGGCGTTTTCGTTTCCCGGCACCAGTCCCAATCGGGCGCGGCGCATCCAGCGGCCGATCATCGCGCAGGCGACCACCGCAAGGCCCGAGGCGAGGCCAATCCAGATTCCGGTGCCACCGAAGCCGAATCTGAACGCGAACAGCAGGCCGAGCGACATGCCGATGCCCCAATAGCCGATAGCGGCGTAGATCATCGGCACCCTTGTATCCTGTAGGCCGCGCAGCATTCCCGCGCCGACCACCTGCGCGCCGTCGGCGATCTGGAAGATCGCCGCCCACATCAGGAACGATGCCGCAAGGCTGATGACCGCGGCATTAGCCGGATCGTTGAGGTCGACAAAGGCCGCGATCAGCAGGCGCGGCTCGGCAAGCATCAGAGCGCTCATCGCCGCCATGAAGGCGATGGCCAGCGCGAAGGCGGTCCAGCCCGCGCGGGTGATTCCGTCCGCATCGCGCGCGCCATAGGCCAAACCGACACGCACCGTCGCCGCCTGTCCCACGCCCATCGGCACCATGAACGTGGTGGATGCGATCTGGATCGCGATGGCATGGGCGGCGATGGCATCGGTGCCGAACTGCCCCATCAGGAACACGGCCGCGTTGAACACCGTGATCTCGAACATCACGGTCGCGCCGATCGGCAGCCCGATCCGCCACAGCGTCCGCAATCGCGGCCAGTCCGGCCGCCACCAATGGCCGAACAGGCGATAGCGGCGAAAACGCGCCGCGCGCATCACCACGATCACCATGCCGACGAACAGAAACAGGTTCGACAGCGCCGTCGCCGTGCCCGCGCCGCTCAACCCCATCGCCGGAAAACCGAAATGGCCGAACACAAGCGCGTAGTTCGCGGCGATATTGAAGACAAACCCCAGACCGGTGACGAGCAGCGCCCACACCGGCCGCTCCAGTGCGGCGACGAACGAACGCAGCACGATGTAGCCGAGCGACGGCAACAATCCCCATTGCAGATGATGCATGAAGACGGCCGCTTCCGCCGCGAGCGCGGAATCGAGCCGGAACGCGATCAGGATCGCTTCCGCCTGCCACAACACAATCCAGCTCGGCACCGCGACGATCAAGGCGCTCCACAGCCCCTGGCGAAAAGTGCGGCGCACGTCGCGCACCATATGAAGTTTGCGGCCGATCGCGCTTGCCATCATCGGGGACGTCGCGGTCAGAAGGCCGATGCCGAACAGCAGCACGGCGAGATAGAGATTGACCCCGAGGGTGGCTGCGGCGAGCGGCTCCGGCCCGAGACGACCCACCACGATCACATCCGTCGTGGTCAGCGCGATCTGCACCAGATTGGTCAGGACCAGCGGCCAGCCGAGTTCGAGCATGGCGCGAAATTCATCGCGCCACAAACGTGGCTCGTCGCTTCCTTGTGCGTTGAAGAGCATGAAATCCGATCAGAGATGAGGTCGTGGCGGGCGACATATCGCAAGATCGTGGCAATTTAGCCAGCTTGTGCGGCCGTGAATCAGGTCAACCAGATCAGACCAGATCCTGCGCGCCGACCCAGAACACCTCGCCCTCGGATTCCTCCGTATCAAGCCAGAGCAGCGGCAGGCTCGGGAAAGCATCCTCCACCGCCTCGCGGCAGCGGCCGACTTCGCACAGAAGTCCGCCGTTCGGTGTGAGGTGGCGCGCGGCCTCCTTCACAATCCGCCTCACGATGGCGATGCCGTCCGTGCCGCCGTCGAAGGCGAGCTTCGGCTCATGCCTGCATTCCGGCGGCAGCGACGCCATGCCTTCCGCATCGACATAAGGCGGGTTGGAGATGATGAGGTCGTAGCGCTCGTTGCCGAGCGGCGCGAACAGATCGCCCTTGTGCAGCGCGATGCGATCCCCGAGACCGTAATCGGCGACGTTTGTCGCCGCCACCGCGAGCGCATCCTTCGAGAGATCGACCGCATCCAGCGTCGCATTGAAGAACGTCTGCGCCGCGAGAATGGCAAGACAGCCCGAGCCGGTGCAGAGATCGAGCACGCGCCCGACGCTGCCGGGATCGTCGATCAGCGGCATCTCGCTCTCGCCGCTGAAATGCGAATCCAGCAACTCGCCGATGAAGGAGCGCGGCACGATCACGCGCTCATCGACATAGAACGGCAGGCCGCGCATGTAGATTTTATTGACGAGATAGGCGACAGGCTTGCGCGTGCGCACGCGCTGTTCGATCAGATGCAGCAGTTTCGCGGCTTCCGCCTTGCTCACGCGCGCCTGCGCGAAAGTCTCGAACTGGTCGGGTGCCAGATGCAACGCTTCGCTGACGAGGAATGCCGCCTCGGATACCGGATCGGTGGTCCCATGCGCGAACACAAGTTCGGCCTCGTTGAAACGGCTCACCGCATAGCGCAGGAAATCCAGTAGCGTCAGCAACTCGCCGGGCTTCGCGAGTGGAGCAGCCTTGCGGCGCGGCGCAGGGCGCGCGATCTTCTTCGTCTTGCGCGCCATTACTTGTGCTCCCAGCGCGAGGCCGCCGCGTCGTCAGCGCTGTGCGCCTCGACCCAGACGCCTTTGGTTCCCGACAGGCGCTTTTCGGATTTCCAGAACGGCGCGTTGGTCTTGAGATAGTCCATCAGATACTCCGCCGCCTGAAATGCCGCCTCGCGATGCGATGACGCCGTCAGTACCAGCACGATGTTATCGCCCGGCGTGACGGTGCCGAAGCGATGGATCACGGTGACGCCCGACAACGGCCAGCGGCGGCGCGCTTCTTCGGCGTGGCGGCGGATTTCGGTTTCCGCCATGCCGGGATAATGCTCCAGCGTCATTTCCGAAATCGCCAGATCGTCATCGCCGCTGCGGCAGATGCCGATGAAACTCACCACCGCGCCGATGTCCGGGCGGTTCGCGATCAGCATTCTGGTTTCGAGCGCGACGTCGAAATCGTCATGCTGCACACGGACTGTGATCGGGATCGTCATGATCGTTTCTCTGATTTGCGCATGATCTTATCGGAAAACCGGTTTCCACTTTTCCGGATCATGAGCGCCTCAACCGCCGGTCATCGGCGGAAAGAACGCGATCTCGCGCGCGCCCGCGATCGCGGCGTCCGGTTTCACATGGGTATGATCGATGGCGGCGCGGATGATCGCGGGCTTCTCGAAAGCGCGAGCGTATTCCTCGCCGCGCTGCGTCAGCCAGCCGATCAGATCACCGACCGTCCGGATGGCGGCGGGCGGATCGATCGTCTCTTCCGCCTTGCCGATGCGCTCGCGCACCCATGCGAAATAAAGAACCTTCATCACTCATCCTCCACCAGATGATGGATGCCGGAACGGAAATAATCCCAGCCGGTATAGAGCGTGACGAGAGCCGATATCCACAACAGCGTGATTCCGATCGGGATGGTCGGCGGCAGGATCGCCTCGCCCGCCTCACCCGCGATCAGAAACCCGATAGCCACCAGTTGAACAGTGGTCTTCCACTTCGCAAGCTGCGTCACCGGGACGCGGACATGGAGCGCGGCGAGATATTCGCGCAACCCCGACACCAGAATTTCGCGGCACAGGATCACGATCGCCGCCCACAGCGACCAACCCTTGATGGTTTCATCCGCCGCCAGCATCAGAAGGCACGACGCCACCAGCAATTTATCGGCGATCGGATCGAGCATTCGCCCGAACGCGGATTGCTGATTCCACATCCGCGCGTAATAGCCATCGAAGAAATCGGTGACCGCGGCAATGATGAAGACCGCGAGCGCGACCCAGCGCAGCCACAAGGGTCCGTTGCCGATCGACTGGGCATACATGCAGGCGACCACGATCGGCACGGCCGCGATCCGCGAATAGGTCAGGATGTTCGGCAGCGCAAACGAGTGTTTGAGCGGCTTGCGGGTGGTCACACTGGACATGGGCACGATACCAATACTGTGCGGCTCCCAAGGTCAACAGCGAAGGCGATCATGGCGGTTATGTCCCCTGTCGGACTCGCCGGTCAGGACCGGGCGGGATGGAAGAAATCGTGGATTCGCCGCGCGCTCTCGGCGCTCACACCCGGAACCTTGCCGAGGTCGGCCAGCGAGGCGCGCTCGATTTCCTTCAGCGTGCCGAAATGATGCAGCAGCGCTCGCTTGCGCGCCGGGCCGATGCCGGGGATTTCCTGCAAGCCCGCCTCGCGGATGTCCTTCTTCCGCAGCTTGCGGTGCGATCCGATCACGAAACGGTGTGCCTCATCGCGCAGCCGCTGGATGAAATACAGCACCGGATCGCGCGGCTCCAGCTTGATGGCCGGACGGTCCGGCAGGAACAGCGTTTCGCGCCCGGCGTCGCGGTCCGGCCCCTTGGCGACCGACATCAGCGACACCCCGGCGACGCCGAGTTCATCGAAAATCTGGCGCACCGCGTTCAACTGGCCGAGGCCGCCGTCGATGATGACGAGGTCCGGCCATTGCGGAACGTCGTCGTCCTTGGCCTGCGCGCCCGCATCCGCCGACAATAGCCGCTTGAATCGGCGCTGCAACACCTCGCGCATCATGCCGTAATCGTCGCCCGGCGTCAGATTCTCGGAGTGGATGTTGAATTTGCGATACTGGTTTTTCATGAAGCCTTCCGGCCCCGCGACCACCATGGCGCCGACCGCGTTGGTGCCCTGAATGTGACTGTTGTCGTAGATCTCGATCCTGCGCGGCGGCTTTTGCAGTTGCAGCGCGCTCACGAGGCTGTCGAGCAGCCGCGTCTGCGTCGCGGTGTCGGCGAGCTTGCGGCCCAGCGCCTCGCGCGCATTGGTCAGCGCATGATTGACCAGTTCTTTCTTCTCGCCGCGCTGCGGCGTCAAAACCTCGACCTTGAATCCGGCCTTGACGGTGAGCGCGCTGGCCAGCAATTCCTCTTCCTCGATCCTGTGGGAGAGGAGCACCAGCTTCGGCGGCGGCTTGCCGTCGTAGAATTGCGACAGGAACGAGCCCAGCACTTCTTCAGCCGTCAGCGACTTGTCGGCGCGCGGGAAATAGGCGCGGTTGCCCCAGTTCTGTCCGGTGCGGAAGAAGAACACCTCGACGCAGCTATAGCCGCCCTCCTGATGGATGGCGAACACATCAGCCTCCTCCACCGTGCGCGGGTTGATGCCCTGCTGCGCCTGCACAGCCGACAGCGCGGCGAGACGGTCGCGATACAGCGCGGCACGTTCGAATTCGAGTTCGGCGGAGGCCGCCTCCATCTCCTTCGCCAATTGCCCCTTCACCGCGCGGCTGCGGCCGGAGAGGAAGTCGGTCGCCTCGCGCACAAGTCCGGTATAGGCGGGGAAGTCGATCTCGCCGGTGCATGGACCCGCGCAGCGCTTGATCTGGAACAACAGGCAAGGCCGGGTGCGGCCCTCGAAGAACGAATCCGTGCAGGAGCGGATCAGGAACGCACGCTGCAACGCCGTCAGCGTCCGGTTGACCGCGCCCACGGAGGCGAACGGTCCGAAATATCGGCCGGGCCGGGTCTGCGCGCCGCGATGCTTGACGAGTTGCGGCGCCCAGTGATCGCCGGTGATGAGAATATAGGGAAACGACTTGTCGTCGCGCAGCAGCACGTTGAAGCGTGGCCGCAACTGCTTGATGAGGTTCGCCTCCAGCAGCAGCGCCTCGGTCTCGGTCGCGGTCGAGACGATCTCGACATTCGCCGTCATCGCGATCATGCGCGCGATCCGCACCACATGGCCGGTGGGGCGGGCATAGGACGAAAGCCGTTTTTTGACGTTCTTGGCCTTGCCGACATACAGCACGTCACCGGCCTCGCTGAGCATGCGGTAGACGCCGGGCGAAATCGGCGCGAGCTTCACCGCCTGCTCGATCACGGCGCGGCCGACCCCGAGGCGGCTCTCGCCGCCCCATTCGGCTTCGTCTTCCACCGGCTCGGGAAGCGCGGAGTCGTCTTCCTCCGGATTGGTCACGGCAAGATCGCTGTCCTGCGGCGGGACATCGGAGGAACCCGCCGGCGCGCCGGCGGGTTGCGGCGAACCTGCCACCGGATCATCAACGCTCCGCCCTGGCGCGGCCATCGATCTTTCATGATCGTCGCTATTCATGGCCCCAAACTAGTGATCGCGAAGCCTGAGGGCCAGCGGCCGGTAAGATTCTCTTAACAACGATCCACCTCGAAAACCCCGCGTTAAGAAGTGTTTAACGTAAAACTCTCGATAAATTTTACGCAGAAAGGACGGGCTTTCGTAACCACGATGGCCCGTGACCGCCGCCCTGGAGGCACGGTCGAAAAGTCAGTTGCGTATGCGTCGGGAGTATTTGAGATGTTGAAGAAAGCCCTCGGAGTAGCGATCCTGGCCCTGAGCAGCACCGCGAGCGCCCAGGCCGCCGATCTCAGCTATCGCCGTCAGGCGCAGCCCTACACCGTCAACCAGCCGCTGAACGGCTATAGCTGGGCCGGCCCCTATCTCGGCGCTAACCTCGGCTACAATTTCGGCGACGTCTCCAACAGCGGGACCAGCCCTTCCGGTTTCAGCGGCGGTATCCAGGGTGGCTACAACTGGCAGTTCGGCACTCCCTGGGTGTTCGGCCTCGAGGCTGATCTTCAGGCCACCGGCGCGGACGACAGGTTCGCGGCCTGGAAATTCTCCAACCCCTGGTACGGCACCATTCGCGGCCGCGTCGGCTACGCCGTCAACCCGAACTTCATGGTCTACGGCACCGGCGGTCTGGCCTTCGGCCAGTTGAAGGGCACCATGCCGGGCCTCAGCGAAACCCACACCACCGCGGGCTGGACCGTGGGCGGCGGCGCCGAATTCGCGCTCACCAACAACTGGTCGCTCAAGGCCGAGTACATGTACGTCGATCTCGACAGCAGCAATTTCCTCATTACGGGGCTGCCGAACGGCTACAATTTCTCGACCGTGCGTGTCGGCGTGAACTATCACTTCTGATCGCAGCAGGCACAGCTTCGCGCTTTTCAATCCCGGGCCTTGCGCCCGGGATTTTTCATGGCGCGAAAGACTTAGGGCGAGACCACAAGGTCGACCGCCTTGGGACCCTTGCCCTTCTTGTCGGGCTCGACCTCGAAGGTGATGCGCTGCCCTTCGGTCAGGTTTTTCAGTCCCGCTTTCTCGACAGCGGTGATGTGAACAAAGACATCCCGCCCACCGTCATCGGGCTTGATGAACCCGTAGCCCCGCTCCGCATTGAAGAACTTCACGGTCCCCGTCATTGCCATTGGGAATGCCCTCCCCCGCATAGCTTTAACCGGCGTCCCCACGCCAGCCCCCGGCAATCAGCTAATCACTGCGGCGCAGACTTGACTATTGCTTATGTGGGGGCCTGCTCAAAAATGCCACGCCCTCCAGCCCTCAGGGACGAACCGCCTCGATGCGATAGCGGCCGGCCCCGCCGAGGCCGAGCGGCTTCTCCAGTTCGGGCAGGATGGTCTTGAGTTCGGAGGCGAGCGTCCAGGGCGGATTGACGATCAAAAGCCCGGTCGAGACTAGCCCGCTGTCGGCCGTCTGCGGCGCGACGCTGAATTCGACGCGCAGGCAGTTCTCGCCGTCGCCCTTGCGCGCAGCGGCGACGGAGGCAATCTCCCGCGCGAGCCGGTCCGGGCCGCGCCGGTCCTTGGCGGGATACCAGAGCATGTAGATCCCGGTCGGCCATTTCGCATGGGCCGCGGCGAATTTCTCCGCGAGGCGGGAGAACTCGTCCTTGTCCTCGAACGGCGGATCGATCAGCACCAGCCCGCGCCGCTCGTTCGGCGGCACGTAGGCGGTGAGCGCGGTCCAGCCGTCGAGATCGACCACGCGGGCCTGCGGATCGCGCGAAAGATTGCGGATCAACTCCTTGCGGGCGGCGTCCTGAATCTCGCACGCCACCAGCCGGTCCTGCGGCCGCAGCAGCGCCCGCGCGATCAGGGGCGAGCCGGGATAGGCGACAAGCTCACGCGGCGGATTGAAGGCGCGGACGATATCGAGATAGGGCGCGACCAGTGCCCGCGCCTCGTCCGAAAACCGCGCCTGCAAAATCCGCGCGACGCCGAACCGCCACTCGCCGCTGCGCTGGGCCTCGTCGCCGGTGAGGTCGTAACGGCCCGCGCCCGCATGAGTGTCGATGACGCGAAACGCCGCCTGCTTCTGGTGCAGATAGGTCAGGATTCGCGTCAGCACGATGTGCTTGATGACATCCGCGAAATTGCCGGCGTGGAAGGCGTGGCGATAATTCATCGGCGCGGCTTACGACATGGCGGCGGTTTGCGCAAAGCCTTCGCAGCGCGGGCTTCGCGAAACAGCTTTTAGCCGCCGCGCATCGGCGGCATCACGATCTGGTTGCGACGGCAGGCGCTGCGGTCGACCTGCTCGCAGGCGCGGAACTGCAAATCCTTGTTCATGCAGATCCGCACTTCGCCGAGCCTGCGGCTGTCGCAGCGCACGGCGATGGCGGAGGCGCTCAGCCCCGGATTGGCCTTGATGAAGGCTTCCTCCACCTCGTTCGGAGACACCGTCTTGGGCGCGGCGAGATCGAGATACTCTTCCGGAATCTTCACCGCGGCGCGAGCCTTGCGGATGGTCTCGAAATAGGCGCGCGCGCCAAGCCCCGCGCAGGTGCCGTGCTTGTCCCACTCGTTGTAGATCAACCCCGGCGCGGGCATCAGATCGAGCATCGAGCGCATCACGTTGCGGTCGAGGCGCGGCGCGGGCCGCTGGCAATATTCGGGATAGCCGCGCTCGTATTGCGGCCACAGCCCATGCACCACGAACGAGTAGGGACGGCCACCGCACTGGGCCTGCGTGCCGCGCCCGTTGCTGCCGCGCTCGCGCGCGGCCTCGCAGAACGACGGCGACCACGACAGCGACAGCACGTAGAAATCGAAAGCGCCCGGCGCGTTCTGACGATGATCCTGCGCGGATGCGTTCGCGCTTGCCAGCAGCAGCGCGCCCGAGACGAGAGCGAGCGAAGCCAGCCCCCGGCGCAAACCTCTCCAAAATCTGATCATGAATACGCCCTCACCCCTTACGCCTTCAAAAAGCGTAACGAGACCTCTGGAACATTACAAGAACAAATTGCAGCAGGCCGCATCGGCCTGCATTACGGCATCGCCGCGCGGCAATTGCGGCCGTAGGCCCAGTTGCGGTCGAGCCCGACCACGCACCATTCGACGCCGGAACTGAGGCCCGTCCCCGCAAAGCCGCCATCCTCGATGATGGAGTAGCGGACGAGGCGCGGATGGCCATCGCTGATCATCGCGCTCGCGGTGCAGAAGCGGCGGGGAATCGCGTTGTAGGCACCGTTGGGGCTTTCCCACGGGCGGAACGCCACCTCGCGCACATCGGCAAAGCCGGTGATGCGCAAGTCCGAATTCCAGTAGGTCGATTCCTTTTGCGCGAACTGGCCCGAGATCGCATGGAGAGCCTGCCAGCATTGGCCCATCTGGCCGTCATAGCGCGGGCCGGAGAGCCAGAAATTCAGTTCCAGCGGGTTGGCCGCGCGGGCGCTGCCGGGCACGGAGATCGCGCCGAAGGCCGCGACCAGCATGGCGAGAACCGCGATCCGCGGCGACGAAAAAGCAATGCGCATGTGACGAGAGCCCATGATGAGTTGCCGGACGGTGCCGCGAAGCCCGACCCCGGTCAAGTGCAGCGCGGCAACACCTTCGGACAACGCCCCATCAACAGCCCGCGAGCGCTTTCAAAGCCAATGCGGCGAGGCTAGAGTCACCGCAAATCGAAGGAGCTACCGATGCGCATGAACGGACGTTGGATGATGGCGGCAGCGGCGATCGCCTGCGGTATCGCGGTGAGCACACCGGCGCAGGCCGACTGGGTTCCGCCGTTCAAGGGCAACGACACCGGCGGCATCATTGCCTACGCGCTCTATCAGCAAGGCGCGGACATCAAGGCGATGGCTGTCGATCATTGCGCGCGTTACGGCAAGACGGTGAAACTCACCGGCGTCGATGCGCAGTACGGTGGCTACATCTCCTTCGCCTGCGTCTGGGTGCCGCCCGGCAGCGCCCAGCGGCCGCTGCACGCGGCGTACTGATTTTCGGATCAGGGGATCGGCCATGACACCGCGTTTGATCCTCCGAACCGCCGCTCTGGCCGCCACATGCGGCTGCATAATGGCGGCCAACGCAGCCTCGCTTGACGATCTCCCCAACCGCAAGCCGGGCCTGTGGGAGATCAAGATGGTGTCCGCCGACGCGCGGATGCCGCAGCAGACGATCCAGCAGTGCACGGACGCCAGCACCGACGCCGACATGCGCACGACCTTCAGCCCGATGGCGAAGGAAATGTGCTCGCAGCAGGACATGCAGAAGACGGCGACCGGCTACAGCATCGACGCCACCTGCAACTTCCACGGCATCGCCTCGACCTCGCACACCGAGATCAGCGGCGACTTCAATTCCGCCTACACCGTGAAGGTCTCCACCAGCCGGAGCGATGGCCCGCCCGGCGTCGCGCAGGCCGGCGACATGACCATGAACGCCACATGGGCCGGCCCCTGCAAGGACGGGCAGAAAGCCGGCGACATCATCATGCCCGGCGGCATCAAGATGAACGTCAACGACATGAAGGCCCTGCGCGCGATGATCCCGCAGCGCGCGCCTTTACCTCATCCGCACTGAGATCAGCTACGCCTTCCTCTGGCGTTCCAGATAGGTCTTGCCGCCCTTCATCTTGTGCTGAAGCGGCGCCTCGTTGATCTGGATAATCACCGCATCGGGCTCGACGCCGAGATTCTTCACCAGCGCGGCGGTGATGTCGATCATCATGCCCTTCTTCTGCTCGTCGGTGCGGCCTGCGGCCATGTTGATGGTGATCTCGGGCATCGTGCGGCTCCCTACTGCCAACTCACATTGTGGCGCGCCAGCACCTTGCGCACGCCTTCGACGAGTTCGCTTTCCTTGACCGCGACTTGCGCCTCCATTTGTTTTTGCAAATGTGCATCGCGGTCGCTTGTCGCGGTCGCAATTTCCGCACCAAGAATCATATCCTTAATTACAACTACGGGTTCTCCGCGTGGATTGTTTCTTTCGCTTTCGCCTTGAATGACAACACATGGCGAATTACGGCGGTCGGCATATTTGAACTGCACGCCGAGATTGTTTTTCGGATTGCCGAGATACATCTCGGCGCGGATTCCGGCGTTGCGCAGCGTCGTGACAAACTTCTGGTATTGCGCGATCTCGTTGCGATCCATCACAAGGACCACCACTGGCCCGAAGTCGATTTTCTTTGGCGCATCCCGATGGATGTAGTCGAGGGCTGCCTGCAAGCGCGAGACGCCGATGGAAAATCCCGTCGCGGGCACCGGCTCGCCACGGAAGCGCGAGACCAACCCATCGTATCGCCCGCCGCCGCCGACAGAGCCGAACCGCACCGGACGACCCTTCTCGTCTTTCGTCTCCAGCAGCAATTCAACTTCATAGACAGGGCCGGTGTAATATTCGAGGCCGCGCACAACGGAAGGGTCGATGCGGATGCGGTCTCGTGTATATCCGGAAGACTCTGCAAGAGTTGCGATTTGCCGCAACTCCTCAATCCCGTCTTTGGCTGTCTGCGTAGAACCAAAGTGGGTCATCATTCCGTCAATGACACCTTTATTGCTCTCCACGAAATACGACTTGTCGCCATCATCGCTCGAAAACGTGAGAACTTTTCCAACAGTAGATCGCTTTTCCGACGACAGGTTCGTCACATCCTGAAGCTCAGTCACATTGCCCGACTGAAGCAAAGCAAAAACAACGATTTTTTCCGTCTGTTCGGAATCAAGCCCAGCGCCTTTGGTGAAATCGCCCTTGCCTTCTTCACCCCCATCCCAGCGGCCAGAACCAAGTAGCTTCTTAATCTCATCGACCGGAAACTTATCCAGTTTATCAATCGCCCTCAGCACCGTGAGCCTGCGGCCCGCATTCTCGTCACCGCCGAGGCCGATGCTTTCCATCACGCCATCGAGCACCTTGCGGTTGTTGACCTTCACCACATAGGAGCCGCGCGGAATGCCCAGCGCCTCCATCGTGTCGGCGGCCATCATGCACATCTCGGCGTCGGCGGCGGGCGAAGCGCTTCCCACCGTGTCGGCGTCGAACTGCATGAACTGGCGGAAGCGGCCCGGACCCGGCTTCTCGTTGCGATAGACGTAGCCGTTACGGTAGCTGCGATAGGGCTTCGGCAGCGTGTCGAAATTCTCCGCCACGTAGCGCGCGAGCGGCGCGGTCAGATCGTAGCGCAGCGAAATCCACTGCTCGTCGTCATCCTGAAACGAGAACACGCCCTCGTTCGGCCGGTCCTGATCGGGCAGGAATTTGCCGAGCGCGTCGGTGTATTCCATCGCAGGCGTCTCGACCGGCTCGAAGCCGTAGCGCTCGTAGACGGCGCGGATTGTCTCCACCATCGCGCGGGTCGCGGCGATCTCGGACGGCGTGCGGTCAACGAGCCCGCGCGGCAGGCGGGCGCGGAGTTTTTGCGGCTTTTTGGGTTTTTTGTCGGACATGGGCGGTTGGTACCAGCCGCCAAAACGCCCCGCAAGCGCCGAAGATGGTCAGTTCACCAGCACCGCGCCGTCGCAGCGGATGCCCGCGACCCAGACATCGGCCTGCCCCAGCCCCACGCCCAGCGTCTGCAACACCGTGTTGAGAAGCGTATCGATCGAGCCGGTCGCACCCGAAATGATCGACGTCACCTGCGGCCCGAGTCCCGGAATCGGCAGCGCCAAAGGCCCCACCTGAATAGCGAGCGTCAGGTCGCCCAGCAGGCTCCCCGTCAGCGACGAGGTGAACGAGGTGGTGTTCACGGTCTTGCGGGTCTGCGCCTGAATGTCGGCATAGCTGAAATTCACATTGGTCGGCGACGTATTCGCCATCGTCGCATGGGCGCGGCCCGTGACCTTGATCGCGCCGAGATCGACGAGTGTCGCGGCGGGCGGGTTCGGCTTGCTGGTGAAATTGTTCATGTCCGCATTCGACACGCCGCCAATCCAGGCATCGACGATGCCGGGCGAGACGCCGAGTTGCGCCGTCGAGGATGAAATATCGGGATAGCCGCAGCTCACGCTGTTGAGCGTCGCGGTGCCCGCCGCGACCTCGACATAGACCGGCAGGTTCACCGCCGCGACGGAGCCGCCGCCGAGCAACTGGACCGTGGCAAGGATGCGGGTCTGCGCGGTGTGCACGCTCGCCCCCGCCTGCCCGATGGTGATCCAGCTCGAGCCCACAGGTCTTTCGCCGACGGTGACCTGAAGCGAGACGGCGGCGATACCCGGCAGGCCGAGATTGAGGTTGACCGCGATCTGGTGGGTACCGTTGGCGAGTTGCGCGGTCGCCGAGAGTAGATCGAGCGCGGCGAGATCGACACCCACTTTCGGCTGCTGGCCCACCGTCATGTCGGCGTAAGGACCCGCATCGATCAGGTCGCCCAGCGTCACCTTGGTGGTGATGCCCGACAGCGAGGACCCGACATTCGACAGCGCGCTGCTCGCGGTGCCGGTGACGCCGCTCGATTGCAGCGCTGCGATGATGTCCGTCACCTTCAGATTGGATTGCAGGAGCGAGTCGTAACTCACGCCGGTCAGGTTCGCGCGCGTCGCCAGCGCCGACATGAAATCGAACAGATTGACCTTGGCATCCGCCAGCGCCTGATAATCCATCGCCGAGAGCGACAGCGAGGTGCCGAGCATCTGGCCCAGCAACTGGTTGAGCAGCCCGCCGTTCAGCGAGGCGAGCCGCGAGCCGATCGCGAAGGTCGCAAGCTGCGTGGTTGTGGCAACCGATGTGACGCGCAGGTTCACGGTCGGATCGCCGGTCAGCACCTTGCCGAAGAACAGCGGCGTCCTGGTCTGCATGGTGACGCGCACGGCGTTGGCGGGCGCGGCTCCGGCGGTGAAGCGCTGCTGCGGCACGATCGACGTGTCCGCCTTGTAGACGCCGGTCTCGACAGCCACGAGCGAGTCCGGCGGAAAGTTATTCCTGGCCACGGTGGCCGCAGCAGCGCGAGGGGCACGGGTGATGTCGCTCGCCGCCACGATGGCGGCGAGGTCGGCCGCGCCTTGCGCGCGGCGCTTGTCGGTGAAGACCGAGCCGATATCGATGCCGAGCGCGGCACAGCCGGTCACCAGCAGCATGCAGGCGGCGGCGATGAAGGCGATGTTGCCGCGTTCGTCGGAAATGAATCTGCGGCCAAGATGGCGCGCGGATTTTCCAGGGCGCTTCATCAATAGCCTCCGCGCGGAATGGCAGCCGAGCGCACGATGACCGGCGGCGGCGCGGGCACGAAGGACGGCAGCGAATAGATGAACGTGCTGGAGGCGTCGTAGTTGACGGTAACGATGAACACATTGGGATCGGCGCCGGAGGTCGCCGCGTTCACCGACAGATGCGCGGGCGCGATCAGCGGATAGCTCGCGGCGTTCTGCGTGACATAGTTCGTGGCCAGCGACTTGCGCTCGGTCTCGTTGAGGCCCGCGACCGAGGTGCGCGCGGCTTCGGCGGCGAGTTGCTGCACGTCGTGAACCATCGCGAGATAGCCGCCGAACATCACGATGCCGAACACCAGCAGCATGAACACCGGCATCACCAATGCGAATTCGACGGCGGACGCGCCCGCATGCGCGCGGCGAAAATCCCGGAAGCGGTGGCGGCCCATTGTCATGGCGGCAGGATGCGCACACAACTTTTAACAGGTGGCAAAAGATATATACTATCTTGGGTAGTAACGATATGCCGTAGCGAATGCGCAGGACACCGGAGCCGAGCGATGCGCCCACCGTCGTTCCGCTCACTGTCCCCGCCTGATAGGGTCCCGGCCATCCGCCTGCCCGAGGGAAGGAAATCCGTCTTGAATATTCAGCAGTCCCGCTCCGCCTTGTCGCCGAACGATCTTGCCGCCTACTGGATGCCGTTTACCGCCAACCGCGCCTTCAAGCAGGCGCCGCGCATGCTCGCGGGCGCGAAGGACATGCACTACTTCACGACGGACGGACGGCGGATCATCGACGCGGCCTCGGGCATGTGGTGCTCGAACGCGGGCCATTGCCGCGAGCCGATCACGCAGGCGATCGCCAGGCAGGCGGCGACCATGGACTACTCACCGCCGTTCCAGTTCGGTCATCCGCAAGCATTCGAGCTTGCCAACCGCATCGCGGCGCTCGGCCCCGAAGGGCTCGACCATGTGTTCTTCTGCAACTCGGGATCGGAAGCGGTCGATACCGCGCTCAAGATCGCGCTCGCTTTTCACGCGACGCGCGGCGAGGCGGCGCGCACGCGGCTGATCGGGCGCGAGCGCGGCTATCACGGCGTCGGCTTCGGCGGCATTTCGGTCGGCGGCATGGTCAACAACCGCCGCCTGTTCGGCGCGCTGCTGAACGGCACCGATCACCTGCCCACGACCTACGACCGCGAGCATCAGGCTTTCTCGAAAGGCGAACCGGAATGGGGAGCCCACCTCGCCGACGAGCTTGAACGCATCGTCACGCTCCACGGCAAGGACACCATCGCCGCCGTCATCGTCGAGCCGATGGCGGGCTCGACCGGCGTGCTGGTCACGCCGAAGGGATACCTCCAGCGGCTGCGCACGATCTGCGACAAGCACGGCATTCTGTTGATCTTCGACGAGGTCATCACCGGCTTCGGCCGTCTCGGTTATGCCTTCGCCGCCGAACGCTACGGCGTAGTGCCCGACATGATCACCTTCGCCAAGGGCATCACCAACGGCGCGGTGCCGATGGGCGGCGTGCTGATCCGCAACGATATCCACGACGCCTTCATGAAGGGGCCGGAACACATCGTCGAACTGTTCCACGGCTACACTTACTCGGCGCACCCGCTGGCCTGCGCCGCCGGTCTGGCCACCCTCGACATCTACCGTGACGAGGATTTGTTCGCGCGCGCCCGCAAGCTGGAACCGCTGTTCGCAGACGCCGTGATGGGGCTGCGCAAGGAACCGAACGTCATCGACATCCGCACGGTCGGCCTCACGGCGGGCATCGACCTCGCGCCCAGGGACGGACAGGGCGGCCTGCGCGGCCTCACCGCGCTCGCCAACGGCTTCAACGAGCATGATCTGATGATCCGCGTGGCGGGGGATACGATTGCCCTGACGCCGCCCTTGATCATGAGCGAGGCCCAGATCGGCGAGATCATGGACAAGGTCGCCGCCGTCATCCGCTCGGTCGCCTGAGCGGCCGACCCTGCCCGCGCCCGGCCAACCGGCAGGACGCGGGCCGTTCCGGCTGCTCATCCGGCGGTGGAGAAACACCGGACAGCGCCCCGCAGAACTTCCCGGCGAATCGAACTTGATGCTAGAATCGGCCCCGCCGGGGGGATGGCTGGAGCATGGTTCGCGTATCGACGATTTTCATCGCCATCTGCATGGTGCTGATCGCGGCTTCGCTCGGCCTGATTCTGTATGCGATGACCGGCCTGAGCATGCGCGAATCCGCCCTCGTGGCACTGGCCGCGCTCGTCTGCCTCATCCTCTACAATGCCATCTCGGTGCGCATCCGCAGGGGCACCGGTGCCAGCGGCCAGATCGCGGACCTGTCGCGCGGCACCGCCGATCTCGCCCGGCAGGTCGCCGAGTACGGCCGCCGCATGGCGCTGATCGAATCGAGACTCGCCAGCGCGGACAATGTCGCGCAAGATCGCGCCCGCGCGGTGATGGGCGAGATCGGCGAACTCGGCGTCATGATCAAGCATCTCGCCGGATCGGTCGCGACCCATGACGAACTGCTGACCTCGGCCACAAGCCTGACGGCCGCGCACCATCCTTCGCAGCCCCAGATGACGGATGCCCCGCAGACCCAGCCTGTCGAGCCGGTCCACGCGGCCGAGCCGCCCGTGCCCGTCGCATTGCAGGCCGCCGCGGAAGCGATCTCGAATCTTCCGGACATGCTCGCCGCCATCAAGAGCGCGGCTGACGCCAATCGCATCGATCTCTATCTGCAACCGATCGTGTCGCTGCCCCAGCGCAAGGTGCGGTTCTACGAAGCCGTTTCCCGCCTGCGCGACGAGAAGGATCATGTCTTCACCGCGGGCCAGTTCATCGACATCGCCGAAGCGAGCGGCATAATCGGCCAGATCGACTACACCGTGCTGTTCCGCTGCGTTCAGGTGCTGCGCCGCCTGCAAGTGCGGACCAAGGACGTCGGCATGTTCTGCAACATCTCCGGCGCGACACTCGCAAGCCCCGACATTTTCGGCGAGTGCATCGCCTTTCTCGAAGCCAACCGCGCGCTCGCGCCTTCACTGGTGCTGGAATTCAAGCAGAGCGCGTTCCGCAGCCTCGGCCCCGTCGAGATCGAACATCTCGCCGCGCTGAAGCGGCTCGGCTTCCAGTTCTCGATCGACAACATCGCCGATCTCAAAATCGACGGCCGCGAACTGGCCGACCGCGGCGTGCGCTACATCAAGGTGCCCGCTCCGCTGCTGCTCGACCAGAAGGAGGCGGCAGCGTCCGACATCCACACCGCCGATCTGACGAGTCTGCTCACGCGGTTCGGCATCGACCTGATCGCGGAGAAGATCGAGGGCGAGCGTTCCGTGGCGGACCTGCTCGATTACGACGTGCGATTCGGACAGGGCTTTCTGTTCTCCGCGCCACGGCCGCTGCGTCCCGAAGCCGCGGTGCCCACTCCGGTCGCCGCGAGCCGCCAGTCCAAGGCCCCGCTTCCGCCGCCCGCCGAACCTGCCGCGATCGCGGCCCGCGCAGCAGCCGAGACGCGCCTGTCCGGCACCGCCGCGCTCGCACGGCGGATCGCGCAAAGCTAGATATCCATCCCAGAGAACCTTTCCTTCCTCGCCGCATCGTGGCAGGGGTTGGTCATGCACATATAATTGCGCCCGATCTTTCCCCGGACACGAATGATGAGCCCTCTCCGCTTCACCCCGCATTTGCGCGACCTCGTTCACGACACCGATGTTCTGATCAGCGACATCTGGGGCGTGGTCCATAACGGCGTGGCGGCGTTTCCCGACGCCTGCGGAGCCTTGCAGACATTTCGCAAGCAGGGCGGCATCGTGGTGATGCTGACGAATTCGCCGCGCCCGACGCCGGCCGTGCAGGAGCAGTTGCGCGAATTGCGCGTGCCGGACGATTGCTACGACGACATCGTCACCTCCGGCGATCTCACGCGCCACTACATCGCCGCACGGCCCGGCGAGCCGCTCTACCAGATCGGACCCGACCGCGACGGCCCCACCTTCGACGGCCTCGACGTCAGTTTCGCGCCGCTGGAGCGCGCCGATTATATCGTCTGCACCGGGCTGTTCGACGACGAAACCGAAACGGCGGAAGACTATCGCGAGATGCTACTCAAGGCTCTGAGCCGCAGGCTGCCGATGATCTGCGCCAATCCCGATATCATCGTCGAGCGCGGCCACAAGATCATCTATTGCGCGGGCGCGGTCGCCGAATTGTATCGCGAGATTGGCGGCGACGTGACCTTCTACGGCAAGCCGCATCTTCCCGCCTACCACCGGGCATTCGAGCTTGCCGCCGCTCGGCGCGGCGCGCCGACGCCCCTCAACCGGATGCTGGCGATCGGGGATTCGGTGCGCACCGATCTCGCGGGAGCGAACAATGCCGGCATCGCATGCGTGTTTGTGACGCGCGGCATCCATTCGGCGGACTTCACGGAAGCCCACGAGATCGATGCCGCGGCCGCGCAACGGCTGTTCGGCGGCACCAGGCCGCCTTTCGTGCTGATGCGGGATCTGCGCTGGTAAAAGCGGATCGCCAACAGGCCCAAAGCAAAATGCCCGGCGCGGGCCGGGCATTTCAGAAACAGTTTCGACGTTCGATCAATGCTTCCGATCGATGCTTAAGCGTTGTTGTCGGGGAACACCGCGTCGATCTTGGTCTTGAGCGTCGCCGCATTGAACGGCTTGACGATGTAGTTGTTCACGCCCGCTTTCTTCGCCGCGATCACGTTCTCGGTCTTGGATTCGGCGGTAATCATGATGAAGGGCGTGGTCGCGAGATTCGGATCGCCACGCACTTCCTTGAGAAGGTCGTAACCCGTCATCGGCTCCATGTTCCAGTCGGAGATCACGAGCCCGTACTTCTTGCCGCGCATCTTGGCGAGCGCGGCGGAGCCGTCGCTGGCGTCGTCGATGTTCTCAAAACCGAGTTGTTTCAAAAGATTTCTGATAATGCGGATCATGGTGTTGTAGTCATCCACCACCAACACCGGCATCGATAAGTCCATAGCCATCGCTCAGCTTCTCCCGAACGCCCAGCCCATGGGCGCGCTTCGTCTATATTCTATAGTGGCGCGATCCGGACCTTGCGGCCCATTCCAGCCTTGGGAGGAATTGCTAGCATCCCCGCTTAAACAGCCCGTTAATCCGCTCCATCGCCTTGACTTCATCCTCCCCACCCGGTCACTTCCAGCATCCCGTTCTCACCTGGCGTTATGATAAAAAATCCGTTTCAAATCATCCGCGACACCACTCCGCCCGCCGGCATTCCGCGCGGCGCGGTCATCGCGCTCGGCAATTTCGACGGCGTTCATCTGGGACACCGCACCGTGATCGCGGCGGCTCAGAAAATCGCGAAAAGCGCCGGGCAGAAGGCTTTTGCATTAAGTTTCGAGCCGCATCCGCGCAGCTTCTTCAATCCGGCCGCCGCGCATTTCCGCCTCACCAACGAACAGGCCAAGCTGCGCCTGCTGGCAGGCACCGGGCTCGACGGCGCGGTGGTGCTCGATTTCAACGCCGCCCGCGCCGCCACCAGCGCACAGGATTTCATTAACCAAGAACTCGTCGAGCGGCTCGGCGTGTCGGGAATCTCCGTCGGCGACGACTTTCATTTCGGCAAGGGCCGCAGCGGTTCGCCTGCGACCCTGGCCGAACAGGGCGAGCGCCTCGGCTTCAAGGTCCATATTCAATCGCATGTTGATCTGTCGGGGTTGCCGATTTCCTCCAGCGCCATTCGCGCCGCGCTCAAGGAAGGGCGTATCCGTGACGCCACCGCCATGCTCGGCGGGCCGTGGTTCGTCAGCGGCACCGTGATCCATGGCGAGAAGCGCGGCCGCGAGCTTGGCTATCCCACCGCCAACATCCGGCTCGATCCGCATGTCGATCTCAGGCACGGCATCTATGCGGTGCGTGTCGGTCTCGGCGGCGGCGCCGACCCGCAGCGCCTCGGCGGCGTCGCGAGCTACGGACGGCGGCCGACCTTCGACAACGGCCCGCCTCTGCTCGAGGTTTTCCTGTTCGACTTCAACGCCGACCTCTACGGCCAGACCCTCGACGTCGCCTTCATCGAATATCTGCGCGACGAGATGAAGTTCGACAATATCACGGCCCTGATCCGGCAGATGGACGATGACAGCCTGCGCGCCCGCGCCGTTCTGGAGGCCGCCCCGAGGGCGTTCCCAACGCTGGGCGAGGTGGACGAGTAGTGTCGTCATTCCGGGCAGAAAATGGCTCCGGGCCGCGGTAAACGGCTTTCCCCTTCTCCCCAAAACGCGCTATTCACCCCGGCATGACCGAGAAGCCCAAATCCGACGCCCCCGATTATTCCAAAACCCTCTATCTGCCGCAGACGGACTTCCCGATGCGCGCGGGCCTGCCGCAGCGCGAGCCGGACCTGCTGGCGCGCTGGAACGAGATCGGCCTGTACGAGCGGCTGCGCGAGCAATCCAAGGGCCGCCTGAAATTCGTGCTGCATGACGGCCCGCCCTACGCCAACGGCAACATCCATATCGGCCACGCGCTCAACAAGATCCTCAAGGACCTCGTGACCAAGAGCCAGCAGATGCTTGGCTTCGATTCCAATTACGTGCCGGGCTGGGACTGCCATGGCCTGCCGATCGAATGGAAGATCGAGGAAGGCTACCGCGCCAAGGGTAAGAACAAGGACGCGGTTCCGATCAACGAATTCCGCAAGGAGTGCCGGGCATTCGCGCAGAAATGGGTCGACATCCAGCGCGAGGAATTCAAGCGTCTCGGCGTGATCGGCGACTGGGCGCATCCCTACACCACCATGAACTTCGCCGCCGAAGCGCAGATCGCGCGCGAGATCATGAAATTCGCCGCCAACGGCCTCCTCTATCGCGGCTCCAAGCCGGTGATGTGGAGCGTGGTGGAGAAGACCGCGCTCGCGGAAGCGGAGGTCGAATACGAGGACCACATCTCCGATACGGTGTGGGTGAAGTTTCCGGTGAAGGCCGCGTTCGGCCGTCTCGCCAATGCCTCGGTGGTGATCTGGACCACGACGCCGTGGACGCTGCCGGGCAACCGCGCGATCTCGTTCTCCTCCAAGGTCGCCTATGGCCTCTACAAGGTCACCGACGCGCCCGCCGACAACTGGGCGAAGACCGGCGATCTTCTGATCCTCGCCGACAAGCTCGCGGAGGACGTGTTCAAGCAGGCGCGCGTCACCTCTTATGAGCGCACCTCGGATATCGACAGCGGCATTCTCGACGCGCTCGAATGCAGCCATCCGTTCAAGGGACTGGAAGGCGGTTACGAATTCACCGTGCCGCTGCTCGACGGCGATCATGTCACCGACGACACCGGCACCGGCTTCGTCCACACCGCCCCGAGCCATGGCCGCGAGGACTTCGACATCTGGATGGCGAACGCGCGCGACCTTGAGGCGCGCGGCATCTCCTCGGTCATCCCGTATACCGTCGATGCCGACAGCGCGCTGACCGCGCAGGCCCCGGGCTTCACCGGCAAGCGCGTGCTAACCGACAAGGGCGAGAAGGGCGACGCCAACGACGCCGTCATCAAGGCGCTGATCGAGCGCGGCGCGCTTTTGGCGCGCGGCCGTCTCAAGCATCAGTATCCGCATTCCTGGCGCTCGAAGAAGCCGGTGATCTATCGCAACACGCCGCAATGGTTCATCGCGATGGACAAGCCGATCACAGACGTGGCCAACCGAGCCGATGCAAAAGCCTTCATGGCTCAAATGATGGGCACTGGCGACACGCTCAGGCATCGAGCACTCGAAGCAATCAAGGATACGCAATGGGTTCCCGCACAAGGTGAGAACCGCATCACTGGCATGATCGAGGGCCGCCCGGACTGGGTGGTGTCGCGCCAGCGCGCCTGGGGCGTGCCGATCACCGTGTTCGTGCGCGAGAAGGGCGACGGCTCGGTCGAACCGCTGCGGGATGAGGCCGTCAACACCCGCATCGCCGAGGCTTTCGAGAGAGAGGGCGCCGATGCGTGGTACGCCGAGGGCGCGCGCGAACGTTTTCTCGGCAACCATGCCAGCGAAGACTGGAAGAAGGTCGACGACATTCTCGACGTCTGGTTCGATTCCGGCTCGACGCATGCGTTCGTGCTGGAAGACCCGGTGCATTTCCCCGGCCTCGCCGGCATCAGGCGCAAGGACGATGGCGGCAACGACACCGTGATGTATCTCGAGGGCAGCGACCAGCATCGCGGCTGGTTTCACTCCTCGCTGCTGGAAAGCTGCGGCACGCGCGACCGCGCCCCCTATGATATCGTTCTCACCCACGGCTTCACGCTCGACGAGCACGGCCGCAAGATGTCGAAGTCGCTCGGCAACACCACCGCGCCGCAGGACGTCATCAAGCAATCCGGCGCGGACATCCTGCGCCTGTGGGTCGCGCAGTCGGATTATTCCGACGATCTGCGGATCGGGCCTGAAATCCTCAAAGGCACCATTGAGACCTACCGCAAGCTGCGCAACACCATCCGCTGGATGCTGGGAAGCCTCGCGCACTTCCGCGATACGGACCGCATCAAGGCTGACGACATGCCCGAGCTTGAGCAACTGATGCTGCATCGGCTCTCCCAGATCGACGCCATCGTGCGCCAGGCCTATACCGAGTTCGACTACAAGACGGTGATCGCCGCATTGTCGCATTTCATGAACACCGAGCTGTCGGCGTTCTATTTCGACATCCGCAAGGACACGCTGTACTGCGACCCGCCGTCGTCGGTGGCGCGCAAGGCCTCGCTCACGGTGATCGACACCCTGTTCCGCAGCATCGTCACATGGCTCGCGCCGATCCTGTCCTTCACGGCGGAAGAAGCCTGGCTGTCGCGCTATCCCGATGCGCAGTCCGTGCACCTGGAGCCGTTCCAGAGCGTGCCTGCGGCATGGCGCGATGATATGCTGGCGCAAAAATGGGATGCGATCCGCGACGTGCGCCGCGTCGTCACCGGCGCGCTCGAAGTCGAGCGCGCGGCCAAGCGCATCGGCTCCTCGCTGGAAGCCTCGCCGCTGGTTTATGTGTCGGACATGGCGCTCTTGGGCATTCTCGCCGATGTCGATCTCGCGGAAGTATGCATCACCTCCAACGCGATGGTGACCAACGAGACCCCGCCCGCCGGTGCGTTCACACTCAACGATGTTCCGGGTGTCGCGGTCGTGGTCGAGAAGGCCGCGGGCAAGAAATGCGCGCGCTCGTGGAAAATTCTCCCGACCGTCGGCGACGATCCTGAATACCCCGATGTCACGCCGCGCGATGCGCGGGCGCTGCGCGAATGGAAGGCGCTGGGAGGGACTGCCTAGTGTGGTGGTTCAGAAGTTCGCTTCGTGTCCTCAGCGAGTCCTGCAAGCGAACTTCTGAAACCACACTGGAATTATAGATTGCCAGTGTCCTTTCGAATCCGAAGTTCGCTACGGAAGGCGCTGTAATATGAGGCGAACTTCGGATTCGGGACACTAGCCGATGTCGCCCCTGCTGCGCTCCGGTATCATCGCTGCCGTCGCCACGCTGATCGCCGATCAGGCCTCCAAGCTGTGGCTGCTGCATGTATTCGACATCGGCCGCCGCGGCATGGTGCAAGTGACATCGTTCTTCGACCTCGTGCTCGCCTGGAACACCGGCATCAGCTATGGCTGGCTTCAGGACATGGGCGCGACGGGCCAGACCCTGCTGATGGCCGGCAAGGCGGTTGCCATTGTGCTGCTGGCGATCTGGATGGCACGCTCGCAGACCCGTCTCGCGGTGATCGGCCTCGGCCTCATCATCGGCGGCGCGATCGGCAACGCCATCGACCGCATCGCCTACGGCGCGGTCGTGGACTTCGCCCTGTTCCACATCGCGATCGCGGGAAAAACCTATAGCTGGTATGTATTTAACCTTGCCGATGCGGCCATTGTTGCCGGTGTCGCCGCCCTGCTATATGACTCGCTCATCGCCCCAGCCGCCGCAAAAACGCCCCGATAAATGGCGATACAGGCAGCGGCCGGTGACGCTTAAGTGACTGTGCTATCGCCACATTTCCTGTCGAAAGCTGGACGGATCACGATGATTTCCTTGCGCTCCGATGACACCTTCGCCGCCAAGCCCGCCCTCTCCAAGGCCGCGCTGACGCGCCTGTTCCGGGTCACCGGCATCGCCTGCGCGCTGACGCTCGCCATTGCCGCCAGCGCCGCTTACGCCCAGGACGATGAAGAGCAGCAGCCGGAAATGAGCTTCGAACACAAGATGATCGACGGCCTGCTGCGCGGTCTCGGTGGCCAGTCCATGGAAGACAACAACAAGGGCATCGTGTACCGCGAACGCTCCCCCCTGGTGATCCCTTCCAAGCTCGACCTGCCGCCGCCGGCATCGTCGAAGACACCGACGGCCGCGAACTGGCCCAAGGATCCCGACGTGCAGGCCCGCAAGGAAGCCATCGCAGCCAGCAATCAGCCCGGCCCGGACTGGGATCAAGCCAAGCGGCCTCTGATGCCGAGCGAACTCGCCAAGCGGCCATCGTCCAAGAAAAGCTCGACCGCCCTCACGGACGACCGTCCGGGAATGGACAACTCCAATTACAATCTGTTGAGCCCGTCGCAACTCGGCTTCAAGAACAGCATGATGTCGGACCTGTTTGGCGGCGGTAAGGGAGAAACCGCGAAGTTCGTCAAGGAGCCCGAGCGCAGCGAACTGAGCCAGCCGCCGGCCGGCTATCAAACCCCGTCGCCGAATTATGCCTATGGCGCGGGTTCGATGGAAAGCAAGACCAAGACCGAATACAATCCGATCTTCGACAAGCGCAATTAAAGTAGCTTCTGCGGGCCTGCGGTCAGATCCGCACATTGATTTATCGTAAGCTTGCGCCACGCGCCATGATCCCGCCATCTGGACGGCCCAGTCAGGGTTGTTCTTCGTATTGTTTCGGAGTCGATATCGGATCATGCGCGATCTCAAAATCATTTCCCGGCGCGAGGCATTGTGCGGCATCGCGCTGACCGCGACCGCCCTGACCTCACCGTGGCCTGCTTTCGCGGATACCGCGCCTGCCTCGAACCAGCCCTCGACGTTCACCATCGCCAACGGCCTTCAGGTCGTGGTCATTCCCGACCATCGCACGCCGACCGTCACCCAGATGGTCTGGTACAAGGTCGGCTCGGCCGACGAGACGGCGGGCAAATCAGGCCTCGCGCATTTTCTCGAACACCTGATGTTCAAGGGCACCGCGAAGCATCCCGCCGGAGAATTCTCGCAGAGCGTGGTGCGCGTCGGCGGCAGCGAGAACGCCTTCACCTCGTATGATTACACCGGCTACTACCAGAGCGTGCCGCGCGACAAGCTCGCGCTGATGATGGATTTCGAATCCGACCGCATGACCGGGCTGATCCTCAAGGACGAAAACGTCCTGCCCGAGCGCGACGTCGTGCTGGAAGAATACAATATGCGCGTCGCCAACAGCCCTGACGCCCGGCTGACAGAACAGGTGATGGCGGCGCTCTATCTTAATCACCCCTACGGCCGCCCGGTGATCGGCTGGCACGCCGAGATCGAAAAGCTCGACCGCGAGGAAGCGCTCGACTTCTACCGCCGCCATTACGCCCCCAACAATGCGACGCTCGTGGTCGCGGGCGACATCACGGCGGAGGACCTGCGGCCCATGGTCGAGGCGACCTACGGCAAGGTCGCGTCACAACCGTCGATCCCCGCCAAACGCATCCGCCCGCAGGAGCCGCCGCCGGCGGGTCCGCGCACGGTGACGCTGGCCGATCCGCGCGCCGAGCAACCTAATCTGCGCAGGCTTTATCTCGTACCGTCGGCGGTCACGGCAGCCGCAGGTGAGAGCGAGGCGCTGGAAGTGCTCGCGCAACTGATGGGTGGCGGCATTAACGCCTATCTGTTCCGCACTCTCGCGGTGGACCAGAAAATCGCGGTGAGCGCCAGCGCCTGGTATCAAGGCACGGCAATCGACCCCACTCAGTTCGGCATCGCCGCTTCGCCGAAGCCCGGCATCACCTTCGACCAGATCGAGCAATCGATCGACAAGGTGATCGACAAGATCGCGCGAAACCCGGTACCCGCCGAAGACCTCGAGAGCGCCAAGACCCAGTTGATCGCGGAATCGGTCTACGCCCGCGACAGCCAGAGCACGATGGCGCGCTGGTACGGCGCAGCCATCACCGTCGGCCTCACCGTGGCGGACATTCAAAGCTGGCCGGATCGCATCCGCGCGGTCACGGCGGCGCAGGTCAGCGATGCCGCGAAGAAGTGGCTCGACAAAAAGCGCTCCGCGACGGGCTATCTCATCAAGGAAACGCCTTCGCGCGAGGAGAAACGCTCGTGAGAATCGCCTTGAAACACATCGTCCGGACGGCCGCACTCGGCGCGGCACTCCTTGGCTTCGGCCATGCGCCCGCGATGGCCGCCGCTAAAATCCAGCGCGTGGTCTCGCCCGGCGGCATCGAAGCCTGGCTGGTGCAGGATGCGACCGTGCCGCTGGTGGCCATGCAGTTCGCCTTTCGCGGCGGCAGCGCGCAGGACCCCACCGACAAACCCGGTGTCGCCCAGTTGATGGCCGACAATCTCGACGAGGGCGCCGGCGATCTCGATTCCAATGCCTATCACGAACGGCTGGAGCGCCACGCGATCCAGATGAACTTCACCGTGACGCGCGATTACATTCGCGGTTCGCTGCGGATGCTGAAGGACAACCGCGACGAGGCGTTCGACCTGCTGCGCCTCGCCCTCACCGCTCCGCGTTTCGACGCCGAGCCGCTGGAGCGCGTCCGCGCGCAGACCATGTCGATCCTGCGCCGTGAATCGGTCACGCCCGGTTCGATCGCGAGCAACAAGTTCTTTGCCGCCGGATTCCCGAACCATCCTTACGCGCATGCCCCGCGCGGCACGCTGGCCAGCATCCCGGCCATCGGCGCCGACGATCTGCGCGCCTATCGCAAGAAGGTATTCGCGCGGGACGGGCTGAGTGTCGCCGTGGTCGGCGATATCGACGCCGATGCGCTCGGCAAGCTGCTCGACGCAACCTTCGGCACGCTCCCGGCAAAGGGCGATCTGGCCCCCGTGCCGGACGCGACCCTTGCCACCGGCGACGGCAGGATTTTCGTGCCTCTCGACGTGCCGCAGACCAACATCCTGTTCGGCGAGCCATCGATCAAGCGCGACGATCCCGACTTCATGGCGGCCTATATCGTCAACCACATCATCGGCGGCGGCTCGCTGTCGTCGCGGCTTTATCATGAGGTTCGCGAAAAGCGCGGCCTCGTCTATTCGGTCTCCACCTCGCTGTGGTGGATGGACAAGACCTCGATCTTCCTCGGCAGCACGGCCACCCGCGCTGACCGGGCCAACGAGACGGTCGACCGGATCTCCGCCGAGCTGAAGCGCATCGCCGACGAAGGCCCGACCCAGCGGGAGCTGGACGAGGCCAAATCCTACCTCAAGGGATCGCAACTGGTGGCGCTGGATTCCTCCACCAAGTTCGCGGGCGCGCTGCTGCAATACCAGCTCGACAAGCTCGGCATCGATTATCTCGACCGCCGCCCGGCCATCATCGATGCGGTGACGCTGGATGACGCCAAACGCGTTGCCAAGAAAATCTGGAGCCATCAGCTTCTGACGGTAAGCGTCGGCCGGCCGCCCGCGGAAGCCTCCACGCCCAAACCGATCAAGAACTAGGCCGTTTCCGTTTCGGCTGTGCTATCTGTGACCCATGATCCGGGTCACGCGCGATATCATTGTTGACGAGAGCTACATCGACATTTCGTTCGTCCGGGCCTCCGGTCCGGGCGGACAGAATGTCAACAAGCTCTCGACCGCGGCGCAATTGCGCTTCGATGTCGGTCGCCTCAATCTCGCCGCCGACACGCTGGCGCGGCTGCAAACCCTCGCGGGCCAGCGCATGACCAAGGACGGCGTGCTGGTGCTGCATGCCCAGCGTTTCCGCACTCAGGAGCGCAACCGCGCCGATGCCATCGAGCGCCTTGTCATCCTGCTGCGCGAGGCCGCCGTGCGGCCGAAGCCGCGACGCCCCACCCGGCCGACGCTCGGCTCGAAAAAACGCCGCCTTGACGGCAAGAAGCGCCGCTCCGACATCAAGGCCGGACGCAGCGCGCGATTCGACGACTAGGAAAATCGACACCCAACCTTGTGCGCAAGCGCAAAGGCGGCCTCCCTATTTGGACAAAACCTCCGTAAAATCCGCGCCATGCCCGTCCGTCAATTACCCGAACAGATCGTCAACCGCATCGCCGCCGGCGAAGTGGTGGAGCGGCCCGCGAGCGCGGTGAAGGAGCTTGTCGAGAACGCCATCGATGCCGGCGGCACCCATATCGACATCTTCACCGAAGGCGGCGGACGGCGGCGCATCGCCATCACCGACGACGGCGGCGGCATGACGCGCGGCGACCTCATGCTCGCGGTGGAACGCCACGCCACCTCCAAGCTCGACGACGAGGACCTGTTGCGTATCCGTACGCTGGGCTTTCGCGGCGAGGCGCTGCCTTCGATCGGCTCGGTCGCAAAGCTCGCGATCACCACGCGCCACGCCAGCGAACCACACGCATGGGCGCTCGAAGTCGATGCAGGCACGAAATCCGGCATCGCGCCCGCCGCGCTCGCCCACGGCACCCGCGTCGAGGTCAACGACCTGTTCTATGCCACGCCCGCGCGGTTGAAATTTCTGAAAACAGACCGCACCGAAGCCGAAGCGATCCGCGAAGTCGTGAGGCGTCTCGCGATGGCGCGGCCGGATATCGCCTTCACGCTCGCGGGCGAGGAACGCGCACCCGTCACTTGGGCGGCGGCATTGCCTGGTGCCCCGGGGCGGCTGACACGGCTTGGCGATATTCTTGGTAGCGATTTCCGAACCCACGCCATTGAGGTGCGCGCGGAACGCGAAGGCGTCGCCGTCGAGGGCTTCGCTGCCGCGCCTTCGCTGACCCGCGCCAACGCGCTCGGACAATATCTGTTCGTCAACGGCCGCCCGGTGCGCGACAAGCTCATTCTCGGCGCGGTGCGTGCCGCCTATTCCGATTATCTGCCGCGCGACCGCCACCCGATCGTGGCGCTGTTCGTCACGCTCGATCCGCAGGAGGTCGACGCCAACGTCCATCCGGCCAAGACCGAGGTGCGCTTTCGCAACGCAGGTCTTGTTCGCGCGCTGATCGTGCACGCGCTGAAAGACGGCCTCGCGCGCGAAGGCCGCCGCACCGCCGCCAATACCAACGGCGCGGCCATCACCACGGCCTTCCGCCGCGAGGACTTGCCGCGCGGCGGCTACGACTGGCGATCTTCGCCTGCCGCGCCGTTTGCTTCCCGTGCGTCTGAGATGACGTTTGCCGAAGCGCCGCAGACTGCTTTCGACGCTTATGCCCCAAGCGCGGACGCGCGCGGGCATGACGCGCCGCTCACCGAAGCCGTCAGCCAGCCGCTCGGCGCGGCGCGCACGCAGTTGCACGAGAATTACATCGTGGCGCAGACCAATGATGGCCTCGTGCTGGTCGACCAACACGCCGCGCACGAGCGCATCGTCTACGAGCGGCTCAAGGCGTCGCTGGAGAAGAACGGCGTGCAGCGCCAGATGCTGCTGATCCCAGAGATCGTCGAGATGGACGAGGCGATGGTGGAGAAACTTCTCGCGCGCGCGGATGAACTGGAGAAATACGGCCTTGCCATCGAATCCTTCGGCCCCGGCGCGGTCGCGGTGCGCGAAACGCCGTCGCTGCTCGGCAAGGCCAACGCCACCTCGCTGCTGCGCGACTTGGCCGAGCACATGGCGGAATGGGACGAGGCGCTTCCTCTTGAAAGACGACTGATGCATGTCGCCGCCACCATGGCCTGTCACGGCTCAGTGCGGTCTGGACGCATCCTGAAAGTGGAGGAGATGAATGCGCTCCTGCGCGAGATGGAAGCGACGCCGAATTCCGGCCAATGCAATCATGGCCGCCCGACCTATGTGGAATTGAAGCTCGCCGACATCGAAAAACTGTTCGGACGGCGCTGAGGTTACACCGCCCGCAGAAACACGAACTCTGTCTCGTGATAGGCGCGGCGTTCGAGTTCCTCGAAACCTTCCGGCGCCTTGAGCGCGGCCGACACGGCTTCCTCGACCACGAGCAGCGCGCCCGGCACGAGCCATTGGCCATCCCGCAATGAAACCAGCGCCTTTTCCGCAAGACCCTTGCCGTAAGGCGGATCGAGAAACGCCAGCGTAAACGGCTCCATCGGATGCGCGGGGCCCAGTTGCGTGGCATCGCGGCGATAGACCTTGGTCACGCCGCCGAGGCCCAGCGCCTCGACATTATTGCGCAACAGCGCGCGCGCCTCCGCGCCGTTATCGATGAACAGCGCGAACGCCGCACCACGCGACACCGCCTCGATGCCGAGCGCACCGGTGCCCGCGAACAGGTCCAGCACCCGCGCATCCACGGCGGGGTTCTCGTAAGCGTGCATCAGGATGTTGAACACCGACTCGCGCAGGCGGTCCTGCGTGGGCCGGATATCTTTCGACGCAGGCGCTGCGATGTTGCGGCCCCGGAGCCGCCCGCCGACGACGCGCATCCTTAGTCCTTCGGCTTCAGATCGCGCTTGCCGTGATAACCGCGTTTGGCCTTGCGCGGCGGGCCATAACCGTTGGCTTCGGCCTCGTTGCGCGCGCGCTTCTCGTCGCTGCCGGTGCGCTGGACCACCACGGTGCGGCCCTTGCGGTCCTCGATCTTGGAGCGCTTGATCTTCTTGTTGTCGGCCTTGCTGCGCAGCGGCGTGCCGTCGCGGCCCACCTTCGGGCCTTCATCCTCGCGCGCGGGCTTGTCGAACTGCGCGCCCGACAGGGCCACGATCTTGTCGCCAAGCTGTTCGCGCAGCACCCGGCTCTTGATCTCCTCGACCTGCCCTTCCGGAATTTCACCGAGTTGGAACGGGCCATAGGACACGCGGATCAGGCGATTCACCTCGAGCCCGAGATGCGCCATCACGTTGCGCACCTCGCGGTTCTTGCCCTCGCGGATCGCGAACGTCACCCAGACGTTGGCGCCCTGATCGCGTTCCAGCGTCGCATCGATCGAACCGTATTTGACGCCATCGACCTCGACGCCGTTCTTCAGTTCATCAAGCTGCGCCTGCGTCACCTCGCCATGGGCGCGAACGCGATAGCGCCGCAGCCAGCCGGTGTCGGGATGCTCGAGCGCGCGCGACAGGCCGCCATCATTGGTCAGCAACAGCAGACCTTCGGTGTTGAAGTCCAGACGGCCGATCGAGATCAGGCGCGGCAAGCCTTCCGGCAGATGATCGAACACAGTGGGGCGGCCTTCGGGATCGTCATGCGTCGTCATCAGCCCGCGCGGCTTGTGATAGAGGAACAGCCGCGTGCGTTCGCGCTCCGGCAACGGCTTGCCGTCGATGGTGATGACATCGCGCACCGTCACATCGAGCGCGGGCGAATTGATGACGCGGCCGTTGACGGCGACGCGCCCCTGCGTGATCCATTCCTCCGCATCGCGCCGCGAGCACAGTCCCGCGCGCGCGACGGCCTTGGCGATGCGCTCGCCGGTCTTGTCCTTGTTCGGCTTGGCGCGCGGCGCGCGCTTGTCCGACTCCGCAGGCCGCTCGCGATAGGCGCCACGGCCGCCGAACGCCGGACGCTTGGCGAAGATTTTCGAATCGTCCTCGTTGTCGCGGCGCGGGCGCTCGCCACCTTCGTTGCGCGGATGCTCCTGCCAGGCGTTGCGGCGGGGGGCGCGGTCCTCGCCGTCACGCTCGAAGCGCGGGCGGCCAAACCCCTCGCGCTTACGCTCGAACCGCTCGCCGCCTTCCGGGCGATCCTCACGCGAGCGCGAAAAACGCGGGCGGTCACTTGCTCCGCGATCGTCGCGACGCGGCGCGCGCTTCTCCCACGGCTTCTCGTTGCTGCGATCGTTGCGATCGCCGAAATCCTTGCGCGGGCCGCGAGACGGTCCCCGCTCATCACGGTTGAAACGCGGGCGTTCGTCACGCTGCGGGCGATCATCGCGACTGAAGCGCGCGGGGCGCGATTCACCGCGCGGGCCGTCATTGCGGAAACCTTCGCCGCGCGGGGTGTACGACCGCTTCTCACCGAACTTCTTGTCACCGAATTTCTTGTCGCCGTATCCACCGGAGCGGCTGGGGCGCGCATCGCTGCGCTCGCCACGCGGCGCACGGTCTTCGCGCGGCTTGAACGAACGCCCTTCGCCGCGATTACCTGCGCCGAATTCCTTGCGCGGACCAAACTCCTTGCGCGGACCACGGGCCGGACGATCCCCGCGGTCTTCGCGCGGCTTGAACGAGCGGCCTTCGCTCCTCTCGCCACGCGCGGGACGATCATCCCGGTCAAAACGCGGACGCGGGCGGTCGCCGTCCTTGCGGAAACCCTCGCCTTTGGCCGCATAAGGCCGCTTCTCACCGAAGCTGCGCCCGCCCGGTTTTTTGTCGCCGAACTTCTTGTCACTGAACTTCCGCTCGCCGCGAGGCGCGGATGAGCGCGCGGGCCGCTCGTCGCCAAAGCGACCCCTGCCCTTGCTCTCCCCGTCGCGGCCACGTCCCGGGGGACGGCCGCGCGAGCCGGAGCCGCTTCTGTTGTTTTTATCGTTGTCGCGGGGCATGTAAGGTCTCGCTTGAGGGGCGCGCCGGGCGCGGAAAGCCGGGTCCGAACGGCGGCGTTCCCCTCGTCAGGGCCGCCCGTCGCCAAAACCGGTGGATTGAGGGCGCTCTCATAACAGACTTCAGCGCGGGACACGAGGGATGACGGCACAAAGTTTCATGGATTTGGCCCTGAAACAGGCCGAAATCGCGGCTTTGAGCGGCGAAGTGCCGATCGGCTGCGTCGTGGTCCATGACGGCACGGTGGTGGCGCAGGCGGGTAACCGGACCCTGACCGACCGCGATCCGACCGCGCATGCCGAAATGGTCGCGCTGCGAGAGGCCGCGAAAAAGCTCGGCCGCGAACGGCTGACCGATTGCGATCTCTACGTGACGCTGGAGCCCTGCACGATGTGCGCGGGCGCGATCTCGCATGCCCGTATCAGGCGGCTCTATTACGGCGCGCTCGATCCGAAAGGCGGCGCGATCGACAGCGGCGTGCGGTTCTTCGGCTCCAAGACATGCCATCACGTGCCGGATGTCTATCCGGCTGTCGGAGAAGAACAGGCGGCGGCGCTGCTGCGGAATTTCTTCAAGGCACGGCGCTGAGCACTGCTCTCCTCACAGATCCACAGTCATCGCCTCGTGCGACATCCGCAGGCCGATGCGCTCGTAGAATCGATGCGCGGCGGTGCGGCGCTTGTCGCTCTTGAGTTGCAGGGAGCGGCAGCCGCGCTCGCGCGCGATGCCCATGATCGCCTGCATCATCTTCTCGCCGATGCGCTGGCCGCGTAGCGCGCGATCGACGCGCACGCCCTCCGCCTGTGCGATCCACGCGCCCTGATACGACAGGCCGGGCAGGAAGGTGAGTTGCACGCAACCGACCGCGAAGCCGTTCTCGTCCCAGACATAAAGAACATTATTGTGGTCCGCAGCGATCGCATCGAACGCCGCCTCGTAGGGTGCCAGTCCCTTGGACATGTCCTCCCGGCCGTGCGCCAGATCGTCGTCCAGCAGCAATTGAAGAATCCGCGGGACCTCATCGCGTCTGGCTTTACGTAACGGCATTACCCCTGCTCCCGCTTGATTGCCTGCCAGCCGATGTCACGGCGGCAGAATCCTTCCGGCCATTGAATCCTGTCGATTGCCTGATAGGCGCGGCGCTGCGCCTGCCCGACACTCTCGCCGATGGCCGTCACGTTAAGCACGCGCCCGCCATTGGCAAGGATGCGCGCGCCGTCGGCCTTTGTTCCGGCGTGGAATATCTCCACGCCCTCGGTCCTTGCGGCCTCATCGAGGCCCGCGATGACCGAACCCTTCGCATAATCGCCCGGATAGCCCTTCGCCGCCATCACCACGGTCAGAGCCGATTCCGGATACCAGCGCAGATCGAAATGCTGAAGTTCGCCATCGACCGCCGCCATCAACGCCGGCACCAGATCGGACATCATCCGCATCATCAGCACCTGCGTTTCCGGATCGCCGAAACGGACGTTGTATTCGATCAGCTTCGGCCCATGGGGCGTGATCATCAATCCCGCGAACAGCACGCCCTTGTAGGGCATGCCCTTGTCCTTCATCGCGCGCAATGTCGGGCGGATGATCTCGTCCATGGTGCGCGCGATCATCGCGTCCGTCATCACCGGCGCGGGCGAATAGGCACCCATGCCGCCGGTGTTCGGTCCCTTGTCGCCATCATAAGCGCGCTTGTGGTCCTGCGCGGTCGCGAGCGGCAGCGCGTGTTCGCCGTCGCACAGCACGAAGAACGAGGCTTCCTCGCCTTGCATGAATTCCTCGACGACGGCTTCCGCGCCCGCCGACGAGAACAGCGCATCGAGCGCGGCGTCCGCTTCGGCAAGCGTCATCGCCACGACGACGCCCTTGCCCGCCGCGAGCCCGTCCGCCTTCACAACGATGGGCGCTCCCTTCTCGCGGACATAGGCTTTCGCCGCGGCGGCATCCCTGAAGCGCTCATAGGCGGCGGTCGGAATATCGTTCGCCTTGCACAGATCCTTGGTGAAACCCTTGGAACTCTCGAGTTGCGACGCCGCCCTGGAGGGACCGAACGCCTTGATGCCCGCCGCCGCCAGATCGTCGACGATCCCGGCCGCGAGCGGCGCCTCCGGCCCGACGACGACCAGATCGACCTTGTTGGCCTTGCAGAATGCGATCACCGCCGCATGATCGGCGACATCCAGCGCGATGCATTTGGCCTCGCGCGCGATCCCGGCGTTGCCCGGCGCGCACCACAATTTCGCCAGCTCCGCCGAGGCCGCTATTTTCCAGGCCAGCGCATGCTCGCGCCCGCCGGAGCCGATCAAGAGGATATTCATGGGAGAAGGTCGAACCGCGGTTTATCGAGTGGAAAAACAGACTATCATGGGACTTCCTCACAAGACCAGATTCGATTACCGATGAGCAAAGCCGCCGAACAATTATCCAATGCCACGGAATTCACCGTTTCCGAGCTGTCTTCGGCGCTAAAACGCACCGTCGAGGACACCTACGGGCACGTCCGGGTGCGCGGCGAGATTTCGGGGTTTCGCGGGCCCCATGCCTCCGGCCATTGCTATTTCGCCCTCAAGGACGAGAGCGCCAAGATCGAGGCGGTGATCTGGAAAGGCGTCCACGGCCGGATGAAGTTCAAGCCGCAGGAGGGCCTCGAGGTCATCGCCACCGGCAAGCTCACGACCTATCCCGGCTCCTCGAAATATCAGATCGTGATCGAGGCCATCGAGCCCGCCGGGGTCGGCGCGCTGATGGCCCTGATGGAGGAGCGCAAGAAGAAGCTCGCCGCCGAAGGACTGTTCGACGAGGCGCGCAAGCAGTTGCTGCCATGGCTGCCGGAGGTGATCGGCGTCGTCACCTCGCCCACCGGCGCGGTGATCCGCGACATCCTGCATCGCCTCGAAGACAGGTTTCCGCGTCGCGTGCTGGTGTGGCCGGTGCGGGTGCAGGGCGAAGGCTCGGCGGAGCAGATCGCCGCCGCCATCGAAGGGTTCAACGCGCTTGAGGAAGACGGAAAAATTCCGCGCCCCGATTTGCTGATCGTGGCGCGCGGCGGCGGTTCGCTGGAAGATTTGTGGTCGTTCAACGAGGAGATTGTAGTGCGCGCGGCGGCGGCCAGCATGATCCCGCTGATCTCCGCCGTGGGCCACGAGACCGATATCACGCTGATCGATTTTGCCGCCGACAAGCGCGCGCCAACGCCCACCGCCGCCGCCGAAATGGCGGTGCCGGTCCGCGCCGATCTCGCCATCGAGATTTCCTCGCTGGCGCGCCGCTCCTTCGCCTGCTGGCAGCGCGGCCAGGAAAACCGGCGCTCCGAATTGCGCAGCGCGGCGCGCGGCCTGCCGAGACTGACCGACCTGCTCGCGATCCCTCGCCAGCGGTTCGACCGCGCCGCCGCGCAACTGCCGCGCGCGCTCCGCGCCAACACCCATGTCTATGACCGCCGCCTGTCGATGATCGCGGGCCGTCTCACCGTCACCACGCTGCGCGGCCAGATCGCGCGCGCGAAAGATCAGGTCAACCGCCTCTCCGAAAGCGCGCGGCGATGCTCGCAACAATTCATCGCCTTGCGACGCACCCGTATCCAGCACAGTGCGCAGATGCTGGCGGCGCTATCCTACAAGGGCGTGCTGTCGCGCGGCTTCGCGCTGGTGCGCGATGAAACCGGCCTGCCGTTGCACCACGCGGCACAGGTCGGCGCGGGCGAACACATCAGCATCGAATTCGCCGACGGCCGCATCGCGGCCACCGCTCACGACACGCCAACTACTGCGAAGAAACCGGCAAAGCCCGCCAAACTCGCCACGCCGGACACAAAGAAGGTTCAGGGCGATCTGTTCTGACGCCGAGCCAGATTGCCGGTTGACCTCGCCTTTCCATGGCCTATCTGTGGTACAGTCCTTGTGCCCGATCGGATTGCCGGGGCGGGCTTTCGGGAGAATTCATCTTGTTGAATAAATTCGGGCCGTCCGGCCGTGGCGAAGCCAAGGTCGAATATCTCGACGGCGACTTCCGCATTCTGTCTCCGGGCACCTATGTGGTGTGCGCCGTGACCGGCGATCACATTCCGCTGGAGGAACTCGCGCTGTGGAGCGTGGACCGGCAGGAGGCCTATGCAACCCCGCAGGCCGCGATGGAGCGGACCTTTCCCGGTTCCGTGAAGAAAAAAACCTGAGGGTCTATTGGCGCGCCTGCCGCGCCCGGCGCAGGCGCTCTTTCAGGAAATCCTCGAGCGCGCCCTCATCCTCGATCCGCAGCGTCACCGGAAACGGAACGATCCGCGCGGCATAAGCTGCAAGCGCGGGATCGCCTTCGAGGCGGGCCAAATCCTTTTCCGTCGTCACAAGGGTGAGCGCATCCGCCCCCGCCTCGCGCGTTAGCGCATCGATGTCGTCAGCCGTGAATGGATGGTGATCGGCAAACGCGCGTTGTGAGACCACCTCGATGCCGTGCGCGCGCAGCGTCGCAAAAAACCGAGCCGGATCGCCGATCCCGGCAAAGGCCAGCACGCGCTTGTTCCGTAACCGCACGACAACCGATTCATCCGGCACGAACGAAGCCCGCAACACGAGGCCGCCACGCTGCACCACGCCCTGCGCGACATCGTTCGCGGCATTGCCCTCGCCGATCACAATCAGCGCGTTGGTGCGCGCGATCTGCCCGGCAAGCGGTGCGCGCAGCGGCCCCGCCGGAAACACGCGGCCATTGCCGAGCCCGCGCGCGGCGTCGATCACGACCACCGATGCATCCTTCTCCAGCGCCGGATTCTGAAATCCGTCATCGAGCAGGACCACGCTCGCGCCTTCGCCCCTCGCCAGCTCCGCGCCCGCGACGCGGTCCCGTGCGACGATCACCGGAACATGGCGCGCCATCATCTTCGGCTCGTCGCCGACCTCGGCCGCGGAATGGTCCGAAACACGCACCGGCCCGGCAAGACTGCCGCCATAACCGCGGCTGACCACGAACGGCGTCTCGCCAAGCGCGCGCAGCATCTCGGCCAGCCGCAGCGTGGTCGGCGTCTTGCCCGCACCGCCGAGATGGTAGTTGCCGACGCAAATCACCGGAACAGCCGCGCGTGCGCCCTGACGCGCCATGCGCGCGCCCGTCACCGCGCCATAGATCGCGGCAATGGGCGCGAGCAGCAGCGAGGTAAGCGAGGGCGATGCGTACCAGAAATCTGGCTCACGCATCGGCTGCCCCCTGCTCGATCCGCATCTGCAACAGATAAGGTTCCAGCGCCGCCATCGTCTTGTCGACAGCGCCGCCGAGCCGCACGACCACGTTTTGCGCGGACGCGGCAAGGCGATTGCGCGCGATCGGATTGCCGAGCAGATGACGCAGCAGCGTTACGAATTCCTCGGGATCGCGCGCGAGCAGCGCGCCCTCCTCGCGATCGAGCTGGGCATAAATATCCTTGAAGTTGAACACATGAGGCCCATGCAGAATCGCGGCATCGAGCTTGGCCGGTTCGATCGGATTCTGTCCGCCGTGTGGAACGAGCGAGCCGCCCATGAACACCACCGGCGCGATGCGATAGAACAACCCGAGCTCGCCCATCGTGTCGGCAACATAAATATCCGTATCCGCCGAAGGCAGATCGCCGCGCGAACGCAACTGCACCTGCAAACGGGAGACGGCGGCCAACTGCGCAATGGCCGGCCCGCGCTGGGGATGACGGGGCACGATGACCGTCAGAAGCGAGGGAATATCCCTGGCCAGACGCCGATGCGCATCGATGATGATCTCTTCCTCGCCGGGATGGGTCGAGGCCGCGACGAAAACCGTCCGCCGTCCCGTCGCCGCTTTCAGCCGGTCGAACCTTTCGGGATCGGCGGGCAGCGCCTTGATGTCGAGCTTGAGATTGCCCGAGGTCATGACATTGGGGCTGCCGAGCGCGGCGAAGCGTTCGTGATCGATGTCGGATTGCGTCAGACACAGATCGAAGCACGACAGCAGCGCCGCGATGGTGCCGCGCGCCTTGCGCCAGCGCGGGAATGAGCGCGGCGACATCCGCCCGTTGATCAGGACGAGAGGCAACCGCCGGTCGGCAGCCGACAGCAGCAGGTTCGGCCAGAGATCGGATTCGATGAACAGCGCGAGCCCCGGCTTCCAGTGATCGAGGAAGCGCTCGACGAAAGCCGGAACATCGAAGGGAATGAACTGATGAATGACGTCGGGAGGAAAGCGCCGCGCGACGATCTCCGCCGAGGTGCGCGTGCCCGAAGTCAGAAGAACACGCAGATTGAGCGCGCGCAGCCGGTCGATCAATTCCGCCGCCGCAAGCACCTCGCCGACGCTGGCGCCATGAATCCAGACCAGCGGCCCCGGCGGCCGCGCCACGCTCGCGATGCCCCGGCGTTCATCGATTCGCGCGGGGTCTTCCTTGCCCTGCCTCAGCCTGCGTCCGATCAGAAGGCCCGCCAAGGGCGCCGCCAAAGCCGAGGCTCGCCGGTAAACACCAAGCGTCACCGGCAGGGCGTCAGCCATTGAGACCCTCATCGGGATGACCGACCCGCGTATAGGCGAGACGGTTCACGGCATTGAGCGCACCTTCAAGCTGCTGGCGCAGAGTTTCCATCGCGGCGTCGTCTGCATCCGCCGGCACATGGATCAGTTCGCCTGCCGCCATGATGCCGCGCCCGAACGGCAGGTTGATCACCGAGCGGTCCCAGTTGCTCAGCCGCTTGAAGCGGCTGGTCGCGATCGCCACCGGCAGGATCGGCCGCCCGGATTCACGTGCCAGCATGATGACGCCGAGCCCGGCCTTGCGCGCAACCTTCGGCACGTCCGCCGTCAGCGCCATGTTGATGTTGCTGTCCAGCGTGCGCAGCATCGCCTTGAACGCCCCCACGCCACCCTTGCGGTGAAACTCGGAGCCGTGATCGCCGGAGCCGCGCACGGTGCCGACATCGAGCCGTTCGGCGGCGATCGCATTGATCTCGCCGTCGCGGTGACGCGAGATCAAAACCTTGGCGGGATATTTCTTCTTCTTCAAGAACGGCATCATGAAATGCTGTCCGTGCCAGAATGCGACGATCACCGGCATATGATGCTCGGCCTGCTCGTACACATCCGGCGGATCGTATTCGAACCTGTTGGTCCACCATACCAGGCGCAAAAACTCGGCCGCGAGGAAACCCGCAGTCTGCTGCACCCAGCCGGCTCGGCCCAGTTTACGAAGCGACAAGTTCAATGTCCGGTTTTCGAATCGTGTCCGGGATCGAGCAGACGGTGAATATGCACAATGAAATAGCGCATGTGTGCGTTATCGACGGTTTGCTGCGCCTTCGCCTTCCACGCCTGATAGGCGGTGGCATAGTTCGGGAACAGGCCTACCGTCTCGACCTTCGACAAATCCTTGAAGGTCGTGTCATCGAGGGCGGAGACCTCCCCACCGATGACGAGATGAAGCAATTGAGGCGGTGCGGGATCCGGCATGATGGCCCCTAGAAACACGGACCGGCGCGGTAATTCAAGCCTCAAATAGGCGCATTGGCATTAAAAACCGGCTTGTGGGAAAGGGCTTCCAAAAGGTGCCGATGCCGGGACTGGCCAGCCGCCATCAGGATGCCGTGGGCCACTTCGGGGCCGTTGTAGCGAAGGTTTTCGCCGGTCAACTCGGTCATGGCCCCTCCCGCTTCGCTGATAATCAGGTCGGCGGCGGCGATATCCCAGTCGCGGCTATGGCCGCCCGCAAAGGCGGCGTCGAGGGCCCCATTGGCGACACGGCACATCCGCAGCGCGAGCGAACCGATCCTCGGATACCCGGCGGTGCCGCCCGAGATTTTCGCCACGCGATCGAGGATCGACTGCGGCGCGGCAATGCGCGTCAGATCGAGGTCGGTGCCGCGCGCGGCATTGATCGCACTGGCGTTGAGGGTCGCTCCCTTGCCGCGTTCGGCCAGATAGAATTCATCGCTCATCGGCGCATAGACACACCCGAGCACGGGAACTCCATGTTCGACCAGCGCGACGCTGATCGACCAGTCCTTGCGCTTGTTCAGGAACGCACGGGTGCCGTCGATCGGATCGACCACCCAGACGCGGGGCTTGTCGAGCCGTGCGAGATCGTCGGCGCTTTCCTCCGACAGCCAGCCGTAATCGGGGTTGAAAGAGCGCAACCGCTCCTCGAGGAAATGGTTGACCGCGATATCGGCGTCGGAGACCGGCGACGAACCGCCCTTGATCCAGCTTTTCACATCGGTGCCGAACATTGCGGCCGCAAGCCGTCCGGCCTCGCGCAGCGAGCCTGCGAGAAGCGCCGCCTCGGCCGCAAGCTGGTCGTCAGCGCCCGGCAATCGTCAGCCCCTCGATCCGCACGGTCGGCGAGTTCACGCCATACTTGAAGACGAGATCGTTCGCAGGCCGCATCGACTTGAAGATATCGAACAGATGCCCCGCAATCGTGACCTCGCTCACCGCATAAGTGAGTTTGCCGTTCTCGATCCAGAATCCCGAAGCGCCGCGGCTGTAATCGCCGGTGACGCCATTGACGCCCGAGCCGATCAGATCGGTGATGTAGAAACCTTCCTTGATGTCGGAGATCAATTCTTCAGGCGTTACGTCACCGGGCTCGAGATGCAGATTGTAGGCACCGGGCGACGGCGATGACGAGACGCCACGGTGCGCATGGCCGGTCGTCGCCATGCCAAGCTCGCGCGCGGTCGCGCAATCCAGCAGCCATGTGGTCAGCACGCCCTCGTCCACGATGGCGCGCCGCTTTACCGTCACGCCTTCCGCATCGAAGGTCTGCGAGCGCAGGCCGCGCACCCGCAGCGGATCGTCGATGATGCGGATGCCGCCATCGAACAATTGCTGTCCGAGCTTGTCCTTGAGGAAGCTGGTCTTGCGCGCGACGGACGCGCCATTCGCGGCCCCGATCAGATGCCCGATCAGCGATCCCGCCACGCGCGGGTCGAACACCACCGGCGCCTTGCAGGTCGCAACCTTGCGCGGATTGACGCGGGCGACGGCGCGCTCGCCGGCGCTGCGCCCGATCTCGTGTGGCGCGGCGAGATCCGAGCCGTGGATGGCGGAGGTGAAATCGTAATCGCGTTCCATTCCGGTGCCTTCGCCCGCGATCGCGGTCATCGAGAGCCCCTGACTCGAACGCAAGTAAGCGCCATGAAATCCGGTGCTGGTCACAAGAACCATGCCGCCGATGCCGGACGAGGCCGATGCGCCGCTGGATTTGGTCACGCCTTTCACCGCAAGCCCGGCCTCCTCGGCCTCATGGGCCCGGCGTTCGAGTTCAGCGAGCGACGGCACGTCGCGGTCGAGCAGATCGAGGTTCGGAAAATCCTTCGCAAGCAGCGCCGGATCGGCAAGGCCCACGAATGCATCCTCCGGCGCGACCTTCGCCATCGCCACCGCGCGCGCGGCGAGCGTGGCAACATTGTCGCCGCTGATGTCGTTGGTGGAGACCACAGCCTGCCGCTTGCCGACCAGTACCCGCAGGCCGACATCGTCACCCTCGGAACGCTCCGATTCCTCGACGCGCCCGTCGCGGATTTCGACGCCCTGCGACACGCCACGCACCGCCACCGCATCGGCAGCATCCGCGCCCGCCTTTTTCGCGGCCTCGACGAGGCGCTGCGCGATATCGGTGAGCGCGCTCTGGTCGAGCAGATCGGAGACGGATGAAGATGAAGCGGCGCTGTTCGGGGAAGGGGAAGCCAAAGATGCTGCGTTTGGTGAAGAGTTCACGAACGAAATCCTGCCGCTTGGGTTGACACGCGTTAGGGATGGAGATGTGCCTGTTTGGCGCGGACTGCAAGCATTCCATCGCAGAACTTACAATATTTCTCGAAAGCGCAAGGTCTCGTCAATCATGTCGGCCAACCTCTTATCAAGCATGCGAATCGAAGCGATGCGCGCAACATCCGATTAACCAGCCTTCTTAAGCGAATTCGGAGCCGCGCCTGACATTCTCCCCGCATCGACCGGGAACATAATCCCGGCGGGGAGATAAGAACGTGAGGCGTCAATACGGACTAAGCGGGACTCAACCCGCATCCGGGTCGAGCCGCGATCTGCGGCTCGACCCTCTTTCCCTGCCAGCCCGTTTCGAGGCGCGCGACGGCCGCGCCGACGGCGGATCGCGGCAGATCGAAATCAACCAAGAGCGCGTCGTGGTGCGCCGCATGGTGCGCGGCATGCGCATGACGCTGCAATTGCGGGTACCGGAATTCCTCGGCATCGCGCGGCGGCAGACCGAGGACGCAGAAGCCCTCGTGCTGATCCATCGCGATCCCTCTCTGTCCGTACCGCTGCTTCTGACCACCGATGCCGATGAGATCGAACGGCAATGGCCGGTGTGGAGCGACGTGCTGGCATTGCCGCAGGTCGAGGACGAAGGCGAATCCGCGGGCGAACCCGCGCCGCGCCGCCGCCGTCACAACGTCATCCGCATCCGCAGGCCGCGCTTTCTCACGCGCCGCAAGGCGGGACGTCCGGCATCGGAGCCGACCATGCATCGCGGCGAACGCGAAATCATCGCCCGGAATTGAAAAAGGGAGGCGGACCTAACTCCAGGTCCGCACCAGCGCGTCGATCACAAGGCCCGCGAACAGCAGCAGACCGGCATCGCGATTGCCGCGAAACAGGCGCAGGCACAGCGGCGAATCCGCAATGCGCAGACGGATGATTTGCGACGACAGATGCGCCGCGAACGCCGCCAATCCCAACCAGGCGAGCAAGCCCGCACCCGCCGACCACAGCGCGACACCGATCAGGGCTACAGCCAGCGCATAGAACAACGCGAGCCAGCTTCGCGTATTTTTCCCGAACAGCAGCGCGGTCGATTTCACGCCGATCAGCGCATCATCCTCGGTGTCCTGATGGGCATAGATCGTGTCGTAGCCGATCACCCAGGCGATCGAACCCGCATAGAGCCATAATGCGGCGGCATCGATCCGCGCCAGGATCACCGCAAAGCCCATCAGCGCGCCCCACGAAAACGCAAGGCCGAGCACCGCCTGCGGCCAGTAGGTGATGCGCTTCATGAAAGGATAGACCGCAACCACGATCAACGACGCGATACCCGTCGCCACCGCGAACCAGTTGAACTGCAACAGCACGCCAAGGCCGGTCAGCAATTGCAGCGCGAGAAACACCGCAGCCTGCTTCGCCGTCACCTGTCCCGCGGGAATGGGGCGCGAGCGCGTCCGCTCGACCTTCGCATCCAGATCGCGGTCGGTGATGTCGTTCCATGTGCAGCCCGCGCCACGCATCACCAGCGCGCCGACGGCGAACAGGATCAGCGTTGAGGGCAGATGCGAGAGATCGTCCGCGACACCGGCCGCGAGCGCCGCCGACCACAGGCACGGCATCAGCAACAGCCACGTCCCGATCGGCCGGTCCATCCGCGCCAGCCGCAGATAGGGCCGCGCCCACAACGGCGCATAGGTATCGACCCAATTCGCCGTCGCATCGGCCACGGGCGCGCTGAAATCGGTCATGGGAGATGAAACCATCCGGCCCGGGAGGCCGATGAGAGCCTAGCGCGCCAGCACATTGCCGCTCAGGGTGTCGAAGGTGGAGCCGCCGTTGCGCTTGGTCGGCTTCGCCTCAGGCAATTCAGTGGTAGCGCCGAGCGCTTCGCTGAGGCTCATCGCCCCTCCTCCGCGCGGTGCGTGAGCCTGCTGCTCGGCGGCATTACAGACCTTCACGCGCATCTGCTCGGTGCCCTTGTGGCCCTGAGCCATCTGCTGAGCGACCTGAGCGGGAATGCCGCAGCGCTGCGAGTTGGCCTTGATGTAATTGATCATCTTGACTTCTGACTGCGCGAAGGCGCCAATCGCCTTGCAGGCCTCGCTCGCGGGCGCCTTGCGCTTGCCGAGCGCCTTGATGACCTCGGCGCGCTTTTCGGCCTCCTGCTTCAGCGGCGTGAAGCCCTTCATGCAATCCGCCTGATTGCCGCCACCCGGCCCGGCCGCTGACGGAGATTCGGCCGGCGCGGAGAATCCCTGCCCCATCGGGGCCACGCCCTGAGACGGAAATGCGAGCGGCGTGTTCATCGGCTTCATCGGCGCGTTGCCGCTGATCGGCGGGAATGCACTCGTATTCGCCTGCTGCGGCGCGGGCGCGGCCGCCTGTCCCGGCAACGGAGCTGGGAATGCCATCTGCGCGGACGCAGGCGCTGATCCAACCGAGGCAAGCGCGCAGGCCGAGACGACGGCCAATGTCCAACGCGGCAAGCAAGATGAGATCACGGCATTCCTCCGGCTGCGGCTTTCGCCTGCGCCTGCTTTTACGATTCCGGGTCAGCCTTAACAACCCGCCGAATCAGGCAATAGCGCGGCGCTTGGGCGCATTTGACCCCCGTTTCGGTGAATTCGGCGGGTTTTCTCGCCCGGTTCCATGCTCTAAAACACCGGCGGTTTGATGATGCAGCGCGATTTCAAAAGCCCCCGCCTGTTCGTGGATGCGCCGCTCGATGCGGGCGGCCGCATCGCGCTCGAACGCGAGCAGGGCCATTATCTCGGCAACGTGCTGCGGCTCGGGGCCGGTGACAGCATTCTGGTGTTCAACGGCCATGACGGCGAATGGCGCGCGCAGATCGAAGGCCGCAAGCGCCCCGAACATCTCGCCTTGACCGAACAGACCCGGCCGCAGGAGACGCCCTGCGACCTGCATCTCTTGTTCGCGCCGCTCAAGCACGCCCGGCTCGACTACATGGTGCAGAAGGCCGTGGAGATGGGCGCAAGCCTGCTCGCGCCGACGCTCACGCAATTCACGCAGGTCTCCCGCGTCAACACGGAGCGGATGCGCGCCAACGCGATCGAGGCCGCCGAGCAATGCGGCATCCTCAACCTGCCCGGAATCGATGAGCCGCAGCCGCTCGCGCGCCGCCTTTCGGAGCGCGACGGCCAGCGCCTGCTGATTTTCTGCGACGAGGCCGCGCCGCAAGCCGATCCGCTTGCAGCCTTGGGGGCGGAGGCAGGCAAGATAAAAGGCCTCGACGTGCTGATCGGGCCGGAGGGCGGCTTTTCGGAGGAGGAGCGCGCGTTGCTGCTGCGCCAGCCCCGCCTGGTGCGCCTTTCGCTCGGCCCGCGCATCCTGCGGGCCGATACCGCCGCCGTGGCCGCGCTGGCGCTGGTTCAGGCCGCGCTGGGCGACTGGAGACAGCCCGAAGGGGCGGATTCCCGTTAAGGCACTTTGAGTTTCCCCATCGAAACCCGGGCCTTACCGTGTTAAACGGCTGCAAAATTGATCGTTTACGGACTTTCCGATGAATACCGCTCCCACCTCGCCCGTGACCGGGTCCGCCGCCCGGGCGGATGCCCTGCTGTCGGCGTTCGCAGGCGCCGGCTACGAGCAGGCCGCGCCCGCGATCCTGCAACCGGCCGAGCCGTTCCTCGACCTGTCCGGCGAGGACATCCGCAAGAGCCTGTACCTCACCACCGATCCGAACGGCGAGGACCTGTGCCTGCGCCCCGACCTCACCATCCCGGTCGCCCGCGACTACCTGGCCTCGCGCCGCGCGGGCCAGCCGGGAAATTTCTATTATCTCGGCCCGGTGTTCCGCTTTCGCGGCGGCAAGCCCAGCGAATTCATGCAGGCAGGCGTCGAATCCTTCGGACGCAGCGACCGCACGGCAGCCGATGCCGAGATGATGGCGCTGGCGCTCGAGGCGACCTCCGCTTTCGGTGTCCGCGATCTCGATATTCGCAGCGGCGACGCGGCGCTGTTCATGGCGCTGATCGATGCACTCAAGCTCGCGCCGGTGTGGCGGCGGCGGCTGGTGAAATGCTTCAACCGCAAGACCAGCATCACCGCCGAGGTCGAGAACCTGACGCAGGGCGCGGGGGCGAGCGACTATGAAGGCGTACTCGCGGCGCTCGCGGGCTCCGACCGCAAGGCGGCGCTGGCGCTCGTCACCGATCTGATGTCGATCGCGGGCACCGAGAATGTCGGCGGCCGCACCACCGCCGAGATCGCCGACCGCTTCCTCGAGCAATCGACCCTGAAGGGCGGCACGCTGCCGCGCGAGACGCTGACGCTGATCGAGCGCTTCCTGACCATTGCGGGCGAGCCCGACGAGGCGCTGGCGCAATTGCGCAACCTCACCGCCGACGCCGGGATCAATATCAACACGGCGCTCGACGAGTTCGAGAGCCGCATCGGCTTCATGGCGGCGCGCGGCATCGACACCGGCAGAATCGCGTTCGCGACATCCTTCGGGCGCGGCCTCGATTACTACACCGGCTTCGAGTTCGAGATCAGGCGCAGCAACAATGGCGGCGAACCGCTGGTCGGCGGCGGCCGTTATGACGATTTGCTGACGCGGCTCGGCTCTGCTTCTCCCATTCCCGCCGTCGGATTCTCGATCTGGATCGACGCGCTCGCCAAGGCGGGAGACGCCGCATGAGCAATCCGTTCGTTCTCGCAGTCCCCTCCAAGGGCAGGCTTCAGGAAAACGCCGACGCGTTCTTCGCCCGCGCGGGTCTTACGCTCGCCAAGCCGCGCGGCGCGCGCGACTATCGCGGCACCATCGTGAGCCTCGACAACGTCGAGATCGCCTATCTCTCCGCCAGCGAGATCGCGGCGCAACTCGCGCGCGGGCAAATCCACCTCGGCATCACTGGCGAGGATCTGATCCGCGAAAGCATCGCCGACGCCGACAGGCGCGTGATGCTGATCGAGTCTCTCGGCTTCGGCAGCGCCAATGTGGTGGTCGCCGTGCCGCAGGCGTGGATCGATGTGCGTACCATGGCCGACCTCGACGACGTCGCAACCTCGTTCCGCGTCAAGCACAACCGCCGCATGCGGGTTGCTACCAAATACATCAACCTGACGCGCCACTTCTTCGCGCTGCACGGCATCGTCGATTATCGCATCGTCGAGAGCGCGGGTGCGACCGAAGGCGCACCCGCGAGCGGTGCAGCCGAACTGATTGTCGACATCACCACGACCGGCGCGACGCTGGCCGCCAACGGCCTGAAGGTGCTCGACGACGGCACGATGCTGCGCAGTCAGGCCAATCTCGTCGCCTCCCGCGCCGCCGACTGGACCGCGGAGGCGCGCGAAACCGCGCGCGTCATTCTCGATCATATTGCCGCCCGCGCCCGCGCCGCGAAATACAAGGAAGTCCGCACCCGGCTCGCCAATTGCGACGATGCGTTGCTGACCGAGATTCACGACCGCTTCGGCGCCGTCGCACCGTTCGGCGGTCCCGCATCGTCCGGCATCCTGACGCTGCACTGCCCGCCCGCGCAGCTTTACCCGCTCGGCAGCCTGTTGCGCGCGCGCGGCGCGGACACGGTCAGCATCGGCTCGCTCGATTACGTGATGGCCCGCGACAATCCGTTGTTTTCGCGGCTCGAAGCCTTTCTCGGAACATGAGACGCGACATGACTGCCCCTTGGCGAAACTCTCTTGCCGTCGCCATATCGGGGTTGGCTCTTTCGAGGAATTGATATTCATGCCCGGCTCCGAGGTTCCAGCCTCCATTCGCGAGAGACTTCCCGTCACCACGCGCGGGCTGTCCATCGTGGTGCCCTTGCTCAACGAGGCACCGGGCCTTGCAGCGCTGCACGATCGCATCTCCACATTCGCGCTCAAGCTGAAGCAGCGCTACGGCCTGCCCTGCGAGGCGATCTATGTCGACGACGGCTCGACCGACGCCACGCTGACGGTGGCGCGCGACCTGCCCGCCGACAGTCTCGACGTGCAAACGGTGTCGCTGTCGCGCAATTTCGGCAAGGAGGCGGCGCTGATGGCGGGCCTCGACCATGCCCGCTTGGGCGCGGTACTGTTCATGGATGGCGACGGCCAGCACTCGCCGGATCTCGCCGAGCAACTGGTGCGTCACTGGATCGAGGGCGGCTATGATGTCGTCTACACCGCCAAGGCGCATCGCCAGAACGAGTCGGTGTTGCGCCGTTTCGCAGTTCACAATTTCTATTCGCTGGTGAACTGGGGCGCGCGCCAGAAAATTCCCGAGGATGCAGGGGACTTCCGCCTGCTGTCGCCGCGCGCGGCGCAGGCCTTGCGGATGATGCCGGAACGCAACCGCTTCTTCAAAGGCCTCACAAGCTGGATCGGCTTCCGCCAGATGCGGGTCGATTACGAGCCCGAGCCGCGCGCCTTCGGCACCACCACCTTCAACACGAGGCGCTTGCTCGGCCTGTCGATCGAAGGTCTGACCTCGTTCTCGGTCGCACCATTGCGGGTGGCGAGCCTGCTCGGCGTGCTGATCGCCTTCTTTGCGCTCCTGTTCGGCCTCTCGATCATGTGGGAGACGCTGACGACCGGAAAATCGGTTCCGGGCTATCCCTCTCTCGTCGTCGGCATGATGACGCTGGGTGGCGTGCAGTTGATCGTGATCGGCGTGCTCGGCGAGTATATCGGCAAGATCCTGTCCGAGTTGAAAGCCCGGCCGATCTATTTCGTCGCCGAGCAATCGCTGCGCACCACAAGCGGCCATGTGGAAGCCGCCGAGACACCCTCGCGCACGGCGGACCCGGTGTGAGCAGCCTGCGTCGCATCACGCTGTGCGCCGACGATTACGGCATCAGCGAAGGCGTCAACCGTGCCATCCGCGACCTGATCGAACGCCGCCGTCTCAACGCCACATCGGTGATGGTGGTCGGCCCCGCCGCCACGCGCGAGGAAGCCGAGGCACTCTCGCGCGCCGCCGCGAACGGATGCGACATCGGCCTGCATGTCACGCTGACCGCGCCGTTCTCTCCGCTGACGATGCACTTTCGTCCGCTCGACGGCGGCATGTTCTGGCCCGTGGGCAAACTCTTGCGGATGGCACTGTTACGGCGCCTCGATGCCGAATTCGTCCATGCCGAGGTGATGGCGCAGATCGCATTGTTTCGCGAACTGTTCGGCGGGCCGCCCGCCTATCTCGACGGCCATCAGCACGTCCAGTTGTTTCCGGGAAATCGCGACGGCTTCATCCGGGCCGCGCGCGACGCGGCACCCGAGGCATGGGCGCGGCAATGCGGGCGGGCACACACATCCTTGCAACTCGGCAATCCCAAGGCGATGCTGCTCGATGCGTTGAGCGCGACCTTCCGCAAGCGTTGCGCCGCGAGCGGTCTTCGCACCAATCCCGCTTTTGCAGGGGCCTATGATTTCCACACCCTGCCCGACTTCGGCAGCCTGATGCGGGGCTTCCTGAACAACCTTCCCGATGGCGGCCTCGTGATGTGCCATCCCGGTTTCGTCGATGAAACCTTGCGGGCGCTCGATCCCCTCACCGACCAGCGCGAGCGCGAGCATGCCTATCTCGCCAGCGACGATTTCCCTCGCCTGCTCGATGAACTTGGCATTTCTCTGGACAGGGCATGAAGGCAGTTTGCCGCAGGGCAATGCCACCTTGGCGAAATTTAATCTCCGCTCCCGCTACTCCCGATCCAAAACCCGCCTAGATCGTTCCTAGAATCATTCGCCCAACGATGTGGAGAGGACGATGACCCCGCAAGAGCGCCAGTTGATCGACGATCTGTTCGGCCGGCTTGAAAAGCTCGAAACCGCCCCGCGCGATGCCGAGGCGGAATCCGCGATCATGGCCGGTTTGCGGCGCGCGCCGAATGCCGTCTACGCGCTGGTGCAGACCGCGCTGTTGCAGGATGAGGCACTCAGGCACGCCGCCGCTCGGATCGAGCAGCTCGAGGCGGGCGAGCGCCCGCAAAATCAGGGCAGCTTCCTCGATTCATTGCGTGGCTCGCTGTTCGGCGAGAACACGAACACGGCCGCCGCGCGCGGCTCGGTGCCGAACGTACCGCCGTCCAGTCCGAACGCGCGGCCAGTGTGGAACACCGGTCAGGTGCTCGGTCAGGCGGACAATTATGCCGATCCGCGTGGCGCACCGGGCGGGTATGGCCAGCCGGGTTACGGCGCCCCTCAGGCGCAAGGCGGCGGCTCGTCGTTCCTCGGCACGGCGGCGGCAGCCGCGGCCGGCATGATCGGCGGCTCGATCCTGATGAACAGCTTCCGCGGCCTTGGCGGGCTCGGCGGCGGCCAGCAGCAGAGCTTCGGCGGCGGTTCCGCCAATCCGTGGGGCGGCGGCGGCAATGACCCCCTCGCGCGCGATGCCGGCATCAACGACATCGGCAAAAATAACAGTGGCGGCATCGAGGATCGCCGCCAGAGTTTCGCCGACCAGGCCCAGGATGCCCAGCAGGACCGCGACGACGACCAGGATCAGGACCAGGACGACGATGACGGCGATTTCGACGATGCCGGCTTCGATTCCGACGACAGCGACTTCGCGTAACCCTTAGGCGTCGCGCATCCGCAAATAAAAACGGCCGCTGCGACAGCGGCCGTTTTCATGTTCAGAACCGGAGTTGCTTAGAGCACGACGACGCGGGTGCCGACCTTGACGCGGCCATAGAGGTCGATGACGTCCTCGTTGCGCATACGAATGCAGCCCGAGGAGACGTTGGTGCCGATCGTCCACGGTTCGTTGGAGCCATGGATGCGATACAGCGTCGAGCCGAGATACATCGCGCGGGCGCCAAGGGGATTTTCCGGGCCGCCTTCCATATGGCGCGGCAGGTCGGGACGGCGCTTGATCATTTCCGCGGGCGGCGTCCAGTCCGGCCACTCGCGCTTGGCGGAGATCGTCTTCACGCCGGACCACATGAAGCCGGGCTTGCCGACGCCGACGCCGTACCGCAGCGCCCGGCCGTTGCCCTGCACCAGATAGAGAAACTTGTTCGGCGTATCGATCACCAGCGTGCCCGGCGCTTCCTTGCCGTTATAATCGACCACCTGCTTTTCATAGCGCGGATCGAAGCCGGGCTGCGCCGCTTCAACCGCGCGCTCCTGCTGATAGCCATAGCCGCGCTGGCGCGGATCGTACGGTTCCTGCTGCTGATACACCGGCGCGGCCTGCTCGCCGCCGCCGAACAGAAACTGGATGAAGCCGCCACCCATATTGTTATTGGCGGGCTGCCGGTAGGCGACCTGCTGTGGGGCACTTTCGGGCTGCGAGGCATAATAAACCTGAGGCCCGGCGCTTTGGGCGAACGCGGGATAGCTCATGCCGGTCAGGCATGCGGCGGCAACGAGCGCGAGGCGGATTTTTGCGGACATGGACGTACTCTGTACTGTTCGTCACGGATCATGCGGGCGAGACGACGCCTCGCACCCCGATGTAACAATGCGACCGCGGAAGTTTTGGTAAACGAAAGCTGCGTTTCGATTCACCACATTGCGCGGCCACACGCGTTCTTCCCAACAGCGTTTATTTTTAATGAAAGACGCAGGCTCATGGTTAATTCCCGTTGAGCATGTTCAAAGTTTTCGGTTCCCCAAAAATGCCCATGAACCACGCGTTAAATAGCCGGCCGCTAGAGGTTGTGCATTGAGGTTGGGGAAGAATTCCATGACTGCTCAACGCAAGCGTTTCCGCATTGAAGAATTACAGTTCGGCGCCATGCCGGAATTGAACGAGACAGGCTCCGATCAGATGCACGAACGCATCATGACCGAGTTGCGCGTCATCCGCGAACAGATGGGCCGGATCACCCTGGGCTCCCGCGCCAAGGCCGAAAACAGCAACACCACCCTCGCGCAGGAAGAAGCCAACGCCAAGGCGACGCTCGAATCCTACCGCGCACAGATCGCCCAATGCGAGAAGCTCAAGGTCGAACTCGACCTGATCCACGAAGCGATCAACCGCACCAAGCAGGAAATCGCCGTGCTGCACGGCACGAGCTTCAGCGGCGACGAGATGTCCAAGGTCACGGGCGAACTCGGCGCCATCGTCGGCGGCACCGAGGAAGCCACCGACCAGATTCTCGCGGCGGCGGAAGCCATCGACCAGGCGGCCAGCGCGCTCGCCAAGGGCACTTCGGCCGATCAGCAGGAACGCATGGTCGCCGACATCTCCGAGCGCGTCATCAGCATCTTCGAGGCCTGCAACTTCCAGGACCTCACCGGCCAGCGCATCAGCAAGGTGATGAACACGATGAAATTCATCGAACATCACATCAACGTCATGATGGATATCTGGGGCGGCGTCGATGCCATCAAGGCGCATGCACCGGCCATTCTCGACACCCGCGAGGGCGACGCCAAGTTGCTCAACGGCCCGAAGCTCGACGGCGACGAAGGCCACGCCTCGCAGAACGATATCGACGCACTGTTCAATTAAAAAAAGCCGCCAACCCTTCTCAGCGTCCCCGCCTCGGCGGGGACGCTTTTGTTTTGCCTCACACCCGCCGCAGCAATGAAAAGCACAACAGCGCCAGCGCAATCGTCGCGATCATGATCTCGAGCGCCGCCTGATCCGACCAGCGGTCGATCACGAAGGCCAGAATGAACGGCGCCAGTGCCTGCATGATCTGTCCGGGCCGCGAAATCCGCCCGACCACGCGGCCGTATCCCGCCGGGCCGAACGTCGCGAGCGGCAGCGCCCCGCGCGCGATCGTCATCACGCCATTGGCGGCACCGAACAAGATCGCGAAAATCATGGCATGCAATATCGAGATGCCGGCAAACGACAGGATCGCGAACGCGACCGCCATGCTGCCCATCGAGATACGTGCCACCCAGACCGGATGCAGCCGCCCCCTGCTGGCGAAATCCGCAAACCGCGTCACGAGCTGGGCGGGGCCGAACATCGCGCCGATCGTGACGGCAAGCCCGGGATCGATTCCGCCGCGCTGCAAGATCGGCAAAAGGTGCGTCGTGGTGCCGGACAGCGCGAAGGCGTGGCCCGCGAAACCCGCCGCCATCAGGATGAACGGCCAGCCGTGAGGCTGGATGAAGCGTTTCTTCGCGACCGGTTCGTCGGCCTCTGGAACCGGCACCTTCACCTGCGCCCTGCGCCTCGGCAGCGCAAACCAGTGCAGCGGCGCGATCAGAAAAGCGAGCACAGCGGCCCATGTGAAGAACACGCTCTCCCAACCGAATTGCTCGATCAGGAAGTGCATCAGAGGCCAGCCGACGGTGGAGGCAAGCCCGCCGGAAAATGTCACGACCGTGATCGGCCCGCGAGAGGCCATGCCGTAGATTCGCGTCAGCGTGGTGAAGGCGGGATCGTAGAGGCAGGAGGCGATGGCAACCCCGATCAGGAGCCAGGCCAGCAAATAGAGCGGGTAATTCGGCGCCAGCGGCAACAGCAGCAGTCCGGCGGACCCGATCAACGCGCCGACGGACATCACCAGATTGCCGCCGCGCTTGTCGATCAGGCCGCAGGCATAGGGCGCGCACAGGCCCGAGGTGCCGAGCGCGATGGAAAACCCGGACAGCGCCAGCGGCAGCGACCAGCCATGGGCCTCCGCGATATAAGTCATGGTGAGCGCGGGAGGGTAGAACAGCGCGCCCCACCCCAGTATCTGGGTCGCGCACAGCACCGCCACCGCGCGACGAGGCCCTGCGATCAGCGCGGCCGGTCCGGCGAAAATGGTCATGTTGCTAGTGTGTCGGTTCCGAAATTCGCATTATTTTCCCGGCGCGTCCCACAAGCGAATTTCTGAACCCAAATCATACTCGAATCACAGGCTTAGAATCGCAGGCTAGCGCGTGCCCTTTCGAATCCGAAGTTCGCTACACAAGGTGCTGCATGGCGGGGAGAGCTACGAATTCGCGACACGCGCATGATGTCAGGATTCGCGGATTACAGAAGAGCAGCCCGCGCAGCGTTTCTATGCGCGCGGCGCGCAGCGCACATAGACCATGGTGCCGTATCGCGTCGCAGCATCCGGATCGATGAAGCGCGTGGTCAGCACCCGGCCGTCGAAGGAGACAATCTCGCGATCCTGCGGTCCGCCAGCCGGGCCCGCGGGGCCGATATAGTTCTTCCCGCTTTGGCTGCCCTTGAGGCGCAATTCCTGCGGGGTCGCCTCGTCGGCGAGATGCATGATCACGCCCCCGGTCGGCCCCTTGCCGATCACGTAAGGCTGCCTGCATTGCCCGCGCGCGGCATTCTCGGTCCGGACGCGGTCTTCCGGCTTGTGATAGGCGGCAAGGCCCCAGCGGCCGACCAGTTCATCGGCGCGAATGGTCGAAGGGATTTCCGGCGGCGCCGCCGGTTCCTGCGAAACCGGCGTGTTGCCGTTGAGGCTGAAACTGCTGCAACCACCGATCCAGGCGGCAAGAACCGAAACCATCACCAATTTTGAAGCGGTGCGCAGACTGATCATAAATTCTCCTACACGACTTCATGAACCACGTTGGCCAGCCTGGCAAGCGGCGACGTTCTCTCAAAGTCACTGTTCGCGAATGCGGATGATGGCTTCGAGCATCATATAATGACCTCACCAAGGTCTTAAGCTGGCAGCGTTGCTTGACAGGGAAAGCGCCAACCCATATTTCCCCTCGGCAACACTATTAGCACTCCCAAAATGGGACTGCCAATCTCGTCCGAAGGGCGGCTCTCGCTTCGCCCGATCCCAAAACGCTGAAACCCAACGCTGAAGGACCTCACCATGGCCAAGACCACGTTCCGTCCGCTGCACGACCGCGTCGTCGTCAAGCGCATCGACGCCGAAGAGAAGACCAAGGGCGGCATCATCATTCCCGACAACGCCAAGGAAAAGCCCTCCGAAGGTCAGGTGGTCGCTGTCGGTCCGGGCGGACGCGACGAGAGCGGCAAGCTGATCCCGATGGACCTCAAGGTCGGCAACCGCGTGCTGTTCGGCAAGTGGTCCGGCACCGAGGTCAAGCTCGACGGCGAGGATCTCCTCATCATGAAGGAATCCGACATCCTCGGCGTGCTGGGCTGAAGCAGCCTCTCCCGACATCATTCAAGACATCTCAATTCGGAGTAATTTCTCATGGCTGCCAAGGACGTTAAATTCTCGGGCGACGCGCGCGAACGCATGCTGCGCGGCGTCGATATCCTCGCCAACGCGGTGAAGGTCACCCTCGGCCCGAAGGGCCGCAATGTCGTGATCGACAAGTCGTTCGGCGCGCCGCGCATCACCAAGGACGGCGTCACCGTCGCCAAGGAGATTGAACTCGAAGACAAGTTCGAGAACATGGGCGCGCAGATGGTGCGCGAGGTCGCTTCCAAGACCAACGACCTCGCCGGTGACGGCACCACCACCGCGACCGTGCTGGCCCAGGCGATCGTGCGCGAAGGCGCGAAGTCGGTTGCCGCCGGCATGAACCCGATGGACCTCAAGCGCGGCATCGACATCGCCGTCGCCGCCGTCATCAAGGACATCGAGAAGCGCTCCAAGCCCGTCGCGTCGTCTTCCGAGGTCGCCCAGGTCGGCACCATTTCGGCCAACGGCGATTCCACCATCGGCAAGATGATCGCCCAGGCGATGCAGAAGGTCGGCAACGAGGGCGTCATCACGGTCGAGGAAGCCAAGTCGCTCGACACCGAGGTCGACATTGTCGAAGGCATGAAGTTCGACCGCGGCTATCTCTCGCCCTACTTCGTCACCAACGCCGAGAAGATGACCGCAGAGCTGGACGACGCCTACATCCTGCTGCACGAGAAGAAGCTCACCGGCTTGCAGGCCATGCTGCCCGTGCTGGAAGCCGTGGTTCAGTCGGGCAAGCCGCTCCTGATCGTCGCCGAGGACATCGAGGGCGAGGCGCTCGCTACCCTCGTCGTCAACCGCCTGCGCGGCGGCCTCAAGGTCGCGGCCGTCAAGGCACCGGGCTTCGGTGATCGCCGCAAGGCCATGCTTGAGGACATCGCGATCCTCACCGGCGGCCAGCTCATCTCCGAAGATCTCGGCATGAAGCTCGAGAACGTCACGCTGAAGATGCTCGGCCGCGCCAAGAAGGCGGTGATCGACAAGGAGAACACCACCATCGTCGGCGGCGCCGGCAAGAAGGCGGACATCGAAGCGCGCGTCAACCAGATCAAGGCGCAGATCGAGGAAACCACCTCGGACTACGACCGCGAGAAGCTGCAAGAGCGTCTCGCCAAGCTTGCGGGCGGCGTCGCGGTGATCCGCGTCGGCGGCGCGACCGAGATCGAGGTCAAGGAAAAGAAGGATCGCGTCGAGGACGCGCTCAACGCAACCCGCGCGGCCGTTCAGGAAGGCATCGTGCCGGGCGGCGGCACCGCGCTCCTGCGCGCCAAGAAGGCTGTCGGCCGCATCAACAACGACAACTCCGATGTCCAGGCTGGCATCAACATCGTCCTCAAGGCGCTGGAAGCCCCGATCCGTCAGATCGCGGAGAACGCCGGTGTCGAGGGCTCGATCGTGGTCGGCAAGATTCTCGACAACAAGACCGAGACCTTCGGCTTCGACGCCCAGAACGAGGAATATGTCGATATGGTCGCCAAGGGCATCATCGACCCCACCAAGGTGGTGCGCACCGCGTTGCAGGACGCAGCCTCCGTCGCTGGTCTCCTCGTGACCACCGAAGCCATGGTCGCCGAACTGCCGAAGGAAGCAGCCCCGGCGATGCCGGGCGGCGGCGGAATGGGTGGCATGGGAGGAATGGGCGGCATGGGCTTCTAAGCTCTCGACCTTCATCTTTCCGGAAAACGAAAAGCCGCCTTCGGGCGGCTTTTTTTGTTGCCGATACTTTCACTGCGGGCACGGCGCCGCTCGCGGCAAATAATACCCGCCCCTCAATCGCCTGAAACGAGGAAAACGCTATTCCGGCAATGAGATGGCGTTCAAATCATACAGATAAGCGTCTATGGTCGCCCCGCTTGTCCCGATGGACGTTCCCCGCTTCACGCAGGATGCCCCTGATGCGATTTCCGATCCTTGCCTGCTCGGCCCTCATCCTCGGCATTGCCGCGACCCCGTTCGCGATGGCGCAGACCGCCAGGACACCCGCGAAAAGCCCACCTGTTGGCGGCGAGGTGCGCTACTTCACCGGGCTTGGCGACATTCTCGGCGATTTGCCCGTCGATGCCTTCATCCGGGAGATCCACGACGGCGGCAAGATTACCTCAACCGTGCTCGATGTCTGCTATTCGGCCTCGATGGGCTCCGAGCACAAGGATCGCTTTGCCGTTGAGTTGAAAGCCGATGGCCAGAAGCTGAGCGGCACCGGCCAGACCACCGAGGAAAAACTGCCTGTCACCGTCAGCCTGACGCGCAAGCCCGAGAACAGGGCCATCACCTTCCAGGGCAAGATCACGATCGGCGACAAGACGTCCGAGGTCACCTCGACCGACAATACCGATTCCGATCAGCGGGAGTTCGAGGCCGCCCAGAACACGGACGACAGCATCACCGCGAACCCGGCGGACTTCACCGAACTGTCGCCGCAGTCGCTTGCCCTCAGGGTGAAGCGCGAGAATTTCGCCGATCTTCTGAAAAGCCTGCGCAACGACGATGTCGAGTTGTCGCTCGACAGCCTCGCCACCGACTGCGCCGCGCTGCGCAGCGGCACGCAGCTCGTGCGCTTCGACGTCGATCCGCAGCGCGCGGGCGCTCTCCTCGCGCGCCTGAAAACCGCGCCGGGTGTGGTCGCCGCGGGCTGGACCACCGGCAGTTACGATACCGAGCGCGCCGTTCGCGTTCCGGCGGCCGACTGGCGCAAGGACGGCAAGATCGACCGCGATCACCTGGCTTCCGCGCTCGCGGCCAGCGCCTCGAAAATCCTCAAGGCGCAGGCCGCCAGCACCAAATGGAGTGACACCACGGGCGAACTGACGATCACGATGAAGCGTCCCAACACCCTCGTGCCCTCGCTCAACCTCACCGACACGCTGGAAGTGTCGGCGCTGGTCGGCCCCGAAAAGCCGGGCAATACCGACCGGCTGGTGATCTGGCTCGGCGTGCCCACGACGACGACGCGCGATGAAACCAGTGGCCCGCATTTGAACTTCGCGGATTCCGCGGCTGGCGACGAAACCGAGAACACCTACACTGACGACGACGGCCTTGTGCAGGGCATCGCCGCCGACCTCAAGGGACAACGCTGGGATGCCGAGCAAGCGGCGTGGAAATGATGCCCGTCATTTCCCGCAGCAACCCGGCTCAGGACTGATGTCATACGACATCATCATCGTCGGCGCCGGTCTCGGCGGCCTGACCAGCGGCGCGCTGCTCGCTCGCGCTGGCCGCAAGGTGCTCGTGATCGAGAAAAGCAATTCCGTCGGCGGCGCGGCTTCGAGCTACAAGGTCGGCGATCTGTTCGTCGAGGGCTCGCTGCACGAAACCGGCGATCCGCACGACCCGCGCGATCCCAAGCATGGTCCGCTGGCGCGCGCAGGCATTCTCGAGACATTGAAATGGTCGCCCGGCGGCGCGCTCTATGAGGTGCGCGGCGGCCCGTTATCGTCTCCGCTTCTGGTGCCGGACGATTTCGACGGCGCGCGCGAGGCCTTGAGCGCCCGCTTTCCCGAAGCGCGCGAAGCCATCGCGCGGCTGCTCTGCGAGATGAAGCAGATCGCCTCCGCCGCCGGAACGCTGACGCAGGGCGATGCCGCAACCCGCCGGTCCGACGATATCTACAGCGCGCTGATGTCGATTGCGCCCGCGATCCGCGACTGGAAGCTGCCGCTTGCGAAAAAACTCCAGCAAGCCTTTGGCGATAACGAGGCGCTGAAATGCGCCCTCGCGGCGAACCTTTGCTATTATCACGACGACCCCGCGACGCTGTGGTGGGTCTATTTCGCCATGGCGCAAGGCGGCCTGTTGCTCAGCGGCGGGCGTTATGTCCATGGCGGATCGCAGCGGCTCTCCAGTGCGCTGGCCCGCGAGATCAAAAAAGCCGGCGGCGATACCATCCTGCGCCGCGTCGTCACCGCCATCGAAAAGGACAGCGGCACGTTCCGCGTCCATCACACCGCCAAGGACGGCAGCGACCCGAAAACTGTCGAGAGCACGCGCGTCGTCTGCAATGGCGCGCCCGCCTCGGTGGCCGCGCTGCTGCCGCCGAAGCAGGCCAGGCCTTTCCTCGCGCCTTATGAATCGCGGCCTTCCTCGATCTCGCTGTTCGCGCTGACGCTCGGCCTTTCAAAGCCGCCCGGCGCATTCGGATTCACCGCCTACTCCACGCAATTGCTGCCGGACTGGATGACAACGCTGGCCGACTATGCGCAGGCCGCGACGCTGATGCGGGACGAGCCCGGCGAGAAGATGCCGCCGCTCGCGATGGTCGATTATGCCGCGATCGATGGAGGCATTCCCGCGCCGCCTTACGTGCTGTCGATCATCGCACCGGACACGCTGTCGAACTGGGAAGGTCTCGATCAGGGTAGCTACCGCGCCAAGCGCGCGCGCTGGCAGAGCGCGATCGTCGCCTATCTCGACCGGCATTTTCCGGGACTGGCCCAATCCATCGTGGCGTCGTCCTTCAACACGGCGTACTCGGTGCGGCAATATCTCGGCTCGCCGGGCGGCGCGGTGTATGGTTTCGCGCCGACACCGCCCCGCTCGCTGTTCAGCGGACCCAGACGCAGCCCGGCCACGCCTCTTCAGGGACTTTATCTTGCCTCCGCCTATGCCGGATTTGGCGGCTACAGCGGCGTCATCCAGGCCGCGGGCGAATGCGCCGACATGATCCTGCGGGACACGTAAGCGGGTTTGCCGAAGTTCGGGTCAGTTCGAATTGACGCGGAAGCGCAGCGTCGCCGGACCGATGAAAGAGATGGCGTCTCCCTGACGCTTCCAGTTCGCCGCAGTTCCGAGATTGGCGATCAAAACGTCATCGGCCTGCGCCAGCGCCGGCGTACAGCCATTGTCGGCAATCGTGCCCGGCATGAAAATCACGGTATCGCCGGCCACCGAGAACTGGCCGCGGCCGGACTTGCACCACAGATCGAGTTTGGCTTCGCCGTTCTCGCCGATCTCGAGCGTCGGCAGGCGGCGCGCGCTCGCCATCTTCGGCGCATCAAGCGTCATCTCGAGGCCGAACGGAAACTCCTCCGCCCGCGCGGGCAACGCCGTCAGCATCAATGCCGCAAACACGGCCAGCATCATGGGTTTGTAGTCCGGCATTCCAATTTCCATTGAGGATGTGCGGGGGGGTCTAGTGCAAGGGTTCTAGCCGTGAATTGTGACAATGGCGAGGGGGCGAAACCCCGCACCAGCACACCATACCGTCCATAAAAAATCCCCGCGGCGAACCGCGGGGATTTTCTGGTTTGGAATGCAGCGCTTACTTGATGACCATCGCAGAGAACGGATGGACGTAAGCCTGCAACATCACGAACAAGCCGACAAGGCAGGCCAGCGCGATCGAATGCTTGAACACGAAGCGCAGGATCGAACCTTCGTGGCCGTACCAGTTGGTCGCGGTGGAGGCCACCACGATCGACTGGGCATCGATCATCTTGCCCATGACGCCACCCGAGGAGTTCGCCGCACTCATCAGGATCGGCGACAGGCCGAGCTGTTCGGAGGTGATCTTCTGCAAGTTGCCGAACAGCACGTTCGATGCGGTGTCCGAGCCCGTCAACGCCACGCCCAACCAGCCGAGCAAGGTGCCGAAGAACGGATACAGCACGCCGGTCGCGGCAAAGGCGAGGCCAAGCGTGGCATCGATGCCGGACAGACGGGTCAACGTGCCGATCGCCAGCATCGCCGAGATGGTGATCAGCGAATAGGCGCACAGCTTGATGGTCTTGCCATAGACCCGGATCAGCCCGAGCGGGGAATACCCAAGTAGGAAGCCCGAGATGACGGCGGCGATCAACATGCCGGAGCCGGTGTAGGACAGCCACGTGAAGGCGAACACGGCACCTTCCGGCGTGGGCTTCGCCACAATCGGCGCGACCTTCATGATCATCTTGTCGAGATCAGGAACCGCATACTTCCACGTCGCCCAGGAATTGACGGCGTTCTTGAAGTGGTCGGTGCCCCAGATCAGCAGCACGATACAGACGATGATCCACGGCATCAGCGACCGCCACACTTCGGCGCGGGTCGGCTTCACCGTGTTCTGCTTCACCGGCGCCATGGTGTCGGACGATTCGTCATGCGCACCCAGCGTGGCCGACGTCCAGATGTTCTTCGGCTGCCAGACCTTCAGGAACAAGATGAGCGCGCCCATCGAGATCAGCGAGGCGCCGATATCGACGATCCAGGGGTTGATGAAGTTGGAGATCAGGAACTGCGGAACGGCGAATGAAATGCCGGTCACCAGAATGGCCGGCCAGACTTCCTTCATGCCCTTGAATCCGGCGAACGCCCAGACAACCCAGAACGGCACGATCAGCGAGAAGACCGGCAACTGACGGCCGACCATCGCGCCGAGCATGAACGGATCAAGCCCGGTGACGCTGGACAGACCGGCGATCGGCGTGCCGAGCGCGCCGTAGGCAACCGGAGCGGTGTTGGCGATCAGCGACAGGCCCGAGGCGGCGAGCGGCGAGAAGCCGAGCCCGATCAGGATCGCGCCGGTCACCGCGACCGGGGTACCAAAGCCCGAAGCACCCTCGAAGAAGGCGCCGAACGAGAAGGCGATCAGCAGGATCTGCAAGCGCCGGTCGCGGGTCACGCCGCCGATGGTGTTCTGTAGCGTTTCGAATACGCCTTTCTCCACCGTCAAACGGTAGAGGAAGATGACGTTCAGCACGATCCAGCCGATCGGGAAAAAGCCAGTGACGACGCCAAGCAGCGAGGCCCGGATCGACATGCCGGCCGGCATGGTGAAGAAAAAGATCGCCACAAGGTTGGCGACGATCAAGGCAGTGATCGCCGCGATGTGCACCTTGACCTTGTTGGATGCGATCAGGACCAGCAGCGTGACGACGGGGATGGCCGCCGCCAAGGTCGACAGGACCTGGCTGTCGAATGGATTATAAACTTGATTCCACATGTGTTTTATCTCCCCCACGCGTTGTGTCGCTCCGGGAGAAGCGAACTGCCCGGAGCCTGAGGCGAGGCATCTTGAGGGAGAAATTTGGGCAGCCGGCGCTAGAAGTAAGCGGAATCTCTCGCCGACTCGTGAAATGCTCCCCGGCCCTGCCGTTATGTCGCATGCTAGAAGCGGTAAGGGATTTCACACAAGACAACGCAACCCAACCCGGCCCTAACTTTAGTCTTATTCAGTGATTTATTTTGCGCGGAGGTCTGTCTCCGGTCCGCGTCACTCTCTCGTGGCGTCACCCGGCCACCTTTCAGGAGACGATCCCGCAACGTATCGTATCGACGCCCGCTACGATCTGGCGCATCATGCCCGCGGCTGCCGCCGCCATCGAGATCGGCATCGTGGCGAATCACGCGCTCGCCGAGCAATCCGACTCCGCCTGCGGACTGACACCACGAATAAAAAAAGGCGGCGGATTGCTCCGCCGCCCCCCTGTAGTCGCTCTTGGGAGAGCTACTTGATGTTGCTCATCAGCGTCAGGTCCGCCGAGAGCTTGGCGATGAAGCTCGCACCGCACCATTTCGAGCCAAAGCCGGGAGCCGCATTGATCGGCGTGATGAAGCCGGTCTGGCTGGCGGTGTAGTCGCTGGTGAAGGCGTTGCAATCGCCCTTGCTGAGGTTGGTGTCGGAATAACGCAGATCGAGCGTGAACACCTTGTAGGTGAAGCCGATGCCGACGTTCCAGGTGTTGTAGTCCTTGTAGTCGATGTTGCCGTAGAACGAGTCGGATTTACCCAGCCACTGGCGACCGAATTCGCCGGAGACGTAGGAACCGATGCCGTTCGGCAGGAACGAACTCGGCGCGGTGACCTTGGCGGTGACCGAGGCGTAGGTGCCGTCCGCGCCCGAGTTCAGGAAGCTCGGCGTGTAGAACACGTTGCCGCCCATCGCGAAGGTGTCGTTGAAGGTGTAGGTCGCCTTGCCGTAGACCTCGTAGAAGGAAACGTCCTTCTTCAGGTAGTTGCCGTTGGCCAGAATGATCTGGTTATCGAAGCCGCAGGAGCCGGCCACGCCGAACGAACCGGCGGTGCCGTTGCCGACGCAGGTGCCGCCCGGATAGAGGTAGCCCCAGACACCGAAGTCGAGCGCGAGAGCGCCGAAGGTCGGCCGGACGCCGCCGTAGATATCGACTTCAGCCGCGGCGCGGTTCGGAAACGAAATGCTTTCGAACGAGGAACCGACATAGAACTGAAGGTCCTTGGTGACGTTATAGCGCGGCTCGAAATAGGCGGTGACCGACGGCTTGTGGTTGGACTGCGTGATGCCGCGGAACACATAGTCGCTCATGACGCCAGCGCCGAAAGCGATGTCCCACGGGTCGAACGCCGCGACGACCGGAGCCTTGTAGGCCTTGACCGGTAGATCGGCCGCGACCGCCGCCTGCGCCCCGAGAAGACTGACTGCAACCGCCGCCGCGGCTGGAAGAACCGATTTCATAATTACCCCCACCGTTAGAGCCCGCCATGGCCGGTAACCGGAATGGCAAGCGTTGATTCACGAACGTCTTTCGTGGGGACAAATGTGCGGAGCCGCATGAAAATGGGAAAGCAACAATGCCGGGCAGTTGCTGCCTCCTTAGGCATTTGCGGCATCTGCGCGCGCTGTTTGTCGCAATGTTGCATTTTGACAACGCATCGATCCGGCAATTTCCGGCGATACGATATATTTGCCGCATCCCTCCAGACGAAAAGGCCGCGCCTCGCGGCACGGCCTTTGGACGGAAGACCGGTCTTTCCGTCAGGACTGATGGTCGTCCTTGTCCTCGCTGGTGAACCAGCTCGCGTGCGACAATTGGGACGCTTCCGACACGTTCGCCATCGGCTCGTCGTAGGAGGGGGCCACTGCCGGGGCGGGGGCCGGAGCAGCCGCCTTGCGCGGGGCACGCTTCTTTGCCGCCTTCTTCGGAGCTGCCTTTTTGGCGGTTTTCTTCACAGCCTTCTTGGCCGATTTCTTCGCCGGGCGCTTCGTCGCTTTCTTGGCCGTCTTCTTGGCGGACTTCTTCGCAGCCTTTTTCGCCGACTTCTTCACCGAGCGCTTGGCGGCCTTCTTCGCCGACGACTTTTTCGCCGACTTCTTCGATTTCCTGGCCGCCTTGGCCATGTTCAATTTCTTTTGCTTCTTGTTCTTGTTCTTCTTCTTTTTATCCTTAGCCATATCCGTCCTCCTGTTGTCGCCAGCCGAATGAACAGCGGGCTTTGAGGCATTCCCGACGCGGGTGCCTTCCTGCCTTCACGGCATCCGGGCATCAGGCTCCGGGCAAGGTATTGTGCGGGGACGGGCCGCCGGTGATCCAGTCGAGCAATTCGATGGTGTGAACCACCGGGATTGGCGCGCCTTCGGCATTCTTGAGTTCGCTGCCGATCTGCACCATGCATCCAATATTGCCTGCCGAGACGATGTCCGGCCTGACGGATGCGATATTGGCGACCTTACGCTCGCGCAATCTCCTTGCAATCTCGGGCTGGAGAATGTTGTACGTCCCAGCCGATCCGCAACACAGATGACCTTCAGGCACATCTTTCACCACGAATCCGCTCTTGGAAAGCAATTCTTTCGGAGCCTCCGTGATTTTCTGTCCGTGCTGGAGCGAACATGCGGAGTGATAGGCGACGACGATTTCATTTTGTGGCCGTGGCCATTGCACATTCAGCGTGGAGACATATTCGGTGATGTCTTTCGCCAGCTTCGATATCCGCGCCGCCTTGGCGGCATAGGCTTTGTCCTCGCGCAGGAGATAACCGTAATCCTTGATCGTGGTGCCGCATCCCGAGGTCGTCACCAGAATCGCATCGAGCCCGTTGGCATCGGCCTCGCGGACCCAGACATCGATATTGGCCTTCGCCCGGTGCAGCGCGTCATCGTCGCGGCCCATGTGATGCGTCAGCGAGCCGCAGCATTGCTCGTCCGCGACCATCACCACCTCGACGCCGATCCGGGTCAGCAGGCGAATCGCCGCCTGATTGATGTTCGGGCCGAGCACCTGCTGGGCGCAGCCCTGCAACAACGCGATCCGGCCTCGGCGCGTTCCCTGCGCGGGGAAGACAGTGCCCCCCGCGGGTCCCGGTGCCGGCAGCGCGCCCGGCGCCAGCGCCAGCATCGCCCGCAGCCGGTCGAACAATGTCGGCGGATGGCTCGGCTTCGCCGATCCCGGCAGCAGGCCGGCGAACGGCTTCGCCAGCCGCGCGGCCATCATGCCCATGCGGAATACACCCGGACGCGGCAACACATAGGCGAGCAGCGCCCGGATCAGGCGATCGCCAAGCGGGCGGGAATAGCTCTCCTCCACCCGGACGCGGGCCTGATCGATGAGATGCATGTAGTTCACGCCCGATGGGCACGTCGTCATGCAGGCAAGACAGGACAGGCAGCGATCGACATGCTTGACCACCTCGGCCGTCGGCTTCTGGTCCTTTTCCAGCATCTCCTTGATGAGGTAGATGCGCCCGCGCGGGCTATCGAGTTCGTCGCCGAGCAGGACGTAGGTCGGGCAGGTCGCGGTGCAGAAGCCGCAATGCACGCATTTGCGCAGGATCGTATTGGCTTCCGCGATGTCCGGATCGGCAAGCTGGGCGGGGGTAAAATCGGTCTTCATGGATTGTCGTCCCGGCGCATGCGGCCGCGATTGAGGATATGACGGGGATCGAAACTGTGCTTGAGGCGGCGGCCCAGCGCCGCGACTCCCGGCGCCTGCGGATGGAACACATCGACGGCGGCGCGCACATCCTTCGGTGCGCGCAGCAGCATGGCGTGGCCTCCGGCGGCTTCCGCGTGCGCCCGCACCCGGGCCGCATGGGCATCGGCGGCGGGCGGCAACGCCGCCCAGACCAATCCCCCGCCCCAGTCGTAGATGACTTCGCCGCCGGTCTCGCGCCCGAGCGCCGTGCCGAGCGCCGCACCCGCCGTCGGCGGGCAGACGATGCGCCAGACGACATGGCCGCCGAGCTTTGAGGATGCCGCGAACGGCGTCACGTCACGCACCTGTGCCCAGATCGCGGCCGAATCGTCGTCCGTGATCGTTTCCACCGCGCCAAACGAGGACAACAGCGCCGCGAGCGACCGCCCCCGTTCCGCCACCGAAACGTCGATGCCTTCAACCCGGACCAGCGTCAGGGCCGTTTGCGGCAGGCCCGCCTTTGCCAGCGCATCGCCGGGATCCTGCCGGTCCGACGCCGGAATGTGCGCCGCGCCGGAAACGTCGAAAGAAGAACCAAGTGCCTTCGTCATCGCCTTGTTGGCGGTGGCTTCGTCGAGCCCTCGCAGCACCAGCGTGGTCTGCGCCTCGGCTTTCGGCACCAGCTTGATCGTGGCTTCCGTCAGCACCGCGAGCGTGCCCCACGATCCCGCCAGCAGCTTGGAGATATCGTAGCCGGTGACGTTCTTGACCACGCGGCTGCCCGCGACGAAGCCGTCGCCGAAGCCGGAGACGGCGTGGCCGCCAAGAAGATGGTCGCGCACGCCGCCCGAACGGATGCGGCGCGGCCCCGACAGGCCCGAGGCGATCATGCCGCCGATCGTGCCCTGTCCCGTACCCGTGCCGAGCAGCACCGAGGTGTCCATCGGCTCGAACGCGAATTCCTGGTTCTTGGCGTCCATCATCGCGATCACATCGGCGACCGGGGCTCCCGCCTGCACGGTGACGATCAACTCGTGCGGCTCGTAGGCGGTGACGGCATTGAGCGCCGACAGATCGAGCACCGCGCCGGCCGCCACCGGCTGGCCGATATCGCGCTTGCTGCCGTGCCCCACGATCTCCAGCGGCTGTTCCGTCGCGATCGCCTCGCGTACCGCCGTCTCGACGTCCTTGGCGTCGCCAACCTTCAGCGTCTCCACCACGTCAAACCTTCCTCAGAATCGCGGGATGTCGGGAAACGGCAGCTTGCCGCCATGCACATGCATCCGGCCAAGCTCCGCGCAGCGGTGCAGCACCGGGAACATCTTGCCCGGATTGAGCAGACCGCCTGAATCGAACGCGCATTTGATGCGCTGGTGATGGGCGAGATCGATGTCGCTCAGCATTTCCGGCATCAGGTCGCGCTTCTCGACGCCGATGCCGTGCTCGCCGCTCAGCACGCCGCCGAGCTTGACGCACAGCCGTAGGATGTCCGCGCCGAAATCCTCGGCGCGCTGCATCTCGTCTGCGATGTTGGCATCGTACAGGATCAGCGGATGCAGATTGCCGTCGCCCGCATGGAACACGTTGGCGCAGCGCAGCCCGTATTTCTTCCCAAGCTCGCGAATGCCCGCCAGCGCCTCCGGCAGCTTGCCGCGCGGGATGGTGCCGTCCATGCACAGATAGTCCGGCGACAGCCGCCCGACCGCCGGGAACGCCGCCTTGCGGCCCGCCCAGAACAGCAACCGCTCCTGTTCGGAGTTGGAAATCTGGCAGGTCGTGGAGCGGCAATCGAGCGCGATCTTCTCGACGCGGCGGATCAGTTCATCGACCTCGATGCTCGGCCCGTCCAACTCGATGATGAGCAGCGCCTCGACGTCGAGCGGATAGCCTGCATTAACGAACGCCTCAGCGGCGGCGATGGCGTCCCTGTCCATCATCTCCATGCCGCCGGGAATGATGCCCGCGCCGATCACCCGCGCGACACATTCGCCCGCCGCCTCGACCTCCGAGAAGCCTACCATCAGCGCGCGCGCTGTTTCCGGCTTCTTCAGGATGCGCACCGTGATCTCGGTGACGACGCCGAGCAGCCCCTCCGAGCCGGTGATGACGCCCATCAGGTCGTAGCCGTCGTTCTCCGGGGCGCGGCCGCCGATCCGCAGGATCTCGCCGGTGATGAGCACGAATTCGCAGCCCAGCACGTTGTTGGTGGTGAGGCCGTATTTCAGGCTGTGAACGCCGCCGGAATTCTCCGCGATGTTGCCGCCGATCGAGCAGGCGATCTGCGACGACGGATCGGGCGCGTAATAGAATCCCTCATGCGCCACCGCCTGGCTGACCGCGAGATTGGTCATGCCCGGCTCGACCACCGCGACACGGTTGTCGAAATCGATCTCGCGCACGCGCTTGAACTTGGACAGGCCGAGCAGCACGCCGTCGGCGAGCGGAAATGAGCCGCCGGACAGCGAGGTGCCGTTGCCGCGCGGCACCACCTTGATGCCGTTGTCGTGGCAGTATTTCAGAACCTGCGAGACCTGCTCGGTGGTATCGGGCAGCACCACGACCATCGGCGGCTGGCGATAGGCCGTCAGGGCGTCGGATTCGTAGGGCTTCATTTCCCGCTCGGTCTCGATCACGCCCTCGCCGGGCACGATCGCGCGCAAGGCAGCAATGATCTCGTCGCGGCGGGCGAGAATGCCCTGATCGGGCAAAGGCATCTTGATAGTCATCAATCTCTCCGCGCATGTCTGCGCTCACGTCCGCCCCGACAAAAGCACGCTATCGCTCTCTTTGGTAGGCGATCTCGCTTATCACTTGACGGCATGCATTGCACACCACGCATCGCGGATCATTGCGCCGCGCCAACAAGCCATCGGGCCGCCTGACGTGCTGAACGGCGGAATCCGCCGTCATTTCATGATGCGGAAAATCATGAGCCGCCCGGCGCGCGATATCAGCCGACGACGGACATCCGGATCGGCAGCACGGCCTGAACGACCAGCCCGCGCGCGCGGGCATCGAGGACACCGGCCGCGCGCAACGCGAACAGCGAGATATTCTGCACCGCCTCACGCAATTTGGTGGCGTCGCCCATCGCGTCCGTCGCCAGCGGCCCCACCAACGCTTCGTGCAGCGCGCCGATCAGCGCGGTCGCGGTCAGCGCCGTGTCCTGCGCGGGCAGATGACCGGCCTTGATCGCGGCTTCGAGGCGTTGCTCCAGTTCGGCGGCGATGGCGCGGCGGCTGGTCAGCCGCGAAGCGCTGACATCGACGTCCACCGGCTCCGCCAGAATGCCCCAGGCGAGCTTGCGATGAGACACGACATGAACCGCGATGGTGGTAATGGCGGCGGCGAGCGCCGAGGACGGGCCCGGCGCGGCATCGGCGGCACGGCGGATCGCGATCAGCTCCCTTTCGGAGACATCCGCGATCAATTCCGAAATCAGCTCAGCCTTGGAGGGAAAGTAGCGATAGACAGTGCCCGCCGCGACATTGGCGCGCGCGGCGACGGGAGCGATCTGGACCGCCGCCATGCCCCCTTCCGAGGCTGTTTCGCGGGCCGCCGCGAGAATCGCGGCGCGGCGCGCTTCCAGGCGCTTCACAACCTGATGTGTCCGGCGATAAACCAATGAAATCTCACTCCTTTAAGGAGTGAACACCAATTCAAAAGTAATGGCAAGCACCCGTTCAAAAAAATTGGAAGGCGCGATCGCGACAGAGCCGGTCATTGGAGGCGCGCCATCGCACCCATAAAAAATGCCCGCGGGCTGCGCGGGCATTTTCGTATCGGAATGTTGGACCGCTTACGCCTGCGGCTGCGGCTCCATGCCGGCATCGGGGCGCGGACGCGGCTTGCCGGTCGGCGGCACCGCCGAGGTGCGGGGCGTCGCCGGTTCGAGCACCGATTCGCGGTTCGGCTTCTTGCCGTTCAAAAGATCGGTGATCTCGTCGCCCGACAGCGTTTCGAATTCCAGCAAGCCCTTGGCCAGCGTTTCGAGATCGTCGCGCTTCTCGGTCAGAATCCGCGTCGCCTCGTTGTAGCCTTCCTCGACGAGGCGCTTCACTTCCGAGTCGATCTTCTGCGCGGTGGCTTCCGAGACGTTCTGCTGGCGATTGACCTGCATGCCGAGGAACACTTCGTCATTGTTCTCGCCATAGGCCACGGTGCCGAGTTCGTCCGACAGGCCCCAGCGCGTCACCATCATGCGGGCGAGGCGCGTCGCCTGATCAATGTCCGACGATGCACCGGAGGTCACCTTGTTGCGGCCGAAGATCATCTCCTCGGCGACGCGGCCTCCCATCATGATAGCGAGACGCGAGGTCATCTGTTCCAGCGACATCGACATCTTGTCGCGCTCGGGCAACTGCATGACCATGCCGAGGGCACGGCCGCGCGGAATGATGGTCGCCTTGTGGATCGGATCGGTCGCGGGCACGTTGAGGCCGACGATGGCGTGGCCGCCCTCGTGATAGGCCGTCAGCATCTTCTCTTCCTCGGACATGACGAGCGATTTGCGCTCGGCGCCCATCATCACCTTGTCCTTGGCTTCCTCGAACTCGGCCTGCGTCACCATGCGCTTGTTGCGGCGCGCGGCGGTGAGCGCCGCCTCGTTGACGAGGTTCATCAGGTCGGCACCGGAGAAGCCCGGGGTGCCGCGCGCGATGGTCTTGAGGTTGATGTCCGGCGCCAGCGGTACCTTGCGGACGTGGACCTTGAGGATCTGCTCGCGGCCGACGACATCGGGGTTCGGCACCACGACCTGACGGTCGAAGCGGCCCGGACGCAGCAGCGCGGGGTCGAGCACGTCGGGGCGGTTGGTCGCGGCGATCAGGATCACGCCCTCGTTCGCCTCGAAGCCGTCCATCTCGACCAGCAACTGGTTCAGCGTCTGCTCGCGCTCGTCATTGCCGCCGCCAAGACCGGCGCCGCGATGACGGCCGACCGCATCGATTTCGTCGATGAAGATGATGCACGGCGCATTTTTCTTCGCCTGCTCGAACATGTCGCGGACGCGCGAGGCGCCGACGCCGACGAACATTTCGACGAAGTCCGAACCCGAAATGGTGAAGAACGGCACGTTGGCTTCGCCCGCGACCGCACGCGCGATCAGGGTCTTGCCGGTGCCGGGCGGGCCGACCAACAGCACGCCGCGCGGAATCCGTCCGCCGAGGCGCTGGAACTTGCCGGGGTCACGCAGGAACTCGACGATCTCCTGCAAATCCTGCTTGGCTTCATCGACACCCGCGACGTCCTCGAACGTCACGCGGCCATGGGCCTCGGTCAGCATCTTGGCGCGCGACTTACCGAATCCCATCGCCTTGCCCGCACCGCCCTGCATCTGGCGCGACAGGAAAATCCACACGCCGATCAGCGCGATGAACGGCAGCCACGACACCAGCAGCGAGACGAACCACGGCACGTTGTCGCCCGGCGGCTTCGCCGTGATCGAGACCTTGGCGTCGTACAGGCGCTTGATCAGCGTCGGATCGGCCGGCGCGTAAGACTGGAAGGTCGAGCCGTTGGTCAGGGTGCCGCGGATTTCGGGGCCCTGGATCACCACGTCGCGCACGCGGTTCTGATCGACCTCGTTCAGCAACTGCGAAAAGGAGATGTCCTGCGATGCGGTGCGCTGCGCCGGGTTCTGGAACAGCGTGAACAGCGCCAGCAGCAGGAGGACGATGATGACCCAGAGGCCAAAATTGCGCAGATTCGCGTTCATTCGTTATCCTTCACACCCCCGCAACGCAGGGGCCTACCCCTTGGATCCATGTCGTCCGATTGCCGGTATTGACCAGGCTGTCCCAATCTATGTGTCGCTGTCCACAATGCCAAGGGAACTGGGCAAGACTATTTAGCGCAATTTGCGGCTTTTACGGAGGTTTTGGCCACTCGGCTCATGGCCGGACTGTCGCATGGTTAAGAGCGTCTGCTCCGGGCCGGGACCGGGGCGCCGCGGCGAGGCGGAGCGGGACGAACCACCAGCCGCCCCTTCTCGACGCTCACCGTCATCCCCGCGAGACTTTGCTTGAACCGCCGGCCCTCGCCGCGCGCCTGTGCCATGGCCCGCAGCAGCGTCTCGATCTGCCCCAGCTCCGGCGGGTGGGCAGTCATGCCGTCCGCCAGTGCGCGGCGCAGCAGCCGCACCTGAATTTCCTCGGCCAGCGTGGAGAAAAGCGAAATGTCGAACCCCTCCTCTCCGCCGCCGCGCAGGCGGAGATAACGCTCCGCACCGTCCGTCATGCGTTCCAGCGCGGCATCGGCGCGCGACAATCGCATCGCAAGACGAGCGAATGTTTTGGCATCGGCTCCCTCCGCCGCCAGCACTGGCATCAGCGCCCGCAGTCGCGGACGCGTGTAGGCTGGATCGCGGTTGGTGGGATCGTCGGCATAACCGACTTTGGCACGATCGAGTGTCGCCACCAGCCGCGCCTTCGGAATCTCGAGGAACGGACGCAACAGCGCGACGCCGTGCCGTTCCGTCTGCATCGCCATGCCGGCCAGGCCGGTGATGCCGCTGCCGCGCGACAGCCGCATCAGAACGGTTTCCGCCTGATCGTCCTGGGTGTGGGCGGTGACGATCGCCACTGCCGACGCTGACCGCGCCGCGCGGGCGAGCAGTTCGTAGCGTGCGGCACGCGCGGCACGCGGCACGCCGGTCTTCGGTTTCGGGCCGTGCCAGGACAGGGTGCGATGGGTGATGCCGAGCGCGGACGCCAGCCGCTTCACATTGCGGGCCTCGTGCGCGGCGGCCGCCCGCAATCCGTGATCGACCGTCACCGCAAGAAGATCGGGACCGTTCTTGAGCGATTTGCGCCAGCGCGCGGCGAGCCACAACAGGGCCACGCTATCCGGGCCGCCCGAGACGGCCAGGACGAGCGCCGGAATCCGTTTCCATCCGGCGAACAGATGCCGGGCCTCCCGCGCCGAAACAGGCTCAGCAACCGGAGCGTTTTTGTCCACGCGCGACACCTTGCTTCACGCCGCTCGAGGCACGCGGATATTTCCGCGCGACTTCACCGAACGCTGCACAGGCGGCATCCTTTTCCTTCAGCGCGGCAAGCGATTCACCCAATCGCAGCATCGCATCCGGCGCCTTGGCGGACTTGTCGTATTTCGAGGTCACCGCCAGAAACGCTTCCGCCGCCTCGCGATACTTCTTGCGCTGGTAAAGGCTCTCGCCGAGCCAGTACTGCGCATCGCCGACGAGGCGGTCGCCCGGATACTTCACCGTGAAGTTGCGCATGGTCTCCTCGGCGAGCCCGTAATCCTTGTGCTGCATGTAGCCGAGACCGAGATCGAACTCGTCCTTGGGCGACCTCGTCGGCGGCGCCGTGGTCAGCCCGCCGCCCGGGTTGGACGGCGGCGGTGCAACGCCGCTGTTGTTGCCGTAGTTGTTGTTCTCGATGTTCATCGGCGCGCCCGGCTGCGCAGACCCCGGCTCCGCATAATTGGATTGCCCCCGCATGCTGCCAAGCGCCCGTGGCGCGCCGGGGGCGCTCGGGTTCTGGCTCGGATCGAATGCATCGCCGCGACGGCCGGGCGACGGCGCCTGCCCATCATTATACGGCGTCGTGATCGGCGCGCCCTGCTGACCCTGATAGGCCGGCTGCTGCGACTGCTGATACTGCGGGTTCTGATACGGCTGATTTTGATATTGCTGGTTCTGATTCTGATACGGCGCAGGCCCCGCATTCGCAGGCCCCCGCGCGGGAGAAGCGCCAGCCGCGCCGGGCGCTGCCCCGCCCTGCAACTGGCGAAGCTGCTCTTCAAGAACCTGATTGCGGTGCTGCAATTCCTCGTTCTGACCGGTCAGCTTGCGCAACTGGTCGGACAGCCGGTCCACCTCCGCCTGAGGATCGGGATCGCCGCTATCATATTGTTGCGCGTGCGCCTGCATCGGCATCGCAAGGGGCGACAGAACAACGAACGCGCAGGCCAATCCTGCGGCGGCAATAATCTTCGGCTTCGATGACATGAGCATTCGTCTTGGCGATCTGGTTTTTCATTCCCGCCCTGAAATCGGGCCGCGCAGAATGAGAATTCTACTACGCCAAAAATGTGACTGCCGACAGGCTCAGCCGGCCCGCCGCCAACAAAAAACGGCGCCCGAAGGCGCCGCTTTCATCCCCGGTGAGCCCCCGGAAACTTACGAACTGGCGTTGAGCACCGTCACGGCGCGGCGGTTCTGCGACCAGCAGGAGATGTCGTTACACACCGCCACCGGGCGCTCCTTGCCGTAGGAGATCGTGCGCATGCGGCCGGCGCTGATGCCGCGCGACACCAGGAAGTTGCGCACCGACTGGGCGCGCTTCGCGCCGAGCGCGATGTTGTATTCACGCGTGCCGCGCTCGTCCGCATGGCCTTCGATGGTGAAGGTGTAGCGCGGATATTGCTGCAACCACTGGGCCTGCTTTTCGAGGGTATTGATCGCCTGCTGCGACAGTTCGGTCTGGTCGCTGTCGAAGAACACGCGGTCGCCGACATTGACCACGAAATCCTGCTGGCTGCCCGGCGTCGCCGCGCCGGCCATGCCGCCGTTCAGATCGCCGTTCTTGTTGGCGCAGGCGCCCATCGACAGGGCCACGGCCAGTACGGCCGCGAATTTGAATCCTTGGAGGATACGCATTTGGGAGAACATTCCGGAGCCTCCACGCTCGGGTTTTTTGAACAGATTTCGGTCTACGCCCGCTTGGTTAAGCGAACGTTCCGTCAACCTTGATGAGCCGTTGCCGAAGCCCCTCAAATGCCACTGAATCGCTTAAAGCAATGGCGATGGTTAATAGGGTGTAAATGTGGCGCCAGTTCGGGACCTCCGCAGTTCCACCACGAATATGCGGAGGCGTGACCTGAAGGACGCGCCGCCGTGTCCGGATCAGGACAGCAGCGGCGACCAGGCCGGATCGGACGCGAAGCCCGGCGTCGGAACCTGAAGCTCGTTGCGGCCCGAAATGTCCACGGTGAACAGATGGGGGCCCGCGCCGAGATCGCGGAAGAACATCACCACGCGGCCGTTCGGCGCGAAGGTCGGACCTTCATTATGGAAGCCCGAAGTGAGGATGCGTTCGCCCGAACCGTCCGGCTTCATGATGCCGATGGCGAACTGGCCGCCGCCCTGCTTGGTGAAGGCGATGTAGTCGCCGCGCGGCGACCACACCGGCGTGGAGTAGCTGCCATCGCCGAACGAGATGCGCTGCGCCGCGCCGCCGCCCGCCGCCATCACATAAATCTGCGGCTTGCCGCCGCGATCGCTCTCGAAGCAGATGCGCGACGCATCCGGCGCGTAGGACGGCGAGGTGTCGATCGCGGGGGTATCGGTCAGGCGCGTGGTCGATTTCGAACGCAGGTCCATCACGTACAGGTTGGAATTGCCGCCCTGCTGCAAGCTCATGATGATGCGCTGGCCGTCCGGCGAAAACCTTGGAGCAAACGACATGCCGGGGAAGTTGCCGACGATCTCGCGCTGGCCGGTCTCGACGTTGAACAGATAGACGCGCGGATCGCCGCCGCCGAATTCCATGTAGGTGATTTCCTGCGTCGATGGCGAGAACCTCGGCGTCAGCACGAGGTCGGCGCCGCGCGTGAGATAGCGGACATTGGCGCCGTCCTGATCCATGATGGCGAGGCGCTTGACGCGCCGCGTCGCCGGACCCGATTCATCGACGAACACCACGCGGCTGTCGAAATAGCCCTTCTCGCCGGTGAGACGCTCGTAAATCTGGTCGGAGATGATGTGGGCCACGCGCCGCCAGGATTCCGGCGAGGTGAAATATTGCTGGCCGGTGAGCTGCTGCGCGGCCGGCACGTCCCACAGCCGGAATTCCGCCTTGAGGCGTCCATCGCCCTGCCGCGTGGCGCGACCGGTGACCAGCGCCTGCGCGTTGATCTGCCGCCAACTCGGAAACTGCGGCGGCACGTCGATGTTGGAGATGCGCTCGATATAGGCCGCCTGATCGATCGGAGCGAACAGGCCGCTGCGCTTGAGGTTGTTGGTGATGACCGACGCGATGCCGGCGCTGACCTCGCCATCGCCCTGACCGCCCGCGACGAAATTCGGAATCGCGATCGGGATCGGCTGGAAATTGCCCTGATCGACCTGAACACGGACCTGCGCGAACGCCCTGGAGAGCGGCGCGGCCGCAAGGCCCGCCGCCGTTGCACCGACCAGTTGCCGGCGCGTCATCTTGAATGTCATGGGCGTTCTGTCGTCCTTGCTCATCGGATCATGTTCCTGCGCGTGCATCACGCGACTTTTTTAAGACGTGCGTTCGGTGAAAACGGGCTCAAAGAATTTCCATTCGTTGAAGAATGACGGCGGCAGCTTATAAGGCTGGCATTCGATGATCGCGCGGCGCGCGCTCTCCTGATAGACGCGGAAATACGGCGTGTTGCTGCCGGGCAGCGGCACCGGCATCGATTCGAGCGTGCCGTCCTGCTTCAGGCGGATATCGAAGCTCGCCTGAATCTGCTGCGCCTCGATGCCGCCATACGGCTTCTTCCAGCAACGCTCCACCTGGCTCTTGAACATCGCGCCCCATGTCGCCGAATTGTCGGAGGAACGGCCGTGCGAGAGACCGAGCGCGGCCTGCGAATTCAATTCCGATCCAGTCATCGACTGCCGCGTCGGATCGCGCTTGTCGAGCAGGGCGGCGATCTTGGTCTGATCGAACACGCGCTCGTGCTTTTCCTTCGGCGGCGGAGTGGGTTTCGCCTGCGCCTGCTGCTTCTTCGGCTCAGGCTTTTTCGCCTGCTCCTTCTTCAACGCTTCGGCGATGGGATCGACCTTCGCCGGGTCGGGCTTCTTTTCCGCCGGCTTGGTTTCTTCCTTCGGTTTCTCCTGCGCGACCGGCTTCGGCGGCTCGGGCTTTTTCTCGACCGGCTTTTCGACGGGTTTCGGCGGCGGCTCGGGCGCGGTGTCGGTCACGACCGGAGGCTTCTTGTCCTCGATCTTGCCGACCGGATCGTCCTGTGGCGGCGTCGGATCGGCGACCTTCTCGACCAGCGGCTTGGTCACTTCCTTCTTGCCGGTCTTGATGCCCTGCGTGACCTTGGCGAACTGATCGGCGGAAATGATATCGACAGGCAGCGACTCCTCGGGAGTCGTCTCATACATCTTGGTGGAAAACGAGATCAGCCCCCAGGAAATCACCAGAGCGTGCAAAGCGACAGACGCGGCGAGTGTCCGGTCGATTTTCACGTCAGCTCCCCTGCTCGACCTCGGTGACCAGAGCAACGCGCTTGAACCCGGCAGCCGACAGGCGGCCCATCACCTTCATGATCGTGCCGTAGTCGGCTTTGGTGTCGCCGCGCACGAAGATACGTTCCTCGGTGCCTCCGCGCGCATCGGTGACGGCCTTCAGCTTCGCCACCAGATCGTCGGCGGAAATTTCGGTGTTGTTGAGGAAGATCTTGCCGGACACCTGCACCGACAGCGTCAGCGGCTCCTTGTCCTGATCGAGGCTCTTGGCCGCCGTCTGCGGCAGGTCGAGCGGCACGCCGACGGTGAGCAGCGGCGCGGACACCATGAAGATGATGAGCAGCACGAGCATCACGTCCACCATCGGCGTGACGTTGATCTCGGCCATGACGCTGGCGCGCTGATGACGGCGACGGCCGCCACCGCCGCCTGCTCCTCCGCCCATGCTCATGCCCATATCGTCTGCCCGTCGTGTTGGTGCTTACGCCCGCTCGTCGATCTGACGAGACAGGATCGCGGAAAATTCGTCGGCGAAACCTTCAAGGCGCTGCGCCTGACGGCCCACTTCGGAGATGAACTTATTGTAGAAAATTGTCGCCGGAATGGCGGCGATCAGACCCATCGCGGTCGCGAACAGCGCCTCGGCGATGCCCGGCGCCACCACCGCGAGCGAGGTGTTCTTCGAGGCCGCGATCGACTGGAAGCTCGACATGATGCCCCAGACCGTGCCGAACAGACCGACGAACGGACCGGCGGAGCCCACGGTCGCGAGCACCAGAAGCCTGCGATCCAGCCGCTCGATCTCGCGCGAGATCGACACGCTCATCACCTTGTCGATGCGGGTCTGCAATCCCGCGAAAGAGCGGGAGTGGCTCTCGAACGAGCGCTTCCATTCGCGCATCGCCGCGACGAACAACGCCGCCATCGAATGCGTCGGCTTCGCCGACAGCGCGCGATAGAGATCGTCGATCGACTGCCCCGACCAGAACGCCTGTTCGAAACGGTCCATTGCGCGGCGCGTCCGCGCGTACAGGAAGATCTTGTCGATCGCGATCGCCCAGACCCAGATCGAGCAGCTCAGCAGGCCAAGCATCACGAATTTGACGACGATATGCGCCTGCAAGAACAGCGCGATCAGCGATACGTCGGAGGAGGCCACCGGCAAGGCGGACTGTGCCACGTCGGCTGGGTTCATGATTGGAATCCTCTCAACGCAATGTTCTCCAAAATGATTGCAGGAGCGCGACACAATAGGCGCACCCTGCGGGATGCCGCAAAAAAGCGCCGGCATGGCCGCAGCGTCGGATCGGAACAGGAACCGTTGTCATGTTCGCACGGAGCGGCCTCCCCAAGGCCGGCTCCTCCATCCTCCGCCAACATGTCAAAACAAGGGCTGTCGGCGCCGTTTCAGCCCGCTCACCAGACGCCCCGCGTGGTTAAAAGGGGGTTAAGACGACCGCTTTTAACCGCCAAAACGTCTGCCGGATCAAGGCCAAATCTGGCTTCCACAAGCGAAACCGCCCGCCTGGCGAACCAGACGGGCGGTCAGAGAAGGGTGCCGGCCGGGGGCTAAGGCCGGAAGACCTTCCTAGCCCTGCGGCGCGGGTGAGTCGGGCGACGCCGGACGCTGGCGGTGCTGGGCCATGAAGGCGTCGAACTCCTCCTTGTCCTTGGCCTGACGCAGGCGGCCGAGGAAGTCGCGGAATTCCTTCTGCTCCTCCTCGAGACGGCGCAACGTCTCCATCCGGTATTCGTCGAAAGCGCGGTTGCCGCTCGATCCACCCCAGAAGCTACGGCCGTCCATGCGGTCGCGCATCCGCTCCATCTTCCACTGCATCCGCTCCATCTTGTCGGCGAAACGTCCGTGATGATTCCAGCAACCCATTTTTCTGCTCCAGAAGGTGTAGGCGAGCGCCGCCAGACCGAGCGGCCACCAGACGATGAAAGCGGCGATGACGATCAGGATCGAGGCCGGATGGCAGGACCGCTGCCATTCATCATTCTGCCAGCGCATGTCGCGAGGCGGTCCGCCCCAGCCCGGCCGGCCAGAGCGGTCGAAGTCTGCGGTATTGGTCATGCGCGTCTCCTCACCGTGAATGTAAATAACATTTACATAGCTAAGCCATCCAGCCGGATTGTCAAGCGCGGCGTAATCGCCCGTCCGCAAATTTAATCTAGGGGGCGGGTTCCAGGCGCGGCGAAAAGCCGAGGCCCTTGAGATAGACAAGCACGCCCGCTTCCAGCAGGTCTTCGGCTGACATCGGCAACTTGCGCGACGCCGCATCCCCTCGCCCGAACAGCGAGGCGATGCCGTGCGACAGCGACCAGATGTGCAGCGCCATCATCATCGCGGGCGGACGCGGGACGTTCGGCGGCGCGAGCGCCACCAGCCGCTCGGCGGCGGCGCGGATGATGGCGAAGGCCCGTTCGCTCGCCATCAGCAGCGCGGGATTGTCCTGCACCGGCACGCCGGATTCGAACATCGCCGAATAATAGGCCGGGTGTTCGCGCGCGAAGGCGAGATAGGCCTTTCCGACGCGCGAGAACGCCACGAACGTATCGGGACGCCCATCGTCCCACGCCGTGGAGAGTTGCTTCTCGAACAACTCAAAACCCTGCTGCGCGATGCTCGCCAGCAATTCGTCGCGATCGCGGAAGTGGCGATACGGCGCTGCCGGGCTGACGCCCGCCGAGCGCGCCGCCTCCGCGAAGGTGAAGCCCGCCGGCCCCTTCTGCGCGATGAGGTCGAGCGCCGCCTCGATCAGCGCCTCTTTCAGATTGCCGTGATGATAGCCGCCTTCCCGGCGGCCGCGATGCCAGCTCATGTGAATATCTTTAACATGGCATCCCGAGCGCGCGCCAGAGCGGCGGGCTCAAGCTCCCGCCTCTTGATCCGCTTTCATCAGCAGCCGCAGCGCCTTCGGGATCGGCCGGGCACGGCCCTCCGAGATGAAGGCGACCTTCACCCTGGCCTCGATCAGAAGCTCGCCGCCGCGCCGCACCTCCTGCGCCAGCATCATCGAAGCGCCCTTCACTTCGTGCGGTGTGGTGATGATGGTGAGAATGTCGTCCATCCGCGCGGGCCGTAGAAATTCGAGCTGCATGGAGCGCACGACGAAAGCGAAGCTGGATTTTTGATTTGTCGCGTTTTCTTGACGCGAACCGGTACCCACTTCGCTTGAAAACGCTCCAGGTGCCTCGGCCCCTGCCTCGGCGAACAACGCACTCTGCTCGGCCCCAAGAAGGCGCAGATAATTGGTCCGTCCGCGCTCCATGTAGCGCAGGTAATTGGCGTGATAGACGATGCCGGAAAAATCGGTGTCCTCGTAATAGACACGGATCGCCATGACGTGGCGGCCATTCCGGATTTCACCGTCGAGGGAAAGCGGGGCGGATTTTTCGGTCATCGCATCAATCTTGGAAATCAGTCTTCGTCATCAGTGAACATGCCGAACTGAGCGGCATCGCGCGAGGGCGCGGCCAGCCCGAGATGCCGGAAAGCATGGTCGGTGAGAAGCCGCCCGCGCGGGGTGCGTTGCAGATAGCCGCACTGGATCAGATACGGCTCGATGATGTCCTCGATGGCGTCGCGCGGCTCCGACAGCGCCGCCGCCATGGTCTCGACGCCCACCGGGCCGCCGCCGTAGTTCAGAGCGATGGTGGAGAGATAGCGGCGGTCCATCGCATCGAGCCCCGCCTTGTCCACCTCGAGCGCGCCGAGCGCATGATCGGCAATCTTGCGGTCGATGGCGTCGGCGTCGGCGGCTGAAGCGAAGTCGCGCACGCGCCGCAACAGCCGCCCCGCGATGCGTGGCGTGCCCCGCGCGCGGCGCGCGATCTCGTTGGCGCCGTCCTTGGTCATGCCGATGCCGAGCACCCGCGCGCCGCGGGTGACGATCTTCTCAAGCTCGTCCTCGGTGTAGAAGTTCAGCCGCAGCGGAATGCCGAAACGATCCCTCAGCGGATTGGTCAGCAACCCCGCGCGCGTCGTCGCGCCGACCAGCGTGAACTTGGCCAAGTCGATCTTCACAGAGCGCGCCGCAGGCCCCTCGCCGATGATGAGGTCGAGCTGGAAATCCTCCATCGCAGGATAGAGCACTTCCTCCACCGCCGGATTGAGACGATGGATTTCGTCGATGAACAGCACGTCGCGTTCTTCGAGGTTGGTCAAGAGTGCCGCGAGATCGCCCGCCTTCGCGATCACCGGGCCGGAGGTGGCGCGGAAGCCGACGCCCAGCTCGCGCGCGACGATCTGCGCCAGCGTGGTCTTGCCCAATCCGGGCGGGCCGACGAACAGCACATGGTCCAGCGCCTCGTTGCGCTTGCGCGCGGCATCGATGAACACCTGCAAGTTCGCACGCGCCTGTGCCTGCCCGACGAACTCGGATAAATTCTGCGGACGCAACGAGGTGTCGCCGATATCGTCGGCGCGGCGCTCGGGCGTGACGAGACGGGGGCCGGTCATTTCGCCAATTCCTTCAACCCGAGGCGAATGAGCTTGGCCGTCTCCGCGCCCTCGCCCGCATCGCGCGATGCACTTGCAATCGCGGCCGCCGCCTGCGGCTGGCCGTAGCCGAGATTGACCAGCGCGGAGATGGCGTCACGCACCGGGCCGGGCGCGCGCTCGTCATCGACGGCACCGGCCAGATGCACCACCGCCGGATCGACATTTGCAAATGCGGGAGCCTTGTCCTTGAGTTCAGTGACGATGCGTTCGGCGACCTTGGGTCCGACGCCGGGCGTGCGCGCCACCGCCGCCTTGTCGCGCAGCGCAATCGCGTTGGCGAGATCGGACGGCGGCAGGGTCGAGAGCACCGCCAGCGCGACCTTGGCGCCGACGCCCTGCACGGTCTGCAACAGCCGAAACCATTCGCGCTCGATATCGCTGCGGAAACCGAACAGCCTGATCTGGTCCTCACGCACATAGGTCTCGATCGACAGCGCCACCGCTTCACCCGGAGACGGCAACACCTGCAACGTGCGCGCCGAACAATGCACGAGATAGCCGACGCCCTGCACGTCGAGCACGACATAATCCTCGCCGTAGGAATCGATCAGGCCCTTGAGCTTGCCGATCATGCGCCGGCCACCTTCCGCAGCAGCGCCACGCTCTGCCGATGATGCGCGTGGGTGATGGCAATGGCGAGCGCGTCGGCGGCATCGGGCGTTTGAGGCTGGGCCTTCGGCAACAGCACGCCCAGCATCACGCGAATCTGGTTCTTGTCGGCGTGGCCCGCACCGACCACGGTCTTTTTCACCTGATTGGGCGCGTATTCGGCAACAGAAATCCCCGACATCGCGGGAACCAGCATGGCGACGCCGCGTGCCTGCCCCAGTTTCAGCGTGCCCGCGCCGTCCTTGTTGACGAAGGTCTGCTCGACCGCCGCCTCCAGCGGACCATGCTCGCTCACCACCTTCACAAGCCCTTCATGGATCGCCAGCAGGCGCTCCGACAGCGGCAGGCTGTCACGCGATTCGACGGAACCGCAGCCGACATAGATCAGCCGGTTGCCGTCGACGTCGATCACCCCCCAGCCGGTGCGGCGCAGGCCCGGATCGATCCCTAGAATACGAATCGCGCGCGAAGTCATGCCCTATGATAGCCGAAACAGCCGCAAAGGTCGTTACAGCAAGGTGCCGCGCAGGATCAGGAGCGCGACGCTGAAATAGATCATCAGCCCGGTGACATCGACCAGCGTGGCGACAAACGGCGCGGAAGCACTGGCCGGGTCGAAGCCCACCCGTTGCAGCAGGAACGGCAGCATCGATCCCGCGACCGAGCCGAACGTCACCACGCCGACCAGCGCCGCCGCGACCGTCACGCCGACCAGAAGCCAGTGCTCGCCATAGTCGTAAATTCCAAGCTTCTGCCACATCACCACGCGGAACAATCCGATGATGCCGAGACCAGCCCCGAGCAGCAGCCCGGTCGGCAGTTCACGCAGCATCACCTGCCACCAGTCGGACAGCTTCACGTCATGCAACGCCAGCGCCCGGATCAGGAGCGAGGTCGCCTGCGAGCCGGAATTGCCGCCCGAACTCATGATGAGCGGAATGAACAACGTCAGCACCAGCGCCTTTTCCAGCTCGCCCTCGAAATGCTGCATCACGCTCGCGGTCAGCATCTCGCTGATGAACAGAACGGCGAGCCAGACCCCGCGCTTGCGGAGCATGTTGCCGAGTCCGATTTGCAGATAAGGCTCCTCGATCGCCTCCATGCCGCCGAACTTCTGCGCGTCCTCGGTGCCTTCCTCGATGATGGCGTCGATCACGTCGTCGAAGGTGACGATGCCGAGCAGGTGCGAGGCCTTGTCCACCACCGGCACCGCGAGCAGATCGTGACGCGCGATCAGACGGGCGACGTCTTCCCGGTCCGCCAGCGGCAGCGTGGTGATCGGCGTCACCGCGAGATCGCCGATCATCTCGCCCGGTTCGCCCGCGATCAGGCGGCGCAGCGACAGCGCACCGACCAGACGGCGGGTGACGGGATCGAGCACATAGATCGCATAGACGGTCTCGCGGGTGCGTTCGACCTGACGGATGTGTTGCAGCGTGCGCTCTACCGTCCAGTTGCTCGCCGCGCTGACGAATTCGATCGTCATCATCGCGCCGGCGGTGTTTTCCGGATAGGCGAGAAGACTGCGGATGGCGTTGCGCGAGGCGGGGTCCAGCCCCTCCATCAACTCGGTGCGCGGCGGGTCCTGCAATTGCTGGATGAGATCGGCCGCCATGTCGGCGGACATCCCCGCGAGCAGCGGAATCGCGACATCGTGCGGCATCGCCTCGACGATCTCGGCCGCGAAATCGAGTTCGGGCTTGTCGAGAACCTCGATCGCCGTCTCGCGCGGCAGGAGGCGCAAGACCTCGGCCGCCTGTTCAGGCTCGAGCCTGTTGAGGACGTCGACCCTGTCGGCGGTATGTTCGTTGGTCAGGCTTGCCGCGACCACGGCCGCGTTGAAACCATCCTCGGAGATTGTGTGGATGTCCGTCATGACTCACCTTCGGATCTGCCGACACCGGCAGCGGGTGAGCCTCAAGAAATGCTCAGACCGCGCAGACCGTTGCCGGCAAAGTACGTTGACTGTCGCTGGGCATAATTCTGGATGTTTCCTGTGACGCGGCGCGCGATCGCGAAGATTTCACGCCGCCTGACGCCCACATGGGCTTTCACTTGCGCGGCGTCAAGAAAAAACCGCGCGCATCGCAACGAAAGAACGAGGCAGAGCCTCAGCCCGCCATTCTGGCGGCGAGTTCGTCCGAGACTTCGAAATTGGCATAGACGTTCTGCACGTCGTCATGCTCGTTCAGTTGGTCCAGCAGCTTGAACAGCTTCTCGCCGACCTCGTCGCTGACGGCGATGTTGTTCTGGGGCTTCCAGATCAGCGCGGCCTTACGCGGCTCGCCGAATTTCGCTTCCAGCGCCTTGGCCGCCTCGCTCAGCGACGCCTGCGAGGTGTAGATTTCGTGCCCGTCCTCGGACGAGACAACATCGTCGGCCCCGGCATCGATGGCCGCTTCCAGCATGGTGTCGGCATCGGCCTTGGCCGCGTCGTATTCGATCACGCCGACATGGTCGAACATGAACGAGACCGAGCCGGTTTCGCCGAGATTGCCGCCGGACTTGGTGAAGTAGGAACGGATGTCGGAGGCTGCGCGGTTGCGGTTGTCGGTCAGCGCCTCGACGATCACCGCGACGCCGCCGGGACCGTAGCCCTCGTAGCGGATTTCATCGTAGCTCTCGCCCTCGCCGCCGATCGCCTTCTTGATGGCGCGCTCGATATTGTCCTTCGGCATGTTCTCGGCGCGTGCGGCGATCACGGCGGCACGCAGGCGCGGATTCATCGCCGGATCGGGCGTGCCGAGCTTGGCCGCCACGGTGATTTCGCGGGCGAGCTTGCCGAATATCTTGGACCGCATGGCATCCTGCTTGCCCTTGCGGTGCATGATGTTCTTGAATTGGGAATGTCCGGCCATGCGAATGGTCTCTGTCAGGGGCGCGCATCGCGCCTTGCATTGAAAATCGGGTTGGGTGGCGCGTTATAAGGCCGCACTCGGCAAAATCAAAGATGCCGCCGCCGATTTTCGGGCCGCCTCCGGCCCTTAATCTTGCCGCCAGAACGGGGCACCACGGGCTCCAGCACCGGGCCGATCCGCACCGGGGCGACCTTGGTCGCAAGGCCCGTCGCATCGTGGGTTTCCACCGCCACCCCGCTCAGCGTGCCGGGGCCGTCGCCAGCCGTGAACCGCGCCGCCGGATAGCCGCGCAGGAAGCGGCCGAGCGGTTCCTCGCGGTCCATGCCGATGATGCTCTCGTAATCGCCGGTCATGCCCGCGTCGGTCATGTAGGCGGTGCCGCGCGGCAGGATGCGATGGTCGGCGGTCGGCGCATGGGTGTGGGTGCCGACGACGAGGCTCGCGCGCCCGTCGCAATGATAGCCGAACGCCTGCTTCTCGCTGGTCGCCTCGCCGTGGAAATCGACCACGATGGCGTCAACCGCCTCGCCCAGCGGACAGGCGGTCAATTCGCGGTCGATGGCGATGAAGGGATCGTCGCAGGGCGCCATGAAGATGCGGCCGATGGCGTTGACGATCAGCGCGCGCTGGCCCTTCTTGGTCTCGATCATCGCCGCGCCACGGCCGGGCGTGCCTTGGGTAAAGTTGAGCGGGCGGATCAGGCGCGGCGCGCGCTCGATGAACACCAGTGCCTCGCGCTGGTCCCAGGAATGATTGCCGAGCGTGATCGCATCGGCCCCGGCATCCACCAGCTCTTCATAGATCGCTTCGGTGATGCCGAAACCGCCCGCGGCGTTCTCGCCGTTGACGACGACCAGATCGAGCGTCCAGTCGCGGATCAGGCCGGGCAGCGTTTCCGTCACAGCATGACGCCCGCTGCGCCCCACCACATCGCCGACAAACAGAATCCGCAACTCGCCTACTCCCGGAAATTAATCACATCTCGTTCCGTTAGCACGAGATCGAGCGGTTCGTCGTGCGTATCAACGGGAATCTCATCCATTTGCTGCGCGGAAAACGCAAGGCCCGCGGCGGTGATGCGCTTCGCCTTCCGCAGCCTTTGCAGCGTGCGGTCGTAATAGCCGCCGCCATAACCGAGACGATGGCCCCGCCGGTCGAAGGCGGCGAGCGGCACCAGCACGATGTCCGGCTCGACCTCCTCGGCATCGGACGACGGCTCCAGAATGCCGTAGAGGCCGCGCACCAGAACGGTGTCAGATCTCCATGCGCGGAAGATCAACGGCTCGCCACGACCGAGCGCAACGGGCAATGCCAGCGACGCACCGCGTGCACGCAAGGCCCACATCAGCGCGGACGGATCGATCTCGGTGCGGATCGCGGAGAAGCCTGCCACCACGCAACCGGGGCCGACCTCGAATTGCGCCGCGTGTTTCGCAAGCGCCTCGCAAGCGGCCGCACGCTGGGACGCATCGAGCGCATCACGGCGAGCGAAGGCAGCGGCACGGAGTTCGTTTTTCAGGTTTTGGGATGAATCCATTCATCACCGTTTGTCATGGCCGGGCATGGCGGTTCGAAGAACGGCGTCGCTTCCGCTCGCCTATGTCCGGCCATCCACGTCTTTCCAACCCGTAGCAAACAAGACGTGGATGCCCGGCACAAGGCCGGGCATGACGAAACCACGATGACGATCGATGAAAGAAGTGCGAAGCCACGGTCGCCGTTGAAGCACTCGATCCCGGAGTTCCCTACGAAAGTAGGTGGGCACCATATGTCCGGGTCCACGGACCCGGCCAGGGACAGTTCCCTAAAGGATCGATAAGGCCCCGGGGATATATGGCTCCTGACGCGCGCCACAGCCTCGCATAACCAATGTAGCGACGATCCCCCCGCGCCGCCAGCGGGGCCGAACAATTTCAGGTCATGAGGTTTTCGCAGGCTGTCAGCCGAGCGCGACGTTGCCGGCGAGCGGCTTGTTCAGTTCCTGCGTCATCCGCTCGATGCGGTCGGAGGCGGCGTTGAGCGCATTGGCGATCGCGCTCTGGGTGGCGCGGGCGCGGTCCGAGGCGGCGACGCGGCCCTCGCGCAGCACCTCAATCTCTTCCTCGAAGCCGCGAATGCGCCGCTCGGCGTCTTGCAGTTCATCGGCGATGGTCAGCGACGCCATCACCGTCAGCCGCTGGTCGCCGATTTCGCCAAACTTGCCGCGCAAATCCGTGACGCGGCTCTCAAGCATCTCGGCGAGCCGCAGCAGCCGCGTCTCCTGCCCCTCCTCGCAGGCCATGCGATATTGCCGGCCATTGATGGTGACATTGACGTGGCTCACGAGGCGTCCTCCTCGATCACCGAACGTATCGTCTCGATGGCCACATCGAGCCGTTCGGCGATTTCGCGGTTGGTGCGCTCCAGTTCGCGCGAACGCACCAGCGTGCCGTCGAGTTCGTTGGCGAGGCGAGAGCGATCCACGCCGAGCGACTGGATGCGCGCGGCGAGTTCGTCGCTGCCGCGATCGTATTCGCGCCGCCGCTCGACCGCGCCCTCCAGCGCATCGAGCGCCGCCGCGAGTCTTCGGGTCGCCGCCTCGATCTCGCTGGCGGCGGAAGGCGCGGCTGGCGCCGCGTGCTCACCGGCAGCGAAGGCATTGGGCATACGGTCGTTCATATACGAGCCATTCGGTCTCGGATGTTGAACCATGGAAGGTTGAGCGGCCGATCTCATCGGAAAATCCCGATCCAGCAAGCATTTAGTTGCCGAATCTACGGCCCGATTCGCGCTCTTGCAACGCCGCGTTGGCGCTATGCACCGTTAAGCGCGGCATTCCTGTTTCGGACACCTCCTCCGTGCGTTGATTTCCCGTTTGATTCCCGGACGGATTCTTGGACTCACGGGAGCGTCGGTGCTATCCACCGGCCGCAGTCATCTGATTGCAATATCCCGCCTTTTTGGAAAAATTTTTCAGGTCCCGATCCATGACGTTTCAAGCGAAGACCCCGCGTGTCGATCCGTCCCGCATGGCCAATGCGATCCGCGCGCTCGCGATGGATGCCGTGGAGAAGGCGAATTCGGGCCATCCCGGCCTGCCGATGGGCGCCGCCGACATCGCCACCGTCCTGTTCACGCAGTTCCTGAAGTTTGATGCGCGCGATCCGAAATGGGCAGACCGTGACCGCTTCGTGCTGTCGGCCGGTCACGGCTCGATGCTGCTCTATGCGCTCCTCTATCTCACCGGCAACGAGGCGATGACGATCGAGGAGATCAAGAATTTCCGCCAGCTCGGCTCGCTGACGCCGGGGCACCCGGAGAACTTCATCACCCCCGGCATCGAAATGACCACTGGCCCGCTCGGTCAGGGCATTTCCACCGCCGTCGGCATGGCGCTCGCGGAGCGCCACCTCGCGGCGGAATTCGGCGGCGACATCGTCGATCACCACACCTACGTGCTCGCCTCCGACGGCGATCTGATGGAAGGCATCAGTCAGGAAGCCATCGCTCTGGCGGGCCACCTCAAGCTCAACCGCATGATCGTGCTGTTCGACGACAACGGCATTTCCATCGACGGCGCGATCTCGCTGTCGGATTCGGTCGATCAGGTGAAGCGGTTCGAGGCCGCGGGCTGGGCCGCCTACCGCATCGACGGCCACAACCACGACGCCATCGCGGATGCCATCGCGCGCGCGCAGACATCGGATCGCCCGACACTGATCGCCTGCAAGACCACCATCGCTTACGGCGCGCCGACCAAGGCGGGCACCTCGAAGTCGCACGGCTCGCCGCTCGGCGCGGAGGAAATCGCTGGCGCGCGCAAGCAACTGAACTGGGACGCGCCGCCGTTCGAAATTCCCGCCGACATTCTCGATGCCTGGCGCGCGGCCGGTTCGCGCGGTGCCAGTGTGCATGCCGAATGGGCGAAGAAGCTCGCCGCCAGGGATGCCGCGCAGCGCGCCGAATTCGAGCGCCGCATGAAAGGCGATCTGCCCGCGAAGGCGCTCAAGGATGCCGTCGCGAAAATGAAGGCGGCGCTGGCCGAGGCCCCGAAGGACATCGCGACCCGCACCGCGTCGGAACGCGCGCTGGAAGCGCTGATCCCGGCGGTGCCGGAAATGGTCGGCGGCTCGGCCGACCTCACCGGCTCCAACAACACCCGCATCAAGGACATGGTCGCGATCTCCGCCAACAATTACGGCGGGCGCTACGTCAATTACGGCATCCGCGAGCACGGCATGGCGGCGGCGATGAACGGCATGGCGCTGCATGGCGGCATCATTCCGTATTCCGGCACGTTCCTGGTGTTCTCCGATTATCTGCGCCCGTCGCTGCGTCTCGCGGCGCTGATGGGCGAGCGCGTCATCCACGTGCTGACCCACGATTCCATCGGCCTCGGCGAAGACGGTCCCACCCATCAGCCGGTCGAGCATGTCGCGGCGCTGCGCGCGATCCCGAACCTCAACGTATTCCGCCCCTGCGACACCGTCGAAACGCTGGAGTGCTGGCAGCTTGCGCTTGAAGCCAAGGATCGTCCCAGCGTGCTGGCCTTGACGCGCCAGAACCTGCCGCAGCTTCGCCGCAGCAATGACGCCGACAACAAGTGCGCCGCCGGTGCCTACGAGATTTCGCCCGCAAAGGGCGAGGCGAAAGTCTCGATCTTCGCCTCGGGCTCGGAAGTCTCTCTCGCGGTGGATGCGCAGAAGCTGCTCGCCGCGCGCGGCATCGCGACGCGGGTCGTGTCGGTGCCGTGCATGGACCTGTTTCTGGAGGCTCCGGAAGCTACGCGTGCAGCGCTGATCGGCAATGCACCAGTGAAGGTCGGCGTGGAAGCCGCGGTACGGCAGGGCTGGGATGCCATCATCGGATCCGATGGAATCTTCGTCGGCATGAGCGGATTCGGCGCCAGCGCCCCATATAAGGAACTGTACAGCCATTTCGGCATCACGGCGGAGGCAATCGCCACCGCCGCCGAAGCCCGGCTCAAGCGGTAACCCTGCATGGATATTGCCGCTACGGATAATTGCATCAGGGCGTCATTCGGGGCAAAACCGCCCCGAAAAACGTCAATTCAGACTTTGAGGAGAATGGAATGACCATCCGCGTCGCGATCAATGGATTTGGCCGCATCGGCCGTAACGTGCTGCGTGCGATTCACGAGTCGAAACGCACCGACATCCAGGTGGTTGCGATCAACGATCTGGCCCCGGTCGAGACCAACGCCCACCTGCTCCGCTACGACTCGGTCCATGGCCGCTTCCCCGGCGAAGTGAAGGTCGTGGGCGACACCATCGATATCGGCAACGGCCCGATCAAGGTCACCGCCGTGCGCGATCCCGCGACGCTGCCGTGGAAGGAACTCGGCATCGACATCGCGATGGAGTGCACCGGCATCTTCACCGCGCGCGACAAGGCTGCGGCGCACCTCACCGCCGGAGCCAAGCGCGTGCTGGTCTCCGCCCCCGCCGACGGCGCCGACGCCACCATCGTTTTCGGCGTCAACCACGACACCCTGAACAAGGATCACGTCGTCGTCTCCAACGGCTCCTGCACCACCAACTGCCTCGCGCCGGTCGCCAAGGTGCTGAACGACACTGTCGGCATCGAGACCGGCTTCATGACCACGGTCCACGCCTACACCGGCGACCAGCCGACGCTCGACACCGTGCACAAGGATCTCTATCGCGCCCGCGCCGCCGGTCTGTCGATGATCCCGACCTCGACGGGCGCCGCCAAGGCCATCGGCCTCGTGCTGCCCGAACTCAAGGGCAAGCTCGATGGCGTCTCGATCCGCGTGCCGACGCCGAACGTCTCGGTGATTGATCTCAAGATCGTCGCCAAGCGCGAGACCACCAAGGACGAGGTCAACGACGCGATCCGCCGCGCCTCGCAGCAGCAGCTCAAGAACATTCTCGGCGTCACCGATCATCCCAACGTGTCGATCGACTTCAACGGCGACCAGCACTCCTCGATCTTCGCCACCGACCAGACCAAGGTGCAGGGCGGCAAGCTGGTGCGCGTGATGTCGTGGTACGACAACGAATGGGGCTTCTCCAACCGCATGGCAGATACCGCCGTCGCGATGGGCAAGCTGATCTGACCTTTATTCTCCGGGCGACGCGATCCATGTCACGGCGCGCCGCCCGGAAACATTTCACGAGGATGGCGGTTCAGGCTTCCGTCGTCCGCGCGTCGATGACGCATATTCACGCGCCGATGGCGATGCATCGGGTTCGGGGACAAGGAGACCCATGACTAGCCTCTTTCGCACCCTCGACGACGTCGACGTGCACAACAAGCGCGTGCTGCTGCGTGTCGATCTCAACGTCCCCATGGACAATGGCCGCGTCTCCGACGCCACGCGCCTCGAGCGCGTCACCAAAACCATCACCGAGATCGCCGAAAAGGGCGGCAAGGTCATCCTGCTCTCGCATTTCGGCCGGCCCAAGGGCGTGGTCAATCCGAAGGAATCGCTGAAGCCCGTCGCAATCACGCTCGCCTACATGCTGCGGCGGCACGTCGAGTTCGTCGACGACTGCATCGGCAAGAAGGCGGTGGATGCCGTCTCCTGGATGAAGCCCGGCGACATCGTCTGCCTCGAGAACACCCGTTTCCATAAGGGTGAGGAAAAGAACGATCCCGCTTTCGTGGCCGAACTCGCCAAGCTCGGCGATATCTGGATCAACGACGCCTTCTCCTGCGCGCACCGCGCCCACGCCTCGACCGAAGGTCTCGGCCATGTGTTGCCCTCTTATGCCGGGCGCTCGATGCAGGCCGAACTCGACGCGCTGACCAAGGCGCTGGAAGCGCCGACCCACCCGGTCGCGGCCGTGATCGGCGGCGCGAAAGTCTCGACCAAGCTCGATCTTCTCGAAAACCTCGTCACCAAGGTCGATGCGCTGGTGATCGGCGGCGGCATGGCCAACACCTTCCTGCATGCGCAGGGCGTCAATGTCGGCAAGTCGCTGTGTGAAAAGGAACTGGCGCCGACCGCGTTGCGGATTCTGGAAAAGGCGGAAGCCGCCAAATGCGCCGTGATCCTGCCGGTGGATGCCGTGATCGCGCGCGAATTCGTCGCACACGCGCCTTCGGAAGCCTGCGGACTCGACGCCATTCCGGCCGATGCGATGATCCTCGATGTCGGCCCGAAGTCCGTGGACCGCGTGCGCGCGGCGTTCGACGACGCCAGGACCGTTGTGTGGAACGGTCCGCTCGGCGCGTTCGAACTGTCGCCGTTCGACCGCGGCACCGTACAGGCCGCGCGTCATGCGGCGGGACGCACCCGCGACGGCAAGCTGATCTCGGTGGCGGGCGGCGGCGATACTGTCGCAGCCCTCAACCATGCCGGTGTCGCGTCCGACTTCACCTATGTCTCGACCGCAGGCGGGGCCTTCCTCGAATGGATGGAAGGCAAGCCGCTGCCGGGCGTCGAGGTGCTGCGGACCAAATGACAATGCCGCCCCGTTTGGGTAGATTGACCCGTACGGGGTGGAACCGGCGAACCCGTCCAAGAATTACAACAACCAAATCCCATCCCCTCATTCAGTTTCTTGCAGGAGAGCTCGATGAATCTCGCTGACCTCAACAAGGTGGCCAATACCATGGTCGCGCCCGGGCGCGGCATCCTGGCCGCCGACGAATCCTCCGGCACCATCAAGAAGCGCTTCGATCCCATCGGCGTGGAATCGACCGAGGACAACCGCCGCGATTATCGCGAACTGCTGTTCCGCTCGAAGAACGCGATGACCAACCACATCTCCGGCGTGATCCTTTACGACGAGACCTTCTGGCAAAAGGCGAAGGACGGCACGCCGCTCGTCAAGCTGATCGAACAGGCCGGCTCCATTCCCGGCATCAAGGTCGATGAAGGCACGCAGGCCCTGCCCGGCTGCCCCGGCGAACTCATCACCGTCGGCCTCGACAAGCTCGCCGAGCGTTTGAAGAAATATTACGAGCACGGCGCACGCTTCGCGAAGTGGCGCGGCGTGATCGATATCGGCAAGGGCATCCCGAGCTACACCGCCGTGCGTACCAATGCCCACGCGCTCGCGCGGTATGCAGCCCTTTGCCAGGCGGCGCAGATCGTGCCGATCGTCGAGCCGGAAGTGCTGATGGACGGCGACCACGACATCGACCGCTGCTACGAGGTCACCGAGTTCGTGCTCAAGGAAACCTTCCAGGAACTGTACTACCAGAAGGTCGCGCTGGAAGGCATGATCCTGAAGCCGAACATGGCGATCTCCGGCAAGAAAGCCGCCAAGCGCGCATCGGTGCAGGAAGTCGCCGAGAAGACCGTCCGCATGCTGAAGAACACCACGCCGTCGGCAGTGCCGGGCATCGCGTTCCTGTCGGGCGGCCAGTCCGACGAGGAAGCGACCGCGCATCTCGACGCCATGAACCGGATCGGCGGCCTGCCGTGGAAGCTCACCTTCTCCTACGGCCGTGCATTGCAAGCAGCACCTCAGAAGGCATGGTCGGGCAAGTCCGAGAATGTGCCGGCGGCGCAGGCTGCGTTCGAGCACCGCGCCCGCATGAACGGCCTCGCCAGCAAGGGCGAATGGAAGGCCGATCTTGAAGGCAAAAAGGCGGCGTAAGCTGCTTTTCGCAATTTCCGGATTTCGTCAAATGCGCCGCATCCGCGGCGCATTTTTGCTTCAAGGCTTGTGGCGTTCCTGATCGTCGGTTACCGATTTTCCCATGGCCTCTTCCAGATCTCCCGCACCCGCCCGGCCCGCGCCCCGCCTCTATCTGGCCACGCCCGCGCTCGGCGACACGGCGGCGTTCGCCGCATCGCTGCCGCCGCTGCTTGCCGAATTCGATATCGCGGCGCTGCTGCTGCGCCTTGCGGACGCCGACGAGCGCACGCTGACCTCGCGCATCAAGACCCTCGCAGGTCCGGTGCAGGCGGCCGGTACGGCGCTGCTGGTGGATCAGCACGCCAACCTCGTCGCGCGCGCGGGCGCCGACGGGGCCCATGTCGATGGCTTGAGGGAGATGGAAGAAGCCTCGTCGCTGAAGCCGCAGCGCATTCTCGGCGTCGGGCAATTGCACACCCGTCACGATGCCATGCTCGCTGGCGAAAACGGCGCGGACTATCTGCTGTTCGGCGAGCCCGGCAGTCATGGCGAGCGTCCCTCCCCGGACGCGATCTTCGAGCGCCTGCAATGGTGGGCCGAACTGTTCGAGCCGCCCTGCGTCGGCTATGCCGCGACGCTGGAGGAAGCCACGCTGTTCGCGGGCTCAGGCGCGGACTTCATCATGGTCGCGGATTTCGTCTGGAGCGACGCGCGCGGGCCGAAAGCCGCTCTGGCCGAGGCGCGAACCGTGATCGCCGAGCGTTTCAAGCAGGCAGTCGGCGCAACACAGGCGTCGCACCCATGAACCGCGCGTCTCATCTCATGGCCATGCTGACGGCCGCGACGCTCTGCCTTGCGAGCGGCAACGGCTTCGCGCAAATGGCGTTGCCTTCCGCGCAGCCCGCGCCCGTACAGCCGCCGAAGGCCACGCCCAAGCCCAAGGCTTCACCAAAGGCCGCGCCGAAAACCGCACCCAGGGCGGCACCGAAGACCGCGCCAAAAGCGTCCGCAAACCCCGCCGCCGCCGATACCGTCGCCCTGCCGCCGGAATCCGACGATCCGAAGGTCGATCTCGCCTACGGCGCGTTTCAGGAAGGCCGCTACAAGACCGCGCTGGCGCTCGCCACAAGGCGCGCGACCGAGAAGGGCGATCCGAAGTCGATGACGCTGATCGGCGAGATCTATTCCAACGGTTTCGGCGTCAAGCGCGACGAGCCGCTCGCCGCAAGCTGGTACAAGAAAGCCGCCGACCGCGGCGACCGCGAGGCGATCTTCGCGCTCGGCATGATGTATATCTCCGGGCGCACCGGCAGCGTCGATCGTAACGAGGGCGCCAAACTGCTGGCCGCCGCCGCCAAGCTCGGCAAGCCGGAAGCCGCCTACAATCTCGGCCTGCTCTATCTCGAAGGTCAGGTGTTTCCGCGCGACATCAAACGCGCGGCCGAACTGTTCCGTCAGGCCGCCGATGCGGGCAACCCGGAGGCGCAATACGCGCTCGCGACCTTTTACAAGGAAGGCCGTGGCGTCGAGAAGAATCCCGTCGAGGCCGCGAAGCTGCTCGGCGCCGCCGCGCTCGCCGACAATCTCGATGCCGAAGTCGAATATGCCATCGCGCTGTTCAACGGCACCGGCGTCAACCGCGACGAGCGCACCGCCGTCGCGCTCCTGAACCGCGCCGCGCGGCAGGGCAGCGCCATCGCGCAGAACCGGCTGGCGCATATCCTGATCGAAGGCAAGGCGGCACCCCAGAACAAGGTCGAAGGCTTCAAATGGCACCTGATCGCCAAGACGGCCGGCGCCAGCGACCCCGATCTCGATGCCCAGATGGCGCAACTTCCGGCGGAAGACCGCGCCAAGGCCGAAGCGGCAGCCAAAACATGGTTCGGCATCAAATAGACCGGCATCCGGTCAAGTTGACTGCACTTGACCCGATGGGTCTTTGAGGCCAATACCCTCGCCTGAATGCTGGACCATTTTGTCTTTTCCCTCACCCAAGATCGCGCACCATGATTCATTCCGCCCTCATCAACGTCATGGTCAAGGCCGCGCGCCGCGCGGGCCGCAGCCTCAAGCGCGATCTCGGCGAAATCGAAAATCTTCAGGTCTCGCTGAAGGGCCCCGCCAATTTCGTGTCGGCGGCCGACCGCCGCGCCGAGCAGATGCTCTACGACGACCTCACCAAGGCGCGCCCCGGCTACGGATTCCTCGGCGAGGAAGGCGGCACGCGCGAGGGCACCGACAAGAGCAACACCTGGATCGTCGACCCGCTCGACGGCACCACCAATTTCCTGCACGGCATTCCGCAATTCGCGATCTCGATCGGCCTGCAACGCGAAGGCACGATGATCGCGGGCGTGATCTACAATCCGGGCAATGAAGAACTCTACATCGCCGAGCGCGGCAAGGGCGCGTTTCTCAACGACACGCGCCTGCGCGTCGCCGCGCGCAAGAATCTGGAAGATTGCGTGATCGCCTGCGGCCTGCCGCATATCGGACGCGGCGACCACGAGCTGGCACGCCGCGAGATGGCCGAACTGCAACCGCGCGTCGCGGGCCTGCGCCGCTTCGGCGCGGCCTCGCTCGACATGGCGTTCGTCGCCGCCGGCCGCCTCGACGGCTATTGGGAGCGCAACTTGCAGCCGTGGGATGTCGCGGCCGGTATCATCATCGTGCGCGAAGCGGGCGGCACCGTCAGCGGCATCGAGGGTGGCGACACCGCGCTTGAGACCGGCAACGTCGTGTGCGGCAACGAGATCATCCAGCGCGAACTGGTGAAGATTCTCAAGCCGCTGGGTTGAAATCGCCGGACGGCGCAGCAGCACAAGCCGCATGCCGCCATAAGTTCCTCACACATCATCATTCGCTGCTGGTTTCCTCGGCGCGCCGTGCCATAGTAGGCTCGCGCATGACGTCTCAACGAGGAGCGATAGTCCAGCATGGCGAAGCACCCTCCTGTTACCGCTGATGACATCGTCGTCACGAAACTGTCGTCACCGCGGATTTTCCTGGTCCGGATGCTGGTGTTTCTGGTGCTGTGCGCGCTGGTCTGCGTCATCCTCTACAAGCAGATCTGGACGGCCTTCCTCGCCAACCCCGGCCTCAACGCGCTGATCGGCGGCGTGATGCTGATCGGAACGCTGCTGTCGTTCCGGCAAGTGATCCGGCTCTATCCCGAAGTCGCATGGGTCAATCACTTCCGCGTCTCGGACCCCGGCCTCGCGCTCGACCGGCGGCCGGTGCTGCTCGCGCCGATGGCGGCGATCCTCTCCAACCGCTCGGGCCGCATGAGCATCACCCAGCAGACCATGCGGCACATGCTGGATTCCATCGCCACGCGCCTTGATGAATCGCGCGACATCTCGCGCTACATGACCGGCCTTCTGGTCTTCCTCGGCCTGCTCGGCACCTTCTGGGGCCTGATCGAGACCGTCGGCTCCGTCGGCCACGTCATCGACGGGCTGAAAGTCGGCGGCGAAGCGGGCGCGATGTTCGACACGCTGAAGGAAGGTCTCGCCGCGCCGCTGTCCGGCATGGGCATTTCATTCTCGTCCTCGCTGTTCGGCCTCGCCGGATCGCTGATCCTCGGCTTCCTCGATCTGCAATCGAGCCAGGCGCAGAATCGTTTCTACACCGACCTCGAGGACTGGCTCGCGGGCACCGTGCGCGAATATGCGGGCGACGCCGCGCTCACCGGGACGGCGGCGGACATGGCGCCCGCGATCGAGCGGCTGCGCGAGGCGGTCGAGAACATGGGGTCCAGCCGTGCCGGCACCACCGCCATGGCGAACCTCGCCGAAGCGATCCAGGGGCTGGTCAATCATATGCGCGAGGAACAGGGCCTGATCCGCGAATGGGCGGATTCGCAAGGCGAGCAGAACGCCGAGATCAGGAAGCTGCTGGAGCGCATCGCACGCGCGCCCGGCACGCTTGAGCGGGAATCCTGACGCCATGGCGCTGGGTCGCTCACGCCACAACGGCGGCACCGGCCTCAATTACTGGCCGGGATTCGTCGACGCGCTCTCCACGCTGGTGCTTGCCATCGTGTTTCTGCTGTCGGTGTTTCTGGTGGTGCAGTTCTATCTGTCGCAGGAAGTTTCCGGCAAGGACAAGGCGCTGGAGCGGCTGAACGCACAGATCGCGCAGCTCACCAGTCTGCTGTCGCTGGAAAAAATTACGAGCGGCGGCCTCAACGACCAGATCGCGCAATTGCGCGCGAATCTCGCGACGACCGAGGCCGAGCGCGACCGGGCAAAGGGGCAGATTGAAAGCCTCAGCGGCGGCGCGGGCGGCAGCGGCGGCGATCTCAACAAGCAACTCGCCACCGAGAAACAGATTTCCGAGCGCGCGCTGGCGCAGGTCGAGGTGCTGAACCAGCAGATCAGCGCGTTGCGCCGCCAGTTGGCCGCGCTGGAAGATGCGCTCAACGCCTCCGAGCAGAAGGGCAAGGAATCGCAGGAGAAGATCGCCGACCTCGGCCAGCGCCTCAACGTCGCGCTGGCGCAGCGTGTGCAGGAATTGTCGCGCTATCGCTCCGAATTCTTCGGGCGGCTGCGCACCATCCTCGGCGACCGGCCCGACATCCGCATCGTCGGCGACCGCTTCGTGTTTCAGTCGGAGGTGTTCTTCGACTCGGGCAGCGCGGCGCTGTTGCCCGAGGGACGCAACGAACTCGACCAGCTCGCCACCGCATTGAGCGAGCTGGAGAAGAAAATCCCGGCGGAAATTCCGTGGGTGCTGCGCGTCGATGGCCATACGGACGTGCGGCCGATCAACAGCCCGCAGTTCAAGTCGAACTGGGATCTCTCGGCCGCCCGCGCGATCTCGGTTGTGCAATATCTGATCTCGCGCGGGGTGTCGCCGCAGCGGCTGGTCGCAGCGGGCTTCGGCGAATTCCAGCCGCTCGACACCGGCACCACGGAGGAAGCCTACAAACGCAATCGCCGCATCGAACTCAAGCTCACCGAGAAATGAGGCTGCGCCCCTACCGCGCAGCCGACGAGGACGCGCTGATCGCGCTGTGGCAGCGCACCTGGCAATACGCCTACCCCTCCATTGATTTCGGCGAACGCCTTGCCGCATGGCGGCAGCGCTGGCGCAACGAGCTTGTGCCTGTGGCGCGCATCACGGTCGCGGAGAACGACACAGGCGCGGTCGGCTTCGTCACGCTCGATGGCTCCGGCTATCTCGATCAGCTTGTCGTCGCTCCGGAAGCATGGGGTTCAGGCGCGGCCGACGATCTGGTAAATGAAGCCAAGCAGCAATCATCCGGGACGATCACCCTCCTGGTGAACGCAGACAATGCCCGCGCCATCCGCTTCTATGAGCGTCACGGCTTCCGCCACACCCATGACGACGTGAACCCGGCATCGGGCCGCGCGGTGTATGGGATGCAATGGGAGCGCCCAAAGAACGCGAACTAGCCGCCCTCGAACTGCAATCGCGCCAGCCGCGCATAGAGCCCGTTCGCGGCGACGAGCGAGGCATGGGTGCCCTGCTCGACAATGCGGCCATGCTCCATCACCAGAATGCGATCGCACGACAGCACGGTGGCGAGGCGATGCGCGATCACCAGCGTGGTGCGCTGCTGCATCAATTCCTCCAGCGCGGTCTGCACCAGCGTTTCGCTTTCGGCGTCGAGCGCGGAGGTCGCCTCATCGAGCAGCAACAACGGCGCATCGCGCAGGATCGCGCGCGCGATCGCGATGCGCTGGCGCTGGCCGCCCGACAGCGTGACGCCGCGCTCGCCGAGCTGCGTCTCGAAACCATTCGGCATGCGGCGCAGGAATTCCGTGGCGTGGGCCTGCTCGGCGGCACGCTCGACCTCGGCATCCGATGCATCGGGGCGGCCGAAGCGAATGTTCTCGCGCGCGGTGGCGGCGAAGATCGCCGAATCCTGTGGCACCAGTGCAATGCGCGAGCGAAGGTCCTCCGGCGTCACCTCATCGACCGGCACGCCGTCGAAGGTGATCGAGCCGTTGCGCGGATCGTAGAACCGCAGCAACAGATGAAACAGCGTGCTCTTGCCCGCGCCCGAGGGGCCGACAACTGCGATCTTCTCGCCCGCCTTCACCGCAAACGACACGCCATCCACCACGAAGGCATCCGGCCGTGTCGGATAGGCGAAACGAACGCGATCGAACACGATGTCGCCGCGCGCGGGCACGGGCAGATGCTTCGGATTGGCGGGCGCGGTGATATCGGATTTCACGTTGAGGATTTCGAACAACCGCTCGGCCGCACCGGAGGCCTGCGCGATCTCGCCCCAGACCTGGCTCAACTCGCCGAGCGCGCCGGCGGCGAACGCCGCATACAGCACGAACTGCCCAAGCCGGCCCGCGGTGATCTGCCCGGTGACGATGTCATGCGAGCCGACCCACAGGATCGCCACCACGCTGGAGAAGATCAGGAAGATCACGACGGCGGTGAGCCACGCGCGCGCGCGGGTCGAGGCACGTGCGGCCTCGTAGGCGCGCTCGACCTCGCCGCCGAACCGTGCCTGCGCCAATAATTCGTTGGTGAAGGCTTGCAGCGTGCGGATCGCGCCAATCAATTCGGAGGCATAGGACGATGCTTCCGCAAGCGTGTCCTGCGCGCCGCGCGACAGCTTGCGCACGCGGCGGCCGAAGGCGACCAGCGGCAACACGATCAGCGGGATCGCGGCGAGCACGAAGCCCGACAGCTTCGGACTCGACACCACCATCATCGCCGCGGCGCCGACGAACAGCACGAGATTGCGCAGCGCGATGGATACGGACGCGCCGACCGCCGACTTGATCTGCGTGGTATCGGCGGTGAGCCGCGAGACCAGCTCGCCGCTATGGGCGGTGTCGAAGAAGGATGGCGACAGCCGCGTCAGATGCCTGAACACATCGCTGCGCAGATCTGCGACGATGCGTTCGCCGATGGTGATGACGAAATAATAACGCATCGCGCTGGAGGCCGCGAGCACGGCGACGACGCCGATCATCACGCTGAAATAGCTGTTGATCATCGCGACGCTTTCGGGACTGAACCCGAAATCGATCATGCGGCGAACCGCGAGCGGCACCGCGAGCGTGGCAAGCGAAGCGACGATCAGCGCGACCAGCGCCCCGATGGCGCGGCCACGATAGCGTCCGACATAGGGCGCGAGCGCGAGCAAGGGGCGCAGGCCGGGGCGGCGGGCTTTGGTCTCCGGCGGCGCGGCCGATGACTCAGCTGCCTTCACTTCGGCCGAAGCCGGCACGACTTGCCCGTCCGCCGGGATGCGTTCCACCACATTCATCGCGCCAACACCGCTGTCTTTCTTCAGGTTTCCCAATAGGCTGTAGATACCGCGCTGGCAAATGCGGAGCCCTGCGATAGGTCAAGCTGCTTGTCTGAAGCCGCCCCGTGGGGTATAGACCCGCCAAATTCGCCCCACAAATTACCGATCAGCAAGGCGCGAGGCGCCGAAGGATTTGCCATGAAAGCCGAAATTCATCCGGATTATCATACGATTAAGGTCGTGATGACCGACGGAACCGAGTACCTCACGCGCTCGACCTACGGCAAGGAAGGCGACACGCTGAACCTCGACATCGATTCCAAATCGCATCCGGCCTGGACCGGCGGCACCCAGCAGATCCTCGACCGTGGCGGCCGGGTCTCCCGCTTCCAGAAGAAGTTCTCGGGCTTCCTCAAGAAGGACTAAAGTCCTCCTTTTAACGCCTGCCCAAATCAAAACGCCCCGCGCTGAAGCCGGGGCGTTTTTCGTTTGGGTAACTGGAAAGCTCTCAGCCTTCGAACGCGGCCCGCAGCCTGTCGAGTTGCGGCATCAGCGGATTGCCCGGCGCGACGGCATCCGTCTTCCCGGCATGCATGGTGGCATCGAGGCGCCGCACCTTCGCCTGCAATTCCACCGAGCGCGTGATCAGCGCCTGCAACTGCGACGGCAGCTTCTCGATCAGATCGGTCGCGCCCGGCTCAGCCGCGGTCAGCTTCACCTTGGTCTTTTCACGGTTGGCCTGGTTCAGCGTCATCTCGCCTTCGCGCACCGCGCGATGCAGCAACAGCCACGACGCCAACTGCATCAGACGCGTGGTGAGACGCATGCTCTCGGTCGCGTAAGTGAGACCCACGGCGCGCTCAAGCGACTTCGCCTCCACACGGCCTTCGCCGTCCAGATACGCAGCCGTTTCCTCGACGAGATTCATGCCGTCGCGGAACAGATCCTGGAACGCGGCCGAATTGGTGAAATGTTCGCTGAGCAGGATGAGACCGTCCTGCGCCTGATCCGACATGGTTAACGCCTTGAACTTGTACGCCTGTTACGCGGCCGGTTTCTTATGATGAACAAATCATTGCCTCCCGGCGGCGCGAGAGTCCAGCCGGTCAACCGATCAAATCGGGATATGGTTTCCGTGACATCTGCGTGAAGCAGAGAAATGCATGACGCAAAAAAAGAGCCGCCGGAAACCGGCGGCTTTTGAAAGTTGATAACAGGGAGGCGTCAAACAGAGTGGACAGGAGCCACTCGGTGTCCAAACAAGGACAGTCCGGTCATAAACCCGAAAGCTTAATGTGCCGTAAATGAACGAATCCATTTACCTTTTCTTTGCAAAGCGGTTCCCGTTCACGACTTGAAGAAGCTCGCCGCCGCATCGCGCGAGGCGCGCTTTCTTGTAGCCTCCTCCTTCAGCCGTTCGATCTCCGCCTCCAGCATCGCGACACGCTCGTTCAGATCATCGAACGACAGAAGCGACAGATCCTGTCCGAGCTGATGCGTGATCTTCGGCCGCGGCCGGTCATCGTCGTCGATCGGCATATCGTTCTCCCTCTGCTGGTGCCTGCCTGTTCCGCAGCCTGCCATAGCGCGGCGCTTGCGGTCGAGCGCCGGGGCTGACTCCCCTGCCGTTCGGTGGCATACCCTGCCTGTCTCAATTCGATATTCCGAGGACCGCCCGCATGGATCAGCTCCCCACCCACATGACCGCCATCGCCATTTCCTCACCGGGCGGCCCGGAGGTGCTGGTGCCGGAGCAGCGCGAATTGCCGAAGCCGAAGGCCGGCGAAATCCTGGTCAAGGTGGAAGCGGCCGGCGTCAACCGCCCGGACGTGCTGCAACGGATGGGCAAATATCCCGTGCCTCCGGGCGCGAGCGACCTGCCCGGCCTCGAGATCGCGGGCACTGTCGTCGCGCTCGGCGAAGGCGCGAGCAAGCACAAGATCGGCGACCGGGTGATGTCGCTCACCGCGGGCGGCGGTTACGCGCAATACTGCGTGGCGCCCGACGCACACGCCATCACCATTCCCGATGGCCTGTCGATGAAGCAGGCCGCGACGTTGCCCGAGACGGTGATGACGGTGTGGCACAACGTGTTCGAGCGCGGCGCGCTCAAGCCTCATGAGACGCTGCTGGTGCATGGCGGCTCGTCCGGCATCGGCACCACCGCGATCCAGATGGCGAAGGCCTATGGCGCGAAGGTGATCGTCACCGTCGGCGGACAGGACAAGGCCGATGCCTGCCTCAAGCTCGGCGCCGATGTCGCCGTGAACTACAAGACCCAGGATTTCGTCGCCGAGGCCAAGGCCGCGACGAACGACAAGGGCGTCAACGTCATCCTCGACATGGTCGGCGGCGACTATATCGACCGCAACTACGATGCCGCTGCTGTCGAGGGCCGTATCGTCCAGATCGCCTTCCTGGGCGGACCAAAGGCCACGGCCAACTTCGCCAAGCTGATGATGAAGCGGCTCTGGCACACCGGATCGACGCTGCGCCCGCGTTCGGACAAGGATAAAGCGGCGATGGTTAAGGCCATCGAGGCGACCGTCCTGCCCTGGATCCTCAAGGGACAGCTAAAGCCCCTGATCGACAGCGAGTTTTCGCTTCAAGACGCCGCCAAGGCCCATGCCCGGATGGAAAGCGGGCAGCATATTGGCAAGATTGTGCTCACGGTTTGAGGGGATGACGGGGCTGTAAAGCCTTTGATTCATCTCGCTTTCGTGTCATTGATCGCGCTCCCGCCGGGACCCCTGAGGGGTCCCGCGCCCGACCGCGGAGACAGACACCTTGCGTTCGATCAGATGCTACGCGCTGCTCGCGCTCAGCTTCCTGATGTTGGCCGCCCACCAGCCGGCATACGCGGTCGACGCCATCAGCGTCCGCACCGACGCGCCTGCCATCGACCTCACCGGCGTTCTCGAGTTCCAGCACAGCGACACCGACCGCATCCAGGTTTCGACCGCGCCCGGCCCTGACGGCATCGTCCGCCGCATCGAGGTGCGCGCGCGCGAGGGCGGCAAGAACTGGGTGGTGTTCGCGCTGACCAACACCACCGACGAACAGATCGACCGCCTGATCGTGGTGCCGCATTATCGCATCGTCTCGTCCGGCCTGCTGTGGCCCGACCTTGGCCTGTCGCGCATCGCCACCATCACGCCCTCCGCCGGCGACCGGCCCGACCGGCAGGACTCCTCGACCGCCGACATCTTCCGCATCACGCTCGATCCCGGCGCGGTCGTGACCTACGTCGCCGAACTGCGCACCGACGCCATTCCGCAGCTCTATCTGTGGGAGCCGGAAGCCTACAAGGACAAGGTCAATTCCTTCACGCTGTACCAGGGTATCGTCATCGGCATCGCCGGCCTGCTCGCGCTGGTGCTGACGATCCTGTTCGTGGTGAAGGGCAGCATCATGTTCCCCGCCGCCGCAGCACTCGCCTGGGCGGTGCTCGTCTATATCGGGGTCGATTTCGGATTCTGGGGCAAGGTGTTCGACATGTCGGTCGATGCCGAGCGCGTCTGGCGCGCCTCGGGCGAGGCGATGCTGGCGGCGACGCTGCTGGTGTTCCTGTTCGCCTACCTCAACCTGTCGCGATGGCATGTGCGATACTCGCATATCACCATCGGCTGGGTCGCCTTCCTCGGCGCGCTGGTGGCGCTGGCGCTGTTCGATCCCGCCGTCGCCTCCGGCATCGCGCGCATTTCGCTATTTCTCATCGCGGGCGCGGGCTTCGCGCTGATCGTCTATCTCGCCACGCAAGGTTTCGACCGCGCCGTGCTGCTGATCCCGACATGGTTTTTGTTTCTCGTCTGGGTGATCGCGGCGGGCATGACCGTCACCGGCGCGGTGACCAACGACATCGTCGGCCCCGCTCTGCTCGGCGGCCTCGTGCTGATCGTGATGCTGATCGGCTTCACGGTGATGCAGCACGCCTTCGCGGGTGGTGCAACGACCGGCATCGTCTCCGACGTCGAACGCCGCGCGCTGGCGCTGACCGGATCGGGCGACCTGATCTGGGACTGGGACGTCTCCGCCGACAAGGTGTTCACCAGCCCGGAGACAGAGGGCCTGCTCGGCCTCAAGCGCGGCACGCTGGAAGGCCCCGCCGCGCGATGGCTCGAAGTTCTGCACCCGCTCGATCAGGATCGCTTCCGCGCCGCCCTCGACAGCGTGCTCGACCAGCGCCGCGGCCGTCTGGTCCAGGATTTCCGCCTGCGCACGCCGGACGGGCATTTCATGTGGTTCGCGCTGAAGGCGCGCCCGGTGGTCGGCTCCGACGGCGAGGTCGCGCGCGTGGTCGGCACGCTCTCGGACGTCACCGAGATCAAGAACGCCGAAGAGCGTATGCTGCACGATTCCGTGCACGACAATCTCACCGGCCTGCCGAACCGGCAATTGTTCATGGACCGCCTCAATGCGATGGCGGGCTTCATCAAGACCGCGCCGAACCTGCGGCCCACCGTGATGGTGATCGACCTCGACCGCTTCAAGCAGGTCAACGATTCCGTCGGCATCGCGGTCGGCGATTCCATCCTGCTGACGCTGGCGCGGCGGCTGGCGCGCATTCTCAAGCCGCAGGACACTCTGGCCCGGCTCGCCGGCGACCAGTTCGGCCTGCTGCTGACGTCCGAGCACGAGCCCGCCAATATCACCGCGCTGGCCGAAACCATCCGCAAGACCATCCGCGCGCCGATCGCCTTCAACGAGCGCGAGATTTTCCTCACCGCCTCGATCGGCCTCGCGCTCAGCGATCCGCAGGCGCCGCTGACCGACGAGATCGTCAAGGACGCCGAGCTTGCGATGTATCACTCCAAGCGGATCGGCGGCGACCGCATCGACGTCTACAAACCGCCGATGCGCGCGCGCAAGACCGACCGCCTGACGCTGGAATCCGAACTGCGCCGCGCCATCGAGCGGCAGGAAATCACCATCCTCTACCAGCCGATCATGCGGCTGGAGGATCGCGCGGTGGCGGGCTTCGAGGCACTGGCGCGCTGGGATCATCCCAAACTTGGACGTTTATCGCCGTCCGAATTCATCTCCATCGCCGAGGAGATCGGCCTGATCGTCGATCTCGGCCAGTTCGTGATGGACACGACCGCCAAGCAATTGAGCGCATGGCAGCGCGCGACACGCACCCGCGTGCCGCTGTTCGCGAGCGTCAACGTCTCGTCGCGCCAGTTGCTGCGCCACGACCTGATCCACGACGTGCGCGGCGTGCTGTCGCGCTCGGCGGTGGCGCGCGGCTCGCTCAAGCTGGAATTGACCGAATCTCTCGTGATGGAAAATCCCGAGCACGCGGCCCAGATGCTGCACCGGATCAAGGAGCTCGGCACCGGACTGTCGCTCGACGATTTCGGCACCGGCCACTCGTCGCTGTCCTATTTGCAGCGCTTTCCGTTCGACACCATCAAGATCGACCAGTCGTTCGTGCGCACGACGCGCAACGGCGCGCGGCCGACGCTGTTGAAATCCATCATCGCGATGGCGCACGATCTCGGCATGGAAGTGGTGGCGGAAGGCGCGGAGACGGATTCGGACGCGGTGGAGCTTTACCAGCTCGGCTGCGAGTACGCGCAGGGCTTCGCCTTCGGCGAGCCGATGGACGCGGCCAGCGCCACGCGCCTGCTGACCGGCGACAAGACCGAGGCGCCGCAGCGGCCGCGCCGCCTGTCGCTGCGCTCCTCGCCAACGCCGACATCAACTGCTGCCGCGACGACTGCTCCGGCCGCGTCGCCACCGGCCGCCCCTGCGGCTGCGCCCCAGCAAAGCCGCTGAACGGCCCGCCCGTCACGCCTCAGGCGTGACCCGCGCTGTTCGACAACATTCCCAGATCGATACCGATCTTCTTCAGCGCACGCTGGTACTTGTCATCCATGTCACGGCCGAAAATCAGATCCGGGTCGGCCGGGCAATGCAGCCAGCCGTTGTGCTGGATTTCACTCTCCAGTTGTCCCGGCGCCCACCCGGCGTAGCCGAGCGCGAGAATGGCCTGCCGCGGCCCCGTGCCCTGGGCAATCGCCTTGAGAATATCGAGCGTCGCGGTGAGGCAGATGCCGCCATCGATCGGCAATGTCGCGTCCTTGATCGAGTAGTCGGACGAATGCAGGACAAAACCGCGGCTGGTTTCGACCGGGCCGCCGCGCAGGATCTTCACCGTTTCGCCATCATCGGACAGTTCGATCGGTGCCGCGTCGTCGATGATATCGAGCTGCCGCAGCAATTGCGGGAAATCAATACTGCCGGCGGGGCGGTTCACGATAATTCCCATTGCGCCATCGGCGGAATGCGCACAAACATAGATGACCGAACGCGCAAACCGCTCGTCTTCCATTACCGGCATCGCGATAAGGAGCTGCCCGTCGAGATAAGTCGTTTCCGTCGAAACAGCCTTTCCCGCACGCTCGTCAGAACCAGCCGGCTGTGCTCCAGATGTCCGTTTCTCGTCCATCAAACCGTCTCTTTGTTCTTGCCTGATCCTGATATTGGGTGTCCTTCCTGTCAATCAACCAGCCCTTTCTTCGCACCGTGTTTGTAAGACGTCGCATGAATGACATTGTTCCCGTAAAGCTCCGCGCTGCTCTGCTCGCGGCTGCAACGCTCGTTGCGCTGCCATGCGCCTCGCACGCGCAGGATACGTCGCCATGGACCCGCGACAGCCACGCGCAGCTTCGGCTGCTCGCGGGCTCTCGCAACGGCCCCGTGCTGCTCGGCGGCATCAATTTCAAGCTCGATCCGGGCTGGAAAACCTACTGGCGCACGCCCGGCGATTCCGGCGTGCCGCCGCGATTCGATTTCTCCAAATCCGAGAACGTCGAGGCTGTCACGGTGCTATGGCCCGCGCCGCAGGCCTTTCCCGACGGCGCGGGCGGCATCGCGCTCGGCTATCACAACGAAATCGTGATCCCGCTTCGCATCGCCGTCCGCGATGCGGGCAAGCCGGTCACGCTCAACGCCAACATCCAGTATGCGGTCTGCGAAAAACTGTGCGTGCCGGCGCAGGCCGATTTGTCGCTGCCCTTCACCAGCGTCGCCAGCACCGAGGACAGCACGCTGAGCGCCGCACTCGACCGCGTGCCGAAGCCCGCCAATGTCGGCGACCCCAATCCGCTGACCATCCGCGACGTCAAGCGCGTCGGCCCCAAGACCGTGCAGGTCGATGTCACCTCGGAGAAGAAAGAGGAGCCCGCGCTGTTCGTGGAGGGGCCGTCGCCGGACTGGGCGTTGCCGGTGCCGAAGCTCGCCGCGCATCATCCGCCCGGCGTGAAGCGTTTCGTGTTCGATCTCGTCGGCCTGCCGTCCGGCGTCAACCCGGAAGGCGCCGCGCTCAAATTCACCCTGACCGGCGGCGAGCGCGCCTACGAGTTCAACGTCAATCTGTATTGAGCGGCGGCCGCGACGCTGGCACGCGGCACGCCTTCCGATCCACCCAGCAGATTTTTTCAAGGAGATACGCATGAGCATTAAAGTCGGCGACAGCCTGCCGCAGGCCACCTTCACCGTGATGACGGAAGAAGGCCCGAAGCCGAAGACCACGGACGAGATTTTCAAGGGGAAAAAGGTGGCGCTGTTCGCCGTTCCGGGCGCCTACACCGGCACCTGCCACAAGATGCACATGCCGAGCGTGTTTCAGAACGCCGCCGCGATCAAGGCCAAGGGCATCGACACCATCGCGGTGGTCTCCGTCAACGATGTCTTCGTCATGAATGCCTGGAAGCGCGACACCGATTTCAACAATGAGGCGATCTATCTCGCCGACGGCAGCGCCGATTTCGCCAAGGCGATCGGCCTCGACATCGACCTGTCCGCGCGCGGTCTCGGCATCCGCTCGAACCGCTATTCGATGCTGGTGGACAACGGTGTGGTGAAGAAACTCAACCTCGAGCCGAACCCCGGCAAGGTCGAGGTGTCCGGCGGCGACACGCTGCTCGGGCAGCTTTGAGAATTCCAGCAATCGTTGATGAAAAATGCCCGGCCGCGCGCCGGGCATTTTTATTTCGAGCGATGCTCGGCCAGCCCGTCGCGCGCGAGCTGATCGGCGCGTTCGTTCTCGGCGTGACCGGCGTGGCCCTTGATCCAGTGCCAGCGCACCTCGTGCGGCTTCAGCGCCGCCTCGAGCCGCTGCCAGAGTTCGGCATTCTTCACCGGCTTCTTGTCCGCCGTGCGCCAGCCATTCTTCTTCCAGTTGTGAATCCAGCTCGTGATGCCCTGACGGACATACTGGCTGTCGGTGGTGAGATCGACGCTGGCCGGTTTCTTCAGCGCCTCCAGCGCGGAGATCGCCGCCATCAATTCCATGCGATTGTTGGTGGTCGGGTTCTCGCCGCCCTTCATTTCCTTCTCGACCTCGCCGAACCGCAGGATCGCGCCCCAGCCGCCCGGCCCCGGATTTCCCGAGCAGGCGCCATCGGTGAAGATCACCACATGCGGACGGGACGGCTCGCTCACGTCACGTTTTCCGAAGTGGCGAGGCCGTAATCGGCAATCGTCCGTACGCTTTGATGAAAGCGCAGCTTGCGGACATATTCGAGCGGGTCTTTCGGCTTCACCAGCGCGCCGGGCGGCACGTTGAGCCAGTCCACCAGCCGCGTCAGCAGGAAGCGCAACGCCGCCCCGCGTGCCAGCAGCGGAAACGCCGCCTGCTCTTTCGCGCTCAGAGGACGCACCTTGCCGTAGGCGTTGAGAAACGCCCGCGCCTTAGTGACGTTGAAGGAATGATCGGCCTCGAAGCACCAGGCGTTGAGGCAGATCGCGACGTCGTAGGCCAACAGATCGTTGCAGGCGAAATAGAAGTCGATCAGTCCCGACAATGTGTCGCCGAGAAACAGCGCGTTGTCGGGAAACAGGTCGGCATGGATGATGCCGCGCGGCAGATCGGCCGGCCAGCTTTGCTCCAGATGAGCGAGTTCGGCGGCAAGAAAATCGCGCAGGCCCGGCTGCACGGTGTCCGCGCGCGCCCCGGACGCCTCGAACAGCGGCCGCCAGCCCGCGACCGATAGCGCGTTGGCGCGCGACATCGCGAAATCCGCCCCCGCCAGATGCAGCTTCGCCAGCGCCTCGCCGATCGCGGCGCAATGCACGACACCGGGCTTGCGCGGCCACACGCCTTCGAGAAAGTCGATGATCGCCGCCGGACGTCCCGCGAGCAGGCCGAGCGTCTCGCCGTCTTTATTCGCCACCGGCTGCGGACAGATGATGCCGCGCGCGGCGAGATGGCCCATCAGATTGAGGAAGAACGGCAGGTCGCCTTTGGCGACGCGCTTTTCATAGAGCGTCAGGAAAAAGTGACCGCGCGTGGTGTGCAGCAGGAAATTGGAATTCTCGACGCCCTCGGCGATGCCCTTGTAGGACAACAGATCGCCGAGATCGTAACCGGACAGGAAGCCCGCAAGCTCGTCGGCGGCAACGTCGGTATAAACCGCCATCAGGGTGTTCCGATTCCGAAATTGGCTGTCGTGATCGCCCCCGATGCAATGCCGGAATCAGGAGCGTTGCGCGATCATATCACCGGCGGACTGCCGGATTGAAGACGCCGGAGCGGCGAATTGCCCGTGCGTCCTCAGCCAGCGGCCTTTTCCGCGGCCGCCGCCTCGTTGCGCAGCGGACGCGGCAGCGGGAAGAATTCATCCTCCTCGGCCGCCGAGACGGTTTCGACGTGCAGCTTATAGTGCGCGGCGAAGGCGTCCATGATCTCCTCGACGATCACTTCCGGCGCGGATGCGCCCGCGGTGATGCCGAGGCGGCTGATGCCCTCGAATTTCGACCAGTCGAGTTCGGAGGCGCGCTGCACCAGCACGGAGACCTTGCAGCCCTCGCGCTCGGCGACCTCGCGCAGACGCTGCGAGTTCGAGGAATTCGGCGAGCCGACCACGATCATCGCATCGACCTTCGGCGCGACCTTCTTGACCGCGAGCTGGCGATTGGTGGTGGCGTAGCAGATGTCTTCCTTGTGCGGGCCGTCGATCTCCGGAAAACGCTCCTTGAGCACCGCGACGATTTCCTTGGTGTCGTCGATCGAGAGCGTGGTCTGGGTCACGAAGGCGAGCTTGGAGGCGTCCTTCGGCTGGAACGACCGCGCGGCTTCCATGGTCTCGATCAGCACCACCGCGCCCTTCGGCAACTGGCCGAGCGTGCCGACCACTTCCGGGTGCCCGGCATGACCGATCAGCAGGATCTCGCGGCCGCGCTTGAAGTGGATCGCCGCCTCGCGGTGAACCTTGGTCACCAGCGGGCAGGTCGCGTCCAGGGTGAAGAAATGGCGCTTGCCGGCCTCGGCCGGGATGGCCTTGGGAACCCCGTGGGCCGAGAACACCACCGGGGCGTCGGTCTGCGGAATCTCGTCCAGTTCGGCGACAAAAATCGCGCCCTTGTCGCGCAGGCTTTCCACCACGTAGCGGTTATGCACGATCTCGTGACGCACATAGACCGGCGCGCCATAGAGCTTCAGGGCCCGCTCGACGGTATCGATGGCCCGTACCACCCCGGCGCAGAAGCCGCGGGGGGAACAGAGCACGATCGAAAGTGGCGGTTTCTCAGTTTGCAGGGTCATTTTTCAGCCGAAACAGGGGTTTAGAGCGGATCACGGACCGATGTCCCTGATATAGGGCTTTGGCGCCGCGAGGCCAAGCCGACCGGGCCTATGTAAAAGAGAATGCGAGGGAATAGGAGCCGCATCCCCTCCCCTGTCAAGCCCGCCCTTCCCGCCCTGTGGCGGATTTCTGACAGGTTGCGCGGCGAGGCGATGACGGACTATATAGGTGCCAATTTCCGTCAATTCTAACGACCAGACGGCTTCGCCTCTCAAAAAGGCGGGCGAAGCACAAAGGAGATTTGCCATGAGCAATGCACCGCTGATGCCGAAAGCGACGGCCGTATGGCTGGTGGACAACACCGCGCTGTCGTTCGATCAGGTCGCCGACTTCACCAAGATGCATCCGCTCGAGGTCCGCGCCATCGCCGACGGCGACGCCGCGCAGGGCATCAAGGGCATGGACCCGATCTCCACCGGCCAGTTGACCCGCGAGGAAATCGAAAAAGGCGAGAAAGATCCGGATTATCGCCTGCGGTTGCAGGAATCCAAGGTGGTGCTGCCGACCGCCGCGAAGAAAAAGGGCCCGCGCTACACCCCGGTGTCGCGCCGCCACGAGCGCCCGAGCGCCATCCTCTGGCTGGTGCGCAACCATCCCGAACTGAAGGATGCGCAGATCATGCGCCTCGTCGGCACCACCAAGACCACGATCGCCAGCGTGCGCGACCGCACCCACTGGAACGCCTCGACCCTCACCCCGATGGACCCGGTGACGCTCGGCCTGTGCACCCAGATCGAACTCGATTTCGAGGTGCAGCGCGCGGCGAAGGAAAAGCCGGCGAAGCAGGAATATGGCGGCGTGACGCTGCTGCCCGCCTCCGAAACCACGCGCCGCGAAGCCGAGCACGAGGCCCCGCTGTCCGCCAAGGAGCAGGAGGACATCAACGTCGATGCGGTGTTCGCCAAGCTCAAGACGCTCGGCCACGACAAGAAACACGACGACGAGGAATAAGCCGTTCCGCGCGGCAGCGAACCGCCGGTCAGCATTCCCGAAAGATCAAAGGCGGCGGCAACCCACGGGCTGCCGCCGCCTTCGTTTATTTCGGCCGATCAGGCCGCAAGACCGATGGTCGCAGCTTCCGCCGCCGCGCGCTGCATGCTGGCCGACATGTCGCTGGTCACCGTGCTTTGCTGCTCCACCGCCACCGCCGTGGAAGCGACATATTCGCTGACCTGCTGGATCTCGCTCTTGATCGCATCGAGCGAGGCTCCGACATTGCGTGAAATCTCGGTCAATCCGCCGATCTCGCCCGCGATCTTGTCGGTCGCATGCTTGGCCTGCGTCGCAAGGGATTTGACCTCGGACGCCACCACGGCGAAGCCGCGCCCGGCTTCTCCCGCGCGTGCGGACTCGATCGTCGCGTTGAGAGCCAGCAGATTGATCTGGCCGGTGATGTTGCCGATGATTTCGACAATCCCCTCCATCGCCGAAGCCGCATCGTTGAGCCGGCGCGCGCGCTCATCCGCGACTTCCACCCGCGCCACCACATCGAGCACGGTGTCCCGGGACTTACGCATCGCCTCGGCGATCTCGCGAACCGAGGCGTTGAGTTCCTCGGCGCCCGAAGCGACGCTATCCATCATGCTTCGCACCCGCTCGCTCTTCATGCGCGCGACCACCTGCGCGGTGGTGTCGCTTGCGTATTTCACGACCTTGAACGGCCGGCCGTTGAGATCGAGGATCGGATTGTATGAAGCCTGAATCCAGACATCCTTGCCGCCCTTGCCGACGCGCTGGAATTCGCCGGACCGATATTCGCCGCGGTTGAGAGCCGCCCAGAAATCACGATACGTCTCGCTCTCCCGCTCCTGGGACGTCACGAACATGCTGTGATGGCGTCCCTTGATCTCGTCGAGAGTATAGCCCAGCGTCTTCAGGAAGTTGGCATTGGCACCACGGACCGTGCCGTCCATCTCGAATTCGATGACCGCCTGGGATTTTCCGATCGCGGAGATCTGCCCGTCGGAATCGGCGACGCGCAACTTGTGCTCGGTCACGTCCGTTGCGAACTTGACGACCTTGAATGCCCTTCCGGCATCGTCGATGATCGGCGCATAGGTCGCCAGAAGCCAGACTTCCCTGCCGCCTTTCCCGATGCGCTTGTATTCGGCCTTCTGATAGACGCCCCGATTGAGGCTGTCCCAGAACTCGCGATAGGCTTCGCTCTCGCGCATTGCCGGCTCCACGAACATGCTGTGGTGCTTGCCCCGGATTTCGGCCAGCGCGTAACCCATCGTCTTGAGGAAACCCTCATTCGCCGTGAGGACAATGCCGCTCATATCGAATTCGATCACGGCTTGCGAGTTCGAGATGGCGCCGAGCTTGCTTGTATCCTCCATGCCGCGGATTTTCGCATCGGTGATGTCCGTCGCGAGCTTGACGATCTTGCTCGGCTTGCCATCCTTGCCGAGGATCGGATTGTAACTGCCGACGATCCAGATTTCGCGGCCGCCCTTGCCAACGCGCTTGAACTCGCCGGCCTCGAAATGACCCTGGCCGAGCTTGCTCCAGAACGCCTGATAGGCGGGGCTATCATGCATCGACGGATCGACAAACATGCTGTGATGCTTGCCTTTGATTTCATCGAGCGCATATCCGAACGCCGTCAGAAAATTCTTGTTAGCGGTGATGACGGTGCCGTCCACCATGAACTCGATCACTGCTTGCGAGCGATCGATGGCATCAGCAATGGCACTTTGAATATTCGCCTTGTTCCGGTGCAAAAACATCGGATATTCCTCAATTAAGGCTCGCCCACGCCTGGGCGGCAGGTTGAATGTGACAAAAGTTTCATGATGCGCATAAGAATGTATTAAACATGCAGACCGCGTTTTTTCGGCGCGGGCGCTTACCGCATCTGCAAGTTGCGGATTTAAAAGCGGCGATTCATGAACATGAACAGAGTTGTGTATTCAGCGTCCCAGTAAATGAGAAACATTCTGCCGCGCTCTTGCCGTTCGGATAACCGGCAAGCGCATTCGTCCGCGATTTTACAGCCTGAATTTAACAGGAGCAGGTTTTCGGGCGATGCGTTCTTTTATGAACAGCCCGGCTGGCGGTCATCCGCAATGCCGCCCGCTTCTACAACCTGCCATTGCACCATCGGTGCACGATATATTTTTCGCCGGCAAATGCCGCGCCCTTAAAAAACGGCCATCCTATTTCGGCGGCGCTTCCTTCGCCTTGGGCTGGCTCTTGCCGGACTTGGCCTTGGCCTTCGGAGCCGCCTTGCCGCTCTCGGCCTTCGCCTTGGCTCGGGCATCGGCGATCGCGAGCTTGAACAGCTCGGGCTTCATGACGCCCGGAATGCGGAACGTGCCGATGATGAACGAGGGCGTGGAATTGAACCCAAGCCCTTCGGCCTGCTCGTTGTTGCGCGCGAGCAGCGCCTCGATCTCGGCCTTGTTTGTTTCGAGATCGGCCTTCGCCTTCGCCACATCGATGCCGGCAGCCGCCAGCGTCTCGTCGATGGTGCCCGTGGTGAGCCGCCCGACGCGCGCCATCAGCGCCTTGTGCGCCGCTTCGAACTTGCCCTGATATTTCGCCGCCAGCACGAGGCGCGAGGCCTCCGGCGACGGCGGCCCCAGAATCGGCCAATCCTTCAGCACGAACCGCACATGGCCATCTTCCTTGATGATCTTTTCAAGTTCCGGCGACAGCGTCTTGCAATACGGGCACTGATAATCGAACCACTCGACGATGGTGACATCGCCGTCGGGGTTGCCGAGCGCGGGAATCTGCGGATCGCGCAGGATGCGATCGCGGCTGGTGACGTTGTCCGGCTCGGCGCGCGCATCCGAAACCACTCCGGACAGGAGTACGAAAACCGCCATGGCAAGCGCCGAGGCGCGAAATCCCGATATTGTTGTCATCATGATCCGTTCTACGGCGGAAACCGCGCCGCGTTACATCTGGCTCACCGGCCGTTGAGCATATCCTCGGCGAGATTCTTGTGCGCGCGCTCGACACCGGCCTCCGAGCGCGATGCCCGTGACGCGGCAACGTCACGATCGCGGCGGCAAGCGACATAAGGCTGCGAGCCGGGTTCGCCCTGCTGGCGGCAGATCGCGTCGTCATCGGTCGCTGCCGCCTGCGGCAGCGACGTGCGATCGAACTGCGCGCAGGCCGACACCAGAAGGCTCGCGGCGAACGCCGCCATTGCAATTGCAGGTCTCAAGGTCACGTTATTCTATTCGAGGTCAATGCGTGCTTCCACGACATGGGTGAAATCGATGCCGCCGAGATGCAACGTCATCCTGGCGGGAATTGTCTCGTTGCCTTTCAGCCGTCCATCCGCGAGCGCGCCGCGGATGGCGGCTTCGATCTCACGTTGGCTGGTGATTCCGACTTTCTTGAGAAAGCCGCGCAAGCTGATGTTGAATGCGTCTTCGTTCATCGCAAAGGCCTCCATGGCTTGCAGATAGCGACGCCACTTACGGTGGCATCTCTATCTGGCTAGGCCGGAAAGCCTCGCTTCTCAAGCCTTTTCTGGCGCTCAGCCCTTCAGCGCGGCGCTGATATCGTCCAGCGCTTTCGGGTCCTCGATCGTCGCCGGCATGCTCCAGGGGTCGCCATCGGCGATCTTCTTCATAGTCCCGCGCAGGATCTTGCCGGAGCGCGTCTTCGGCAGGCGCGGCACCGTGACCGCGCGCTTGAAGGCCGCGACGGGGCCGATCCTGTCGCGGACCATGCCGACGACCTCGCTTTCGATGTCCCTGGCGCTGCGGGTGGCTCCCGATTTCAGCACCAGGAAACCGCAAGGCACCTCGCCCTTGAGCTGATCCTTGATGCCCAGCACGGCGCATTCGGCGACATCCGGGTGCGAGGCGAGAATTTCCTCCATGCCGCCGGTCGAGAGCCTGTGTCCGGCGACGTTGATGATGTCGTCGGTGCGGCCCATCACGAACACGTAGCCGTCCTCGTCCTTGTAGCCGGCATCCGAGGTTTTGTAGTAGCCGGGAAATTCGGTGAAATACGCTTCCTTGCAGCGTTCGTCCTGCTGCCACAGCGTCGGCAGGCAGGATGGCGGCAACGGCAGCTTGACGACGATCGAGCCCGTGGTGTTCGCGGGCACGGGCCTGGCCGATTCATCGACGATATCGACCTGATAGCCCGGCATCGCAACGGTGGCCGAGCCCGGCTTCACCGGCAGCGCGCCGATGCCGACGGGATTGCCCGCGATCGCCCATCCGGTTTCGGTCTGCCACCAGTGATCGATCACCGGGCGTTGCAACCGCGCCTGCGCCCATTCCACCGTCGGCGGATCGGCCCGCTCGCCGGCGAGAAACAGCGTGCGGAAGCGCGACAGGTCGTACTTCTTCATCAGCGCGCCGTCGGGGTCTTCCTTCTTGATGGCGCGGAAGGCCGTCGGCGCGGTGAACAACGCCACAGCCTTGTGCTGGGCGATGACGCGCCAGAACGCGCCCGCGTCCGGCGTGCCGATCGGCTTGCCCTCGTAGAGGATCGTGGTGTTGCCGTGAAGTAGCGGCCCGTACACGATATAGCTGTGGCCGACCACCCAGCCGATGTCGGACGCGCTCCACCACACCTCGCCCGGCTTGACGTCGTAATGGTTCGACATCGACCATTTCAGCGCCACCATGTGCCCGCCATTGTCGCGCACCACGCCCTTCGGCACGCCGGTGGTGCCGGACGTGTAGAGAATGTAGAGCGGATCGGTCGCGAGCACCGGCACGCAGGCGGCGCGCTTGCCCGCGGCAAGCGCCTTCTGGCGCAGGCTGGCCCAGTCGTGGTCGCGGCCGGAAACAAGATCGCATCCCTGCTGCGGACGCTGGAGAATGATGCAGGTCTGCGGCTTGAACGACGCGAGCCGGATCGCCTCGTCGAGGAGCGGCTTGTACTGCACAACGCGGCCGGGCTCGATGCCGCAGCTCGCGGAGAAGATCAGCTTCGGCTTGGCGTCGTCGATGCGGGTCGCAAGCTCCTTCGAGGCAAAGCCCCCGAACACCACCGAATGAATCGCGCCGATGCGCGCGCAGGCCAGCATCGCAATCACGGCCTCCGGCACCATCGGCATGTAGATCACGACACGGTCGCCCTTGGTGACGCCGAAATCCTGCATCACCG